>JAZNFJ010000130.1:0-31286 GCA_045589035.1 Candidatus Avilachnospira sp. | reverse complement strand
TATATAACTGCACAGAAAAAGTGGCTGTCCGAAGACAGCCGCGTTTTTGTATGCAGATATTAGTCGTACAGGCAGGGAGCAATTTCGGGAGAATCCATGTTCTCTGCGGTGTACCATGCAAAGCCAGCATCGATGAAATCGGTGCCCAGATCTTCGCCGTTCATCAGCTTGACAGCTGCTTCCACAGTCAGATAGCCCATCTTAACGGGATCCTGGGTGATAGCACCGGCGATGTCGCCGCTGCGGATACCGTCCTTCAGAGCCTTGGAGGAGTCAAAGCCAACCAGCTGGACTTCGCCAACAACGCCCAGTTCCTTCATGCCGTTGTAAGCACCGACGCAAGCGCCTTCATTGGTGCAGTAAACCAGATCGATCTCGGGATCGGCCAGCAGCATGCCCTTCAGAGCTTCGGCGGACAGCATGTGGTCGCCTTCAGCATACTGAATGTCAACGACTTCGATGTTGGGGTGGTTTTCCTTCATTTCATTCACGAAGCCTTCCACACGGGCAACACCGTCGGGAACAGTTTCGGTATGGCCCAGAACGGCAACCTTGCCTGCATCACCCAGCAGCTCAGCAGCGTTCACAGCAGCCAGCTTGCCGGCTTCGGCATTGTTGCAGGAAACGGTGACCTGAGGCAGTTCAGCGCCCAGACCAGCGTCAAAAGCGACGACAGGGATACCGTTGGCCTTCTGCTCATTCAGAATGCCGGTGACGGATTCCACATCGATAGCAGCCATAGCGATGGCATCAGGGTTGTTCTGGATTGCGGTGTTCAGCATGTCGACCTGCTTGTCAACCATGGTCTCATCTTCGGGACCTTCGAAAGTAACAGTGACACCGTACTCAGCAGCTGCTTCTTCAGCACCCTGCTTCACAGCCTGCCAGAACTGGTGGCTGTAGCCCAGAGCGATCATGGCAACATAGGGCTGGTCATCTGCGGGGGTTTCTGCGACTTCCTTCTCTGCGCCGCAAGCGACGAGGGACAGGACCATCATCAGGGCCAACAACAATGCTACAATCTTTTTCATTTGGGGACACTCCTTTTCATTTTCCTTTTTTATTGTTCAATCATTTTAGTTCTTCTTCCGCTTCTTGCTCATCTGGTCGAAGGCAACTGCAATGATCAAAACAACACCGATAATCGCCGACTGGCTTTCCGTGGACACCTGCATGATTCGCAGGCCGTTCTGTATGGAACTGATAATCAGTGCGCCGATAATGACGCCACCGATGGTTCCTTCGCCACCAGACAGGGAGTTGCCGCCAATAACTGCCGCGGCAATGGCATCCATTTCATAACCGGGGCCCAGGGCAGGCTGGGCAGAATTCAGACGGGAGGACATGACCACACCGGCAATGCCTGCATAAGCACCGCAGACAGAGAAAATCGTGATCAGCCAGCGGTCAACATTGATACCGGACAGTCTGGCAGCCTCGCGGTTGGAGCCGATGGCAAGGGTAAAACGACCCAGAATGGTCTTGGCAAACAGGAAGTAGGAAATGGCAGCCAGAACCAACAGAATGATAATGGCATTGTAGAAGCCCTTCATGCCAAGGAAGCTGCCGGTAGCCAGTTTCTGATACCATGCGCAATCGGAGAAATACACGGGCTTGCACTCGGAGAACACCAGGGACAGACCCTTGGTGATCATCTGCATGGAAAGGGTTGCGATCATGGGCGGCAGGCCCAGCTTTGCGGACATAAAGCCGTTGCAGAAGCCGCACAGTGCGCCAACCAGAACACCCAAAATCATGGCGATAACGATGGGCATTCCTGCATTGAACATCAAGCCGGAACAGATGCAGGAGAAGGTCATAACCGTACCGATGGAAATGTCGATACCGCCGGTCATGATCGTCCAGGCAACACCCAGAGCCAGAATGCCGTTGACGGAAGTCGCCAGAAGAATCGTCATAATATTGGTATAGCTGAGATAAGTAGAATGCATGCACTGGAACGCAATCCAGATGACAATCAGCGCAGCAATGATGATCGCCTTATGTTTCACGGCAGGATGTTTTGCCAAAAAACCGGGAGTCTTATTTTTCAATGTGTTCATACTTCTCACCTCTACATTTTGCGCTGGGTTGCATACTTCATGATCGTTTCCTGATTGATATCATCACCGACCACCTCGCCGGTAATCTGACCCTCACACATGACCAGAACACGGTGGCAGCAGCGAATGATCTCAGGCAATTCCGAGGAGATCACAATGATCGTCTTGCCGGACTGGGCAAGATCATTCATCAGTTTGTAAATCTCACTCTTGGCACCCACATCGATGCCTCTTGTGGGCTCATCGAAAATCAGAATGTCAGAATTTTTCGTCAGCCACTTGGCCAGAACCACCTTCTGCTGATTGCCGCCGGAAAGGAATTTGACCAGCTGCTGCAGGGACGGTGTTTTGATAGACAGCTGCTTAACCATCTGATCGGAATTATCGTGGCTCTTCTTAAAGTTGATCACACCGCCGGAAGAGAAATGACCCATGGAGGCCATGGAAATATTGGCATCCACATCCAGCGGCAGAGACAAGCCAAACCGCTTTCTGTCTTCCGACAGGTAGGCAATGCCATTTTTGACGGCATCCTTGGGGGTATCGATTTTGACCTCTTTGCCATGAACCTTGATCACACCGGTAGTATGGGGATCTGCACCGAAGATGGCACGAGCCGTTTCGGTTCTGCCTGCGCCCACCAGACCGGCAAAGCCGAGAATCTCACCGGCATGAGCCTTGAAGGAGATATCCTTGACACTGGAGCCGGCATTAAGACCCTCAACCTCCAGTGTATAAGGCTGACCTTCAAAATCCTTGGTCTGCTGCTTGGTAACAAAAATCTCACGGCCGACCATCATCTTAATGATCTCATCCACGCTCACGCTCTTGGCATCCACCGTATCCACATAGCCGCCATCACGCATGACCGTAATACGATCCGCGATCAGAGCCAACTCTTCCAGACGGTGGGAAATATGAATGATTGCCGTTCCCTCCGCCTTGAGCATCCGGATGACACGGAACAGATCCTCGATCTCGTCATCGGTCAAAGAAGCGGTGGGCTCGTCCATAATCAGGACTTTGATATCAAAAGACAGTGCCTTGGCGATCTCTACCATCTGCTGCTGGGCAACGGACAGAGAACCAACACGAACCGTGGGATCAATATTGACATTCAGCTTGTCAAACAGCTCCTTGGCCATTTGGTTCTGCTTCTTATGATCCAGAACAACACCGCCCGGGTGCTTGAATTCACGGCCGATGAAGATGTTCTCTGCCGCACTCAGGTGGTTCATCAGGTTCAGTTCCTGATGGATCATAATAATACCCTGATCCATGGCCGTCTTTACATTGGGGAATTCCATTTCCTGTCCGTCTATCAGGATTCTGCCGCTGTCTTTTTTGTAAACACCGGTCAGAACCTTCATCAGTGTGGATTTACCCGCGCCGTTTTCACCTACCAGCGCATGGACCTCGCCTGCATCCAGGCTGAAATCGACCTGATCCAACGCACGAACACCGGGGAATTCCTTACAAATGGCCTCCATACGGACTACTTCTTTTGCCATTGTCTTCCCTCTTTTCGCCTTGTTGTTGTATAAATTTTACAAATAGGTTTAAGTATATTCTAGCATTTTAAGTTGTTTTGTCAACCGCCACTTGCGTTTTGAGCAGAGTTTCTTGGGGTCTTTTAAAAACTTTGTGCAATACAGAGAATACCACCCGTTGTGTTTATCCCTTTTGCACAATAGGAAATATAGTTAAAGGGACTCTGACTGTACCACAATCAGAGTCCCTTATCTGGAAGTAGTGACCTATTTTGATACAAAAATGAGCATACCCCCGACCTTTCGTTAAAAGGTGCATGTATCGTTAAAAGGTGGAGGTATCGTTAAAAGGTTTGTTTTCATTCTTTTCAGGAGTCTATTGTGATTTGCTGTTGTTAAAATATGTGCCTTTCGCAAAAGTTTGGCAACAGACGCAGACTTACAAGAAACAGATTTATGTATCATGTAAAACACACAAATCCGCCCTATTTTCTGCATTAAAGTTTATAATGCTCAGCGTATTTTTAAGCGGAGTTCTCGCTCAATGTCCTCAAACACCTTTTTATTGTTTGCTTCGATTGCTTGACTTACACCCTCAACAAGCAATGAGATCAACTCATCAAGATAATCATTGTTTATGTAATATTTCAAATCTGGGTTCTTGTTGAGCGAACGACGAATGATTCTCTCTACTTCATAATCTCTTAAACCGTATTGCATTTCTTAGCCCTCATATTTGACATTGACATACTGAATTAAGGCTGTCAAAAGATCAATGACTTTTGCTTGTTGCATATTCCACTCTTGTTTTACTTTCTTTATTTCTTTGATAGTGGCATTGTCCTTGCATTTCTCATAAAACAGTACATTAATTTCCATGCGCTGCTCATCGGTTGCATCAACATTATCCTTCAAACCAAATTTGCAATATTCATAAATATCTTTTTGAGATTCCTCTAAAGCATATTCTATCACACAGTCTCCTAAATTAACGATTGTACTCTGTGTTCCTATGACTTCTTGAAGGATGCTATTTGTCAACTCCGTTATTTCCTCATTATTTCCACTACGAGTTTTTAAGTATTCAACGATTTTCGAATATAAACATTCCATCTCAGAGATAAGTGCCTCGGGTGTTTCCAAATAACGAGTATCAGACTTAATTCTGCCCCAAACTGTATACTGAGGATATTTAAGACCCCCAAAATCCCTCGTTTCAAATACAATCATGCTTGGGAAAGGGTTATCCGAGAGAATATCATTTTCTATAGCACACAGTTCGTCATATAGCGGCTTATATATAAGGTTTTTCTTCTTGATATGAGTTTGTGCTTTGAGCTGCTTTTTATTAACATATACACTTCCTATTAAAGTGAAAACACCACCGATAATCGCACCTAATAAAGTTCCAACCACCGCTACAGTTTCTCCAGGCCATTTGCTTACTTTGTCAAGAACATTAAACTTATTACACAGGAAAAAAGCTATTCCTGCAAGAATTAACAGAAGCGCGGTATATACCCATTTTCCGTACCTCGCAAAAAACAATTGGATTTTCGCTTTATTCACTTTTCTACCCCTTTCTTATTTTTATCCATACACCGATGTTTGACTCCGTTGGTTTCAATGATACTTTTAATTTTATCGACTTCTGACCGATACTCAAACACTCCAGTTTTCAAGACTTCCCATCTGACATTATAAAATCAACCTGCTTCAGAATACTCTCATTTCTTTATAATTGCAGAATGATGCTCTTCAATCAAATATTTTGCATACTCACCACAATTGGGGCTTTGCTTTCCTGTAAAATAGTTTGATACATATGTTTTTTGCAACAAAACATTTCCGTAGTATTTTTCATTGTTTAAGATTTTTCGGATCGTTTCAATGCTCCAGGTAGGCTTGTTTCGTGGAGATCTTACACCCATATCCGCCAGCGCGGATGCAATTTTACGCAGGGACTTGCCTTGCTTGTGCCATTTATATATCAACCGCACAATCTCAGCTTCTTCCGGAACAGGCACCAATGTATCTGCTTCTTGCCGGTAGCCATAGCACGGTCTATTGATAAAACCTGATGTTCCGTCAGCAAACCTCGCACGAATCCCCCAGCGCACCGCAAAACTCTTAGACTCGCTTTCATTCTGATACAAGCTCGCGTATATCGACAATATCAGTTCGGTCTTTGGATCGTGTAGATGTAACTTTTCAACTTCAAAAAACACATCAACATCCAAAGATTTCAATTCCTTACGCAATTGCAAAAACTGAACAGTATTTCTACCCATACGACTGATAGACTTGACGATGATCAGGTCAATCTTTCCTTTTCGGCAGTCCTCTATCATTTGTTGAAACGCACGCATTTTCAAATTATTGCGTCCTGATGCCTGATCGGCATACACACCTACAAATATCCAGTCAGAACGACTTCGGATCATCTGCTCATAATATTGCTGCTGAGCCACCAAACTATGGTGCTGTATTTCCTGCAAGGTACTGACTCGACAGTATGCTGCAACCTTTTGAAGCTTTATTATTTGAGGGATTGTAGTGGCCGGTTTTACTATTATTTTCATAAAAATCTGTTTACTGAAGCAGGAATTTTTCAATATGCATATTAATCGCCACGACCGGAATGCCGGGCAGCTTTGGCAGATTTGATAGTCTGCACCACATCGAACAACTCCTGAGTAACAATTGCCGGATAGACATCCGATCCGAGGTAATGAGGGTTCGAGAGAATATTGGAAAGCGCCTGCTTTCCCCATGTAGGTTTATTCTGAGGCGACGGAGCATGCAGTTCCTCTAACATTTCTTTAATTTCGCCCAGCCCCCTGCCTTCGGCATACCATTCGTAAATCAACTTCACAAGAGCAGCCTGTCCTTCATTGATGGCAATATGACCATTATTGCGATTATATCCGAATGCTATTCTTTTCTGTGCAGATGTTGGATTCATAGCAACTCTCCTTTGCGTAACTCTGTAAATATTATAGCAGATGAGAATAAAAACACAAGCAACGGCAGCCATCGACTTCATACATGACAAAACATTAAAGTGGATCGGGATATGAGATTGGTCAAAGGCCATCCAACCAATCGCGCGGTGCGATACTTACGCTCTTGGGCGCTCACAGATCGAACCTTGGTTTCGCCAACGACCCCCGCATAAAACAAGCGAGACACCCTATTGGGTGTCTCGCTTGTTTCGCAGAGACTATATTAGTTGATACCATGCAACACTACCTGTCGCAGCATTACATTCCAAACTCGAAAACAGTAATAACTCCAATTAAATATCCTTGAAATGTGCGCCAGAATATATCTCCTCATTGCGTTTTTTACGGAGCTCAATTAGGATAGTAGCGAACAAATCTGCCTCTGTCTCTTTTTCCTCGTTAGATATTTCTTCCATCTGACAAAGAATACCTGTATGTAACACAATATGCCCCAGTTCATGAGCCATAAGCTTCCTCAAGCGACGCAATCGTTCAAAATCTATAGTATCATCATCTTTTCTAATATTCTCCATACTTTTGGGGAGAATAATCAAAAAAGTATTCCGTCCCGAACGTGTCAGTCGCGCACTGTCCTCATCAATCTGAGGCAAATACTCAACAACAATTCTAACTTTAGCACTAATATCGGTTGTCAATTCCTGAACTTGTTTGTAAAGACGTTCTTGCGCTTCTTTGTCTGTCTCAGTGATCAGCTGTTGCCTAATCTCTGCTATCTGCTCCTTGACACAAGACCTTAATTTTTCTTCTATTAATTTCTCAATTGCAAAAGTTGCATGAATAAGCTGATACTTTTCGGAAATTTTATTTACTTCGGCAGCAAGGTTTTTAATGCACTCTTCTGTAGCCAATCTTAGTCCTCCCATCTACTATTCAGGATGGTCGACAAAATAGCATAGTAATCCATTCTTTCTGCCGTTTCCGTGTCTTGCATTTTTGCATCTTGTCTGCCAATAAGAGCGAAGTCAAACATCCCCCTCAAAAATGCAATTTTCTCCCTGACAGAAACAAAACCCGCGCCAACAACTACATTATCTGCTTCTTCGACATCTTTTGAAAGCAGAATAAGCATTCTAGTTTTCTCTCTATTCATAATGCCATCTTCTCCATTATCTCATTTTGGGAATATTATTATAGCATATACACCAGTTTTTTCAAGTATCAATTATATTCAAAGAAATTTCATCAGTTTCAGATTTGATACCTCCAATAGTTTTGGAACTATGTCCGTTTTGTATTTTCGAATATTATCAATAAATCTACTATCAAACGCCAATCTTAACTTGACATCTGTCACTTGTGTATCATAATGCTCCAAGGCAGAATAAAACTCTTTCAACTCTGCCGGGTCGTCAGAAAATGGCAACTCCAAGAACTTACTCGAATCTCGACAAGCAATTTCATTGATAAAGAACTCTAAGTAATTTTTAATTTTTTCCATGGATGGATCAAGCATCAAAAACTCAAATGTACGCGCAAATTTTGATGCAGTATCTTCTTTTTCTTTTTCTGCCTGAATTGCATCAATCTCATCGGTATCCGCACCAACCACCTTACCAACTATTCTGTCAAGTGTAATCTCTATCTGTTTAACTTTAGATAAGACTTCCTGCATGGGTGTTTCTACACTCTTAATTGCTCCAACTTCTCTTCGTTCTCGGAGATACTGTCTAAACAGCGCCGCCCACTGTTTTTTTAAATAACTCACAATATCATTAGTGCGTGTAAAGGTTTCAATTTGTATATGGGGAATCGAGCGAATGTTGTATATAAAACGAAACACATTGATGTTATCCACGGCAGGAAACTCTAATTCAAATTTTTTTGACTCAATAGCGTCCTTATTCTTGTGGTACAAACTATACTGTTGGTTAACAGAAGTCTCAATAAACACATATACAGGTATCTTATTATTAATCGCAGTATTGAATTCTCTGCAAGTAACAGAAGTATACTTCTCAAAATTATCTCTTGCAGTTCCATCTTCCAGGCGCTCCTCAGACACAGGAGACCCATATCTACCACCAATAATTAATATGGCCATGTCACAGTTTTTCATTTCTGCGAAACACGATTGATCTAGTTCCTCTCCTAATCCATATCCAACATCGCCATTTTCAAACAGCACTGGTTTAAAACCATAGCCCTCGATGAAGTTTCCTAATTGTTCCCTTACATACTTCAAATCATAAAAAGTAGAACTTACAAAAATTCTTGGTTCCATGGACAAATCCCCCTTTTTGTATTAATTTATTATAATAATTATATTGCATTTTGGAACAGTTTGCAATAAGCGGCAGAAAAATTCATATAGCTACTCTAATATTATCAGAATTTTAAAATAAAATTTGTAGAACAAGGGTTGATGCAAAGCTGGATAGCGCTGCAGATTTTCCATATCATTGATCATCACCATACGAAGAGACTTAAAGCAATCTTTTATCATCGCCCTGAGTGAACTTCTGTCCGATCGCGAAGCCTTGTTGGAAGGCGGCAGAGTCATTCTCCACAAGATGACTGATTGCACAGCCATGGATGCCCAGATTAACGCCAGCCTACAAAAGCTGGAAATCCTGTCCGCACGGCTTCGGCAGTGCGTGGATGAAAATGCATCCCAGATCGTTGGCCAAACTGCCTGCCCACCCGGTATAGCACACTGGAAACGAAGTGCAAACGCCTGAAGACGCAACAGAAAAAGCTACAGACCCTAAAAGAAAAGCAGCAGATTCAAGCTGAAGTCCTGAAAATCTTCCTGCCCGAAATCTCCAAGCCGAATATTCTGCCGCTTCCCTTCAGCGATGCCCTGTGGTATGCCACAGTCGATTATGTGACAGAACATGCGGACGGGCAGCTGGTGTTTTGCTTCAAAAATGGGAGCAGTATAAACACGATGGTGTAATTCTAAGAACAGGCTCTCAGATGCGTTGTCTCCTCTAAGATTCCTTTGTTTTATTCATTTCTCAACCGTTCAGCATATTGTTCTTTAGTTTTTCCATCGCCATAGAGATATTTTTCAAAAGTTGATTCTCGAATCCGACCTGCATAAAAACACAAACAAAGACAACCATCGACTTCACACATGACAAAGCATCAGGGGTACAGTCTGGTTTCCAAGACGAAAACCCTCAAAGAGGAACACTTAAAATGCACATACCTGACAGGAAAAATGAGCATACCCCCGATGTTTCGTTAAAAAGTGTATCTCAAATGAAAAGAAAACCAGGCTCCGAGGTGATGATGATACATCGCCCAGAGCCTGGTTTCGTTAAATTGTATTGAAAATCCCTTGCAAATCAAGGCTTTTCAAAAGAAAAGCGGACACCCTTTCGATGCATGTTGCACCAAAGCGGATGTCCACTTAACGTGGAGCGGGATACGGGAGTCGAACCCGCCTATGCAGCTTGGGAAGCTGCCGTTCTACCGATGAACTAATCCCGCGTTTGCTCCGTTATACTATCATACCAAATGCGTAATTGCAAGGGCTTTCGGTCGAAAACCGCCGGGGTAAATCCCCCGGCGGTTTCCTCTTTACTGGATGGAGATGACCTTATAATCCTGTGCCTCTACGGCATTTTTCAGCACCTCATCGGCAACCGCTGCCTTCAGCGTCACCACGGCAGTACCGGCAGTATGGCTGACCTCTGCCAGCTCCACGGCTTCCAGAGCTTCCAGAGCCTTCTTCACCCGTGCTTCGCAATGTCCGCACATAATACCTTCGATGTTCATGGTCTTTGTCATCACTTTTTTCTCCTTTTTCTTGGTTTTTCTTTTATGATCATGTTTTGGATCATGAATTTTCAATAAGTTCAGCCGCAGGGCATTGGATACCACGCAGAAACTGGAAAGGCTCATAGCAGCCGCACCGAACATGGGATTCAACTCCCAGCCCAGCCAGGATACGAACGCGCCGGCTGCCAGAGGAATACCGATGGCATTATAGAAGAATGCCCAGAACAGGTTTTCATGGATATTCCGCAGGACACCTCTGCCCAACCGAATGGCCGCAGGCACATCGGACAGGCGGTTCTTCATCAGCACCACATCGGCCACATCCACAGCCACATCCGCACCTGCGCCAATGGCAATGCCCACATCCGCTCTTGTCAGTGCGGGAGCATCGTTGATACCATCACCGACCATGGCGACCTTGCCCTGCTTTTTCAGATCTCGGATGACCTGCTCCTTGCCATCAGGCAGAACACCTGCGACGACTTCTGCGACCCCAGCCTGCCCGGCAATGGCTTTTGCCGTCTTTTCGTTGTCGCCAGTTAACATAATTGTCTTAATTCCCATGTTCTGTAACTCTTTTACAGCAATGGGACTGTCTTCTTTGATGGTATCCGCCACGGCGATCATGCCGATCAACTGTTCATTCCTGCTGAAGAACAAGGGCGTTTTGCCCTGTTCTGCCAGCATAGAAGCTTTTTGCTTCACTTCCTCGGTAATCTCCGCTTTCTGGGAGATAAATGCCAGATTACCGCCGCGGAGCACATCGCCATTCAGACTTGCCATCAATCCATTACCCGGCAAAACACGGAAATCCGTAACCTCAACAGCAGTTTTCATTTCTGCCGCAATGGCTTTGGCAAGGGGATGCTCGCTTTTGGCCTCTAAGGCTGCCGCCAGTTCCAGAAGTTCTGCTTCCGTACCCACAACAGGCACAATGTCCGTCACCTTGGGTGTTCCGGCTGTGATAGTGCCTGTCTTATCCAACACCACGATTTCGATACGGCCGGTTTCTTCCAATGCTGCCGCTGTTTTGAACAGAATGCCGCTTTTGGCTCCCATGCCGCTGCCCACCATAATGGCAACAGGTGTGGCAAGGCCCAAAGCACAAGGGCAGCTGATGACCAGAACGGAAATACCTCTGGCAAGCGCATAACCGAAGGTCTGCCCTGCCAACAGCCAGATGATCGTAGCCACCAGCGCGATGGCAAGTACCACCGGCACAAACACACCGGACACCCGATCTGCCGCTTTGGCAATGGGGGCCTTGGTGGCAGTGGCATCGGACACCATACGGATAATCTGGGAAAGGGTGGTATCCTCTCCCACTCTTGTGGCACGGCACTTCAGGAAACCGTGACCGTTGACGGTGGCGGCAGAAACACCGTCGCCTTCTGCCTTATCCACAGGGATACTTTCCCCGGTCAGGGCCGCTTCATTGACAGCACTTTCGCCCTCCAGAACCACACCGTCCACCGGGATATTCTCGCCGGGACGAACCACGAAAATGTCACCCTGCACCACCTGCTCCACCGGCACTTCCGTTTCTGTGCCGTTGCGAAGGATGGTTGCAGTTTTGGGTGCCAGTTTCATCAGACTATGGAGTGCATTGGTGGTCTTTCCCTTGGATCTGGCTTCCAGCATTTTGCCCACAGTAATGAGGGTCACAATCATAGCCGCCGATTCAAAATACAGATCATGGTGATGTTCCATCACCGCAGCCGTATCCCCTGCCAGCTGAGCAGCAGACATGGCAAACAGCACATAGGTGCTGTAGCCGAAGGCTGCCGATGCGCCCAAAGCCACCAATGTATCCATATTGGGCGCACCATGGAGAAGTCCCTTGGTGCCGGAGATGAAAAACTTCTGGTTGATGACCAGAACAATGGCCGTCAGCAGCAGCTGGGCGAGGGCCGAAGCTACAGGATTTTCCCCCAGAAACCTTGGCACAGGCCAATGCCACATGGTATGACCCATGGAAAGGTACATCAATATGACAAGAAATCCAAGAGAGCTGATCAGCCGCTTTTTCATTTTCGGCGTTTCTGAATCCTCAATGGTTGGTTTTTCCCTATTTTTTTGATTGGAAATGCCGTAGCCCGCCTGCTCCACAGCCTGAACAATGGCAGCATCCTCGCCGCCTTCCACCATCATGGAATTGGTCAGAAGATTGACAGAACAAGAGCTCACACCGTCCACGGCAGAAACCGCCTTTTCCACTCTGGCAGAACAGGCAGCACAGGTCATACCGGTTACATCAAATTTCCGCATAGACACCCCTCCTATTTCATCAGTTTCTGCAGGGTCTGCACCAGTTCGTCAATGACCGCATCATCACCGGCACGCAGATCCCGGGCAACACAATTTCGCATATGTCCGGCAATCAGTTCCCGGTTAAAGGCATTGATTGCGGCAGACACCGCAGCCGATTGGATCAGAATATCGTTACAATAGGTATCGCTTTCCACCATGGAACGGATACCACGGATCTGCCCCTCGATGCGGTTGAGGCGGTTGATCAGCTTTTTCTGTTCCTCTTCACCCCGAAGCGTTTTTTTACAGCAATCTCCCATATTTCACACCTCCGTTATAATAAAATTATATACCCCATAGGGGTATATGTCAAGGTGCCAAAAAATGGTAGAATAAAGGAAATCACCAAAGGAGATTTTTCATGGAATTTCAGCCCATTGCTTATATTCACAACGATTATACTGCCAAATTCGGCATTCCCCGGCAAAGCGGACTGGTAGAACAGGTGGAAAGCCGCATTGTTTTTACACCTGCCTACCGAAATGAGGATGCCCTGAGAGGGTTGGAAGGCTGGTCCCATCTATGGCTTTTGTGGATATTCTCTGAATCGATCCGGGAGAACTGGTCCCCCACGGTCTTACCCCCCAGACTTGGCGGCAAGACCCGTATGGGTGTTTTTGCAACAAGATCCCCCTTCCGCCCCAACCCCATCGGACTTTCTTCCGTAAAGCTGCTGGGAGTGGATCTGCATACACCGGAAGGACCTGTGATCCGCGTGGCAGGCGCTGACCTCATGGACGGCACACCTATTCTGGACATCAAGCCCTATCTCCCCTACACCGACAGCCATCCAGATGCCACCGGCGGTTTTGCTGAGCCTGTAAGAGAATATGCGCTGGAAGTGGTGTTTCCCGATGAATGGAAGGCTCATGTGCCGCCCCGGCTCATGGAGCCGGTTCTGGGTCTGCTGGCACAGGACCCCAGACCCTCCTATCAGAACGATCCGGAACGGATCTATGGAGTTGCTTTCGGTGGTTATGATTTCCGTTTCCGTGTAGATAACGGTATATTGACCGTCTGTGAAGTGGAAAAACTGTAAAAGAATCGCCCCGTCGGCTGTGCCGATGGGGCGATTGTGTTTTTAATATCCGTTATAATATTCTTCCCACATTTCGTCTGTCCAGATCTCATCTTCAGGAAGTTCTTCCGGAAGTTCCTCTGCCACAGGCTCAGGACCAACAATATACTTGGCATCATATTTCTCATAGACACTGATATCGCACTTCTCCTTCCGCAGGAAATTCCCTTGCAGGTCGTAGAAGTTCTTATAGGTCCAGTAGGTGTAGCCCGTATGGGGTTCCTGCACCAGTTCCCGGTAGCCTTCCGGCTTGGTTTCGTCCAGCTCTTCGATTTCTTCGTAGGGTGTAGTGGCCGTCAGTTCATAGGTCATCTTCACGGTGTAGTCATGCTCGTTGATGCCCGTCAGACTGACACTGACTGTGCCGTTTTTCACAGTGGTGTTGACCATGATGGGTGTAGAATTGGTGTTGCGGAACTGGAAGTCCAGCGCACCCCAATAGACTGTTGCATCCATACCAGGGTTTACATAACTCACCACATACATGTGGGGTTCCCGCTCTATGATCTGGAAATCTGCCATCAAAGTGCAGTAATAGATCATGGAAGCAATCTGACAGATACCGCCGCCGATCTCCTTCTCGCTGGAGCCTCCATCGGCATAGATGATGCCTTCCTTGTACCCTTTTTCAGCGGTTCTCTGACCCACGATTTCATTAAAGGAGAAGATCTCATTGGGCTGGAGAACCGTGCCGTTGATGGCTTCGCAGGCCAACTTCAGGTTGGTGGTTCGGTTGGAATTGCCGGTATAGTTGATGGAATAGGAAGCCAAAGTATCGCCATAATATTTGGACTTATACTCCTCCAGGGTGATCTCCGGCTTCAGCACTTGCAGAGGAATTTCAATGACAGAGCCTTCTTCTCCAAGGGCAAGCTGCTGATTGGCAGCGATGAGGTCGAAGCCGTAGCCTTCCTTTTCCTCCACGATGGTTTTGGTGGATTTATCGTAGTAGGCGTTGCGGGCAGAGGTACAGTATTCATTGTAATAACTCTGCAGATCCACAATGTCATAGGGCACCAGATCATAGGAAAATTCTATGTCCGACAGATCACCGGATTCATATGCCGCCATGACCTTTTCGTAGAGTTTGTCTGCATCCAGACTGCGTCCGTTATAGCCCAACTGAATGGTGATGATCTGGGCTTCTTCATCCATGGTCACTTCCGACTGTGACATCTGCTGGGAAACATCCTCGGCAGTCTTATCGATCAGAGAACGGACATATTCCGTATCCACACGGAGAAAATCGCCCATATCCAGAATATAGGCAGACTCTTTGCATTTTACATAGGTGGAAAGCACTTTGAAGGCGCCCCCATCTCTGCCGTAAGACATGGCTGCATCCACCATGGCAGCGGTATCCAGAGGAGAGTTTGCCATCTCCGGATCAAAAACCAGCTTCCGGTCCGGAAGCAATACCGTTAAGGTTCTGGTGGCATGGGTATTGGACAGGCTGGTTTCCAAAGCATCAATGGCAGTTTCCTCGTCCATGCCGCCAATGTTCACACCGGACACACAGACATTGGGAAACACCGTATCCAAGCCCTTCAGATGCAGCCCCCAGAAGAACACACCCAGAAACACCGCAACGGCTGCTGATACCGCGGCAATCCCCGCGATCAACAGCACTTTTTTCGATTTACCTTTACTGCCGTTCATGGGAATCCCTCCTTTGCAGTCTGATTCATTGTTAGTATATCCCATTGATATAATCAATTGCAACAACAATAGGGAGTCAAAATTATGTCAATTCGTTACAATCCGTTTTTTCCAAAACTGTTTGTCAACAGCCTTCCCCTGTGGTATAATATGCAAAAAACTTGGAGGTCTTCCATGCTCTATGCTGCTTTGGCTGTCTTTGCCGCACTGATCGTTGCGGCAGACCAGTTTACCAAATATCTCACTGTTTCCAACATTCCTTTGGGCGGTGAAGTACCCGTCATTCCCTGGCTGTTTCAGCTGACTTACATCAAAAACACCGGCATGGCCTTTTCTCTTTTGGAAGGCGGTCGCTGGTTCTTTCTGGTGGTAACTGTCTTTGCTCTGGCACTCATTGTGGCTGCCATCAAGAAGCAATGGGTCAATCATCCCACCGGGCTTTGGGCATTGGCTGCCATCGCCGGCGGTGCCGTAGGCAATCTCATTGACCGGCTGCGTCTGGGTTACGTCATTGATATGATTGAAGTGACCTTCATGAAGTTTGCTGTGTTCAATGTGGCAGACTGCTTCGTGGTCTGCGGAGCAATTTTGCTTTGCATTTATGTGTTTTTCTTTGACAGCAGCGAAAAGGAGAAAAAGCATGGTTCTGGAAATTGACCGATCCGGCGAACGGGCCGATGCGGCTTTGGCACGGCTGTGTCCGGAACTGAGCCGAAGCGCAGCCCAGAAGCTGCTGGAAGAAGGGCTTGTCACCCGCGACGGCAGACCCATCAAAAAGAACGAAAAGCTCTTAGAAGGGGATCTTCTGGAAGTGGAACTGCCGGAAGTGCAGGAAGTGGACATTCTGCCGGAAGATATTCCGCTGGATATTGTCTACGAGGATGACGATGTGCTGGTGATCAACAAGCCCAAGGGATTGGTGGTGCACCCTGCTGCCGGACATTGGTCCGGTACGCTGGTCAACGGACTGATGTACCACTGCAAGGATCGCCTGTCCGGCATCAACGGTCAGCTGCGTCCCGGTATTGTCCACCGCATCGATATGGACACTTCCGGACTTCTGATCGTGGCAAAAAATGATTTTGCCCATCAATCTTTGGCTGAACAGCTGCAGGATCACTCCCTTCGCAGGACTTATGTATGTATTGTGGTCGGCGGCATCAAGGAGGACAGTGGCATCATCGACGCTCCCATTGGCCGCCATCCCACGGACCGGAAGCGAATGGCCGTGACCGAGAAAAACAGCAAACATGCCGTGACCCATTGGCAGGTACTGGAGCGGTTTTCCGGCTACACCATGGTGCAATGCCGGCTGGAAACGGGACGAACCCACCAAATTCGTGTCCATCTTTCCTGGCGGAAACACCCCATCTTAGGCGACATGGTCTACGGGTCAAAAAGGCCGGAACTGGGTCAGCACAGCCAGTGCCTTCATGCCAAGGAACTGACCTTCCGTCACCCCAGAACCGGCGAGGCCGTCACGGTTTCCTGCCCCCTGCCGGATTATTTCGAAGAAGTACTGAAAAAGCTGAGAAAGTAAGGTTTTTCTATGGTTTCTGTCATTATTCCCGTTTATAACCGAGAGAAATATATTGAAGAATGTTTGCGTTCTGTTTTGGCGCAGAGTTATCAGGACTTTGAAATCATTCTTGTGGATGACGGTTCCACAGATAACACAGGAAGTATCTGCAGCAAAATGGCTGCTGACGATGCAAGAATTAAAGTTTTTGCAGGAGAGCACAAAGGTGTATCCGCAGCCAGAAACATTGCCTTGGATGCCGCAACCGGTGAGTATGTTTTCTTTCTGGATAGCGATGATATCATCCATCCTATGCTGTTGGAAACTCTTGTCATCGCTCTCGAAACCGGAAATGCAGATATGGCCACGACAAAAACAAAGAAATATCGTGAAAACAACTGGAATAGCATTCAGTACGGCGATACCTCGTCCCTCGGACACACCTTCCGCCACTCTCACGGAGATACACTGGCTGCACTCTTTGGCGGAGATGCGCATCTTTCCCTCTTGATTGGCACGATGATACGAACAGATTACATTGCTAACACCAGATTTAAAACGAATTTGTTTATAGGCGAAGATTACTTCTTCCTCTATGAAAATCTGGTAAAGGGGACAGCCTGTTTTTTTCTGGAAGAAGTATGGTACTACCAGAGACTACACCAAAATAACACTTCTTGGAATTATGATTACAATGCTTTCTGGTCTCGCTTCTACCGCCGGGAACTGGTTTGGAAAAGCGAGGAACGTTTCGGCCGTAAACAGTACGCTGATATTCAGAAACGGGATGCTTTTGCCTCCTTTACCACCTGTATCCGCAAGCACAAACCCTATAGCGAAGACAGCAAAAAAATGTGTCAGGTACTGCGGAAATATCGAAAAGAGATCATGCGTGCATTGCCTGTGCAGAGTAAATTTTTTTATGGGATGTTTTGTTTTTTTCCTGCAACGGCATTGGCCTTGCTCCGCTTAAAGGATAAACTGAAATGAAAGATCTGCTGTTTGATTTTCTGAATATGCCGTTGGACAGCGGAGATGCTGTCTTTGATCGGTTTGCCGGACTGCCCGGCGCTGTCTGCGGACAGGGAGAAAAGCCCTTGCAGCGATATGTCTATCTGCCCGGAACCCGAAAAGACCGGGTAGTACTGGTGGCACATATGGATACGGTCTGGGATCGTTCCTACAAAAAAAACTTTACCGGTGAGCACGAAGTTCTGTTGGAAGATGGTATCTTCAAAAGCGGCACAGAAAGCTGCGGTATCGGCGCTGACTGCAGAGCCGGCTGCGCCATGCTCTGGCAGCTGAAAGACTGCGGACACAGCATCGTCCTTGTAGACGGTGAAGAATTCGGCAAGCACGGTGCCAAATTCTTAAAAAAGAGCAATCCCAAGCTGTTCCGGGAACTAAACCGCCATTGCTGGATGGCAGAACTGGACTGGAAAGGCACGGACTGCTGCCTGTTCAATCAGGTAGATAATACAAAGAAATTCAAATCCTATATTGAGCAGGATCTTGGTTTTATAGACAGCAAAACCAACGGCGGATGCGATCTGCAAATTCTCTGCAGACGGATCTGCGGTGTCAATCTGGGGGTTGGCTATCACAAATGGCACAAACCGGATGAAACCTTGGTGCTGGCAGAATGGGAAAACACCCTGAAAAAGCTGACAGATTTTCTGGCAAGGCCCCAGAAACGATACACTTCCCTATTCTTCCCCACTTACATCCGTTGGGCAAAGATCTGCTTCAACAAAGTTTTGCGAATCCTCAAGATCAAAAAATAAGAACTGTACCATCCGGTACAGTTCTTATTTTTATTTAGCTATCGCTTCGCCAATCGCATCTGCCAGCCGTGCAAACTCTGCCAAAGACAGGGTTTCACCGCGGACATTGGCGGTAAATCCGCAGTCCAGAAGAATTTGTGTCAGCTGTTCCTTGCCGAGATTGCCGAAGACTGCGGAAAGTCCGTTGACCAGCGTCTTTCTTCTCTGCGCAAAGCTAGCGCGGACCACCTTGAAGAACATGGTTTCATCCTTCACGGAACAGGCAGGCTCTTTTCGCACCTGCAGATGCAGGACCGCCGAGGTGACCTTAGGCTGAGGGATGAAGCAATGGGGCGGCACATCGAACAGAATCTCCGGCTCTGTATAATACTGGCAGAACACGGTAAATGCGCCGTAGGCGGCTGTACCGGGTCTGGCACAAATCCGCTGGGCCACTTCCTTCTGCACCATAACGGTAACGGATTCGAAGCATTTGGCTTCCAGCAGCGCCGCCAGAATATCTGAAGTGATATAATAGGGCAGATTGGCACAGGCCTTGGGCCGCAGGTCATCAAACTTTTCCTTGACCAAAGCGGCAATGTCCTGCTTCAGCACATCCCCGAAGATGATCTCCAGATTGTCATAAGGTGCCATGGTTTCTGCCAGCACAGGCTTCAGCTTCAGATCCACTTCCACCGCCACGACCTTCTTCGCCCGTAGGCAAAGCTGCTGGGTCAGAGGTCCCATACCGGGGCCGATCTCCAATACACCGCAGGTGTCATCCACACCGGCTTCCATGGCAATATTCTGAGGGACCCAACTCTGGGTCAGAAAGTTCTGGCCTTTGGCTTTGGAAAAATGAAAGCCATGGCGACCCAGCAGGTCCTTGATATCGTTGATGTTGCAAAGATCCATGATAAATCCCCGCCTTTCTGTGGCTTATCCTATCACAGAAAGGCGGGGTCTGTCAATTTTACTGCATCATATAGAGCATTTTTGCAACCTGTGCCCGGGTCACATTGCCCTGCGGCACCAGCTTGCCGTCAATGCCGTTGATGATATTCCGCTCCACCATGGCAGTCAGTGCTGCTTCTGCCCAGTCAGACACGCGGCTGGCATCGGTAAACTGCTCCAAGGCATCGGACTCAGAGGAAGCAGAAATGCTTCTGGCCAGCATGGTCATGGCAGCTTCTCTGGTAATGGTGGCAATGGGCTGGGCATAAAGTTTCTCGCCCTTGCCGCTGCCGGTGAACCACCCCAGTCCATAAGCAGCCCGCACGGCATCCAATGCCCAGTCTGCAATGGCGGAAAGATCCTCGAAGGGCAGTTCCTCATCCTTGTAATCCTCCACATCCACACCGGATGCACGGACCATGGATACCACAAATTCCTGCCGGGTCATGGAATCATCCGGTCTGTAGTACAGAATACCGTCTGTACCGCCGGAGCCCTGGAGGACACCCTTAAAGTACATCTGTGCAATGGGGCTTCTTGCCCAGTGGTTTTGAGTATCGGCAAAGGGATTGGCGCGGATCTCCACCGCAATCGATTTAATCTGCTGACCGCAGGTGACCACCAACGCACCCTTGCCTTCAGCCACAGCCGTCAGAACACCGTTTTCGTCCACTGTACCAAGGCTTTCAGAAATTTCCCATCGGAAAGAAGTGTCCTGGGCTGCCAATTCCATGCCGTAATACTCGGCTTTAGCGGTCAGATCCACAGAGCCGCCCACTTCCAGCAGAATTTCCTTCACTTCCCTGCCCGCATCGTTCAGCACCGTCATATCCGTAGGCGTCTGTACCACCTGCACCTCTGCAGAGCCGGAAATACCGCCTGCCGTAGCAATGATCTGCACCTTGCCCGGCTGAGAGGCTGTAAAGACAGAATTGGTAACGGAACCGCCTGTTGCAGAGAAAGACACTTCACCGGGCACCTGCGCTGCACGGTAGTCAGCATCCGTAGCCTTCACCGTCAGTTCCACCTGACCGCCGGGGAGCACCGCTGCATCATAGGGGTACAGATGCAGTCTGGCGGCAGGACCGGCGGGAGCCGTTTCCCGGACAAAGAACAGGAAGTTGGCGCAGGGACGCTGGGCGCCGTCGGCAGGATCGTTAATGATGCCAAAAGCTGCATCACCGGGCAGGACCGCACCGGCTGTAGTGGAACCGCCGCCATCCAGATTGACCGCTTTCACGCACCCCAGATCTATCATTCGCTGGGCAAGCTGTTCCAGGGTCATACCGTCAGAACCGCTGCGCTTATCCACGGTAAAACAGACCACATCGCCATTGCGCTTGATGCCAATGGCTGTTCTGGCAGCCTGCTTCTTCGCACTGTCCAGTTTAAACTCGCTCTGGGCAACACCGTTGTCTACCAAAAGATCGCCGGCACCGACAGCATATTGAAGGTTCTCGCTGCCCCGTTTGATACTTGTGGAAATGGTCACCGTATCGCCTACAGTGATCTGCTGCATCTGCTCCATGGCGGTGGTATAGTCCGTTTCTGTTGCCAGAGAAAGGACGAAACAGCCCTCCGGAATGGTGCAGGAGGTCACATCGGACACGATCTGCGTTACCGTTGCCTGCAGTTGATCGGAAACCTTCAGCTGTCCCCGCTCTGCCTGCAAAATCACATTGTAGGAAGAAATGCCGTTTTTCGTTCTGCTGTCATAATCCCGGGAATACAGGCAATATCCGCTCTGCTTGGTCAGCGCCTTATTGAAGTTGACTGCAATGGACTGTCCGTTCCAGAGAACTTCCGTCCGCAGCATGGTTTCTTCAATTTCCAGTCTGCCATTTTCATAAATACAGACTGTCTGACCGTCACCACCGCTGCGGAGAATGCCGTCTGTAACCACCATGCCGTAGGGGATACCGGTGGACATATCGAAAAATGCCGCATTGATGGCTGCTGTAGCAGAAAGTCCCTCGTTTTCCAAATATTCCCGGATATATTCCATGGTGCTGCGGCCATAAAGATTATCGCCGTAGACCACCATGGGCCACACATCCCCACCGGGTGTATAGGTGACAATTTTCTCCCGGGTGGAGGAATTTTCCTCCCCCGCGTATGTACTCTCCAACAGCAAATCCTTCGTCAGCTGCAAACTATTATTGTGGAACACAGCCGCGGATGCACTCTGCGTCAGAAGGCACACTGCCAATGCCGCTGCCGCACCCCGTTTGAGCCAGTTTCGTTTCATATGTTTCACTCCTTCTAAAAAGGTGGATGACCCATGTTAACATAATTCTTAAATTTTGTAAAGACCCACAGATTGTTCACAAATTATCCTTTTTTTACACCTCATTTTGTGGTAGAATAAGTGGAATGATAATATTTTCCCGAAAGGAACGGAAATAGATGGGTTTATTCGATAAACTGTTCGGCACTCGCTCCGAGCGAGAGATTAAAAAATTCACAAATCAGGTGGATGCCATCCTTGCTCTGGAGGAGCAGTATAAGACACTGACTGATGAAGAACTGAAGGCCAAAACACCGGAACTGAAAGCCCGGCTGGAACAGGGTGAGACCCTGGACGACATTCTGGTGGATGCCTTTGCCGCCATCCGGGAAGCAGCTTCCCGCGTGCTGGGTATGCGCCCCTATCGGGTGCAGCTGATCGGCGGTATTGTCCTCCACCAGGGCCGTATTGCAGAAATGAAGACCGGTGAAGGCAAGACTCTGGTAGCCATTCTGCCCGCTTACCTCAATGCCCTCAGCGGCAAAGGTGTGCATATCGTCACCGTCAACGACTATCTGGCCAAGCGTGACTCCGAGTGGATGGGCAAGGTCTATCGCTACATGGGCCTGAGTGTGGGTCTGATCATCAATGGCATGACCCCTGACCAGCGCAGAGCCGCTTACAATGCTGACATCACCTACTGCACCAACAATGAACTGGGCTTTGACTACCTCCGTGACAATATGGCCATCTACAAGCAGGAGATGGTGCAGAGAGGTCACAACTTTGTCATCGTGGACGAAGTGGACTCCATTCTGATCGATGAAGCCAGAACCCCTCTGATTATTTCCGGCCGTGGGGAAGCTTCCACCAAGCTGTATGAGATGGCGGACTTCTTTGTTTCCCGCCTGAAAAAGCAGGTCTTTGCCACCACCGATGAAAAGGAACTGCAGGACCAGTATGACTGCGACTATATTGTGGATGAAAAGTCCCGCACGGTTTCCCTGACCCAGAAGGGCATTGCCAAGGCAGAGGAGCACTTTGCTGTGGAAAATCTGTCTGACCCGGAAAATGCCACCTTGTCCCACCATCTGAACCAGGCCATGAAGGCCCGCGGCCTGATGAAGAAGGACATTGACTATGTGGTCAAGGACGGTCAGGTGATCATCGTGGACGAGTTCACCGGCCGACTGATGTACGGCCGCCGTTATAACGAAGGTCTGCATCAGGCCATTGAAGCCAAGGAAGGTCTGGAAGTGGCCAATGAATCCAAGACCCTTGCCACCATTACCTTCCAGAATTTCTTCCGCCTGTATAACAAGCTTTCCGGTATGACCGGTACGGCTTTGACGGAGGAAGAAGAATTCCAGGGTATCTATGAACTGGATGTCATTGAAATTCCCACCAACAAGCCTGTTGCCAGACTGGATGACCCCGATGTGGTCTACAAGACCGAAGCGGGAAAATACCGGGCTGTCATCCGCCAGATCAAGGAATGCCATACCAAGGGACAGCCTGTGCTGGTTGGTACGGTTTCCATTGAAAAGTCGGAATTGCTCAGCAAACTGCTGAAAAAAGAGGGCGTGCCCCACAACGTTCTGAATGCCAAGCACCATGAAAAGGAAGCGGAGATCGTTGCTCAGGCCGGTAAGCTGGGCGCTGTGACCATTGCCACCAACATGGCAGGCCGTGGTACCGATATTATGCTGGGCGGTAACCCGGAATTCCTCGCTCTCAGCGATCTGCGGAAAGCCGGCATGCCGGAAGAGCTGATCGTGGAATGCACTTCCTATGCCGAAACCTCTGACCCCGCCATTCTGGAGGCCAGAGCCGCCTTTGCAAAGGTCTACAAAGAGCATAAAGAAGTTATCAGCAAGGAAGCGGAAGCTGTCCGCGCTGTTGGCGGTCTGTTTATCATCGGTACGGAGCGGCATGAATCCCGCCGTATCGACAACCAGCTCCGTGGCCGTTCCGGCCGTCAGGGCGACCCCGGCGCAACCCGGTTCTACCTGTCTATGGAAGACGACATCATGCGTCTGTTCGGCTCTGACCGGATCAAAGCCATGATGGAAACCCTGGGTTTGGACGAAGACACCCCCATTGATGCAAAGATTCTCTCCGGCGCCATCGAAAATGCCCAGAAAACTGTGGAAAGCCGTCATTTCCACTCCAGAAAGAGTGTGCTGGAATATGACGATGTTATGAACACCCAGCGTAAGGTCATCTACGGTCAGCGCGGACAGGTTCTGGACGGTGAGGATCTGCAGAAGACCATCCACAGCATGATGCGCTCTGTTGCCCAGAGTCATGTCTTTGCCGCCTTTGGCGAACAGCCCCACATTGACCGGGAGGCATTTGATGCCCTTCGCGGACAGTTTGAGAATCTGTATTTCCCCAAAGGTGCATGGGCACTGACCGACGAGGATCTGGCTTCCATGTCCAATGAGGATATGACCGAAGATCTGCTGAACCGGATGCTGCAGAGCTATGCTGCCCGGGAAGCTGCTCTCACCGCTCCCATTCTGCGGGAACTGGAGCGGGTGGTCACCCTGCGGGTGGTGGATGAATACTGGATGGATCATCTGGATGCCATGAGTGACCTGCGGCAGGGTATTGTCCTGCGCTCCTACGGTCAGATGGATCCTGTGATCGAATATAAGCGGGAAGGCTTCGAGATGTTTGAAGCCATGATCGATGCCATCCGCGAAGAGGTTGTCCGCCGTGTGTTCCTGACCCAGGTTCGTCCCCAGACAGAACTGAAGCGGGAAAAGGTGGCAAAGATCACCTCCACCGGCACTGGCGACAAGACCGTAAAGAAACAGCCTGTGGTCAAAAAGACCAAGGTTGGCCGCAATGACCCCTGCCCCTGCGGCAGCGGAAAGAAGTACAAAAACTGCTGTCTGGACAAAGATCTGAACAGCTAATTCAGGAGGCACCATGTTTCACGACATCAAAATCGGAACCCTTGAATATCACACTGCCGATTCTCTGGAGGGCAGCATTCACTGCTTCTCCACCCGCTTTGGCGGTGTCAGTGAAGGATATCTATCCTCTCTGAATTTGGGTGTCCATCGCGGAGATGTATATGAAAATGTGGTGAAAAACTACGAAATTCTGGGAAATGCCGTGGGATTTTCCCCGGATCAGACTGTCTTTCCCGTCCAACGGCACACGGACATTGTCCGCGTGGTCACGGAAGAAAACTGCGGAGAAGGTCTGTATCGGGATACCCCCGAAATTTGTGACGGGCAGATCACTGATCGTCCCGGCGTGGCATTGGTGACATTTTCCGCCGACTGCACCCCCATTTTGCTCTTTGATCCAGTGCGGAAAGCCATTGGCGCTGTCCATGCCGGCTGGCGAGGTACGGCACAGGGTATTGCAGCAAAGGCCGTGGAGGCCATGGTGCGGGAGTATGGGTGCCAGCCGGAGAATATCCGTGCTGCCATCGGTCCGTGTATCGGCAAATGCTGCTTTGAAACGGACTGGGATGTACCCCAGGCCATGCTGGATGCCCTGGGCCCTAAGGCAGTTACCGCTATCGCCCAGAAGGGTGAAAAATATTTTGTAGACAACAAATTCCTCAACGCCCTGTGGCTCCAGAGAGCCGGTGTTGGAGAATTGGACATCTCTCCCCAATGTACCCGCTGCCAGCCAGACCGTTATTGGTCCCATCGGGCGGTGGGCAACGAACGGGGCTCTCTTGCCGGTATCATCATGTTGAAATGAGGTGAAAATATTGAAACGACGGCTGATCCTGCTTTTGGCTTTGCTGCTGGCACTCTCTATGCTGTGCGGCTGTTCCGATATTTCCTCCTTTGATTTTGCATCCTTCCTCACCGGTGAAGAAACCATTCTGGAAGAGCCTGCCGAAGAGGATGACGAGCCTGCTCCGGAGATGGCGGCCGATGCCGTTTTGCAGGAGGTTCAATCTCTGGAGGTGCTTCGGTTGGGCTACCAGGAAGCCTACGGGCTCAACCCCTACACCACCGTCAGCCTTTGCAACAGAGCCATTATGTGTCTGCTGTATGAGCCCCTCTATGTCGTCAATGCCCGTTTCGAGGCAGAGCCTGTTCTGGCTGCGGAATATTCCGTTTCCGAAGACGGACGAACCACCACCATCATTCTGCGTCGCGGTGTGACCTTCCACAACGGCAAACCTCTGACGGCGCAGGATGTGGTCTATTCCTATGAAACCGCAAAGAACTGTCCCTACTACGGCAACCGTTTCTACCACATTGATGCATTCAAGGCGGATAACGACCGCACCATTATCATTGAAACCGACACCGCCTATGAAGCAGTATCTCTGCTGCTGGACTTCCCTGTCATTCAATTTGGCACAGGCGAAGATCCCGTTCCCTTGGGTACAGGTCCCTTCGTCTATGATGACAGCTACAAACTGAAGCCTTACAACGGCTGGTGGCAGGAAGAATTCCCTATTTCCTGCAACTGGGTGGAACTGACACCCTGCACCACTTCCGCCAACATCCGCGATCAGTTTGAATACGGCGAGATCAATCTGGTCTGGTCTGACCCCAATTCCGCCGCCTATGCCAGCTTCCACAACGACTCCGAAAGCTGGTATTCCCCCACCACGGTCATGCAGTACATCGGCTTCAACAGCAACAAAAAAGCCTTCTCCGGCTCTGCTGTCCGCTCCTGCATCACCTTTGCCATTGACCGGGAAACCATTGTCACAGAAGATATGGGCGGCTCTGCCGAAGCGGCTTCTCTGCCCGCATCTCCCCTTGCTTCCTGCTATGATCACGGTCTGGCTGCCACCTATGACTACGATCTGGATGATTTCCAGGATGCGCTGGATGCGGCACAGATCCGGGATTACACCGGCGACGGTATTCTGGATGTCTACCACAAGGGCTATGCTGTACCCTTGGAAGGTACTATGATCGTGGCTGCCGGCAATACCCAGCGCAGACTCACCGCAGAGCGTATCGCGTCCGACCTCAACAAGGTAGGGTTTGACATCACCGTGAAGGTGCTGGATCCCGATGCATTCACCAGCGCCCTGCGCTACGGCAACTATGACCTGTATTTCGGAGAGATCCGCCTGTCCGCAAACTTTGATCTGGGTTCTTTCTTCCGTAATGGCGGTTCTGTCGCCTACGGCGGTATGGAAAGCGGATCTTCTGTAGACCTCTGTGCCCGGTTGCTGGAAAACTCTGGCAATGCCTATGATCTGCACAAGCGGGTCATGGATCAGGGCTATCTTTGCCCCATCACTTTCAAAAGCTACACCATCTATACCACCCGCGGTGCAGCACAGGATTTGGATCCTGCGCTGGACTGGGTGATCCACAAGCCCTAAATAACAAAGGAGGCATCTTATGGCGCAGCTGCATCCCGTTATCAGCATTCGCATTCACCGCAATGAAAAATGCTTTGGGCCCGGTGTGGCGCAGCTGCTCCGTCAGGTGCAGCAGACCCACTCTCTCCGCGGTGCTGCCATGGCTATGGGCATGGCCTATTCCAAAGCCTGGACCGTCATGCGCCGCAGTGAGCAGGAACTGGGCTTTCCCCTTCTGGTCTATTCCACCGGCGGCAAGCACGGTGGCGGCGCGGTTCTGACCCCGGAAGGCGAAAAGCTTCTGGATGCCTATGAACAATATGCCGAGAAAGTCAGAGCAGATGCCGAAGCGCATTTTCTGGAGGAATTCCGGGAGTTTTTATGAGTTGGTATGTCTATATGCTCCGGTGCAAAGATGGCAGCCTGTACACAGGTTATACGGATGATCCTCAAAGGCGATTAGCCGTCCACAATGCCGGAAAGGGTGCAAAATACACCAGAAGCCGCCTGCCGGTGACTCTGGTATATCAGGAACAATTTGAAGAAAAATCAGATGCCTTGCGGCGGGAAATCGCCATAAAGCGCCTGAAAAAGCCACAAAAAGAAGCACTTTTGAAGGAGTTTCTATGAGTTTATCTTCTGCCGGCCGTACCTTTCAGCTGGTCTCCCGGCTGATGGATCCCGACCGTTCCAACGAATCTTTTTATCATACTGAGCCGCAAAAGCCCGCCATTTCCATGGGTCAGGGCAAACTGACCATGCCCTGCTGTCCCCCTAAGAAGCAGGGCATTTCTTCCCGGCAGATTGCCGGTTTTCTGGAGGCGCTGCAGAATGACCCTACCCTGCGGATGCACAGTGTACTGGTGATTCGCAACGGTAATATTCTCTGCCGGGCTGCTTTTGGCGCAAGAGATACTGTCATGCCTCGCATGACTTTTTCTGCCTGCAAGAGCATCACGGCCCTTGCCATTGGCATCCTTATGGATGACGGACTTCTGCATCCCGATGACAAACTGACAGACTTCTTCCCCGATGACTGCGGACCTGTAAGCCGCAGGCTCATGAAAGATCTGACCATTCATCATGTCCTCTCCATGCAGACCGGCAATCTTTTTAACGAAGCAGGATCTTTAACTGAGGACGATTGGATCAGGAAGTACTTCTCTTCCCCTGCTCTGGAGACCACCAGAAAGTTTCAGTATAACAGTCTGAACACTTATATCCTCGCAGCCTTGGTGACCCGTCTGTCCGGCATGAGCCTCAGCGAATTCCTCACCAGGCGGCTGTTTCAGCCCATGGGAATCGCCGATTTCTATTGGGAAACCAGTCCCGAAGGCATTGAAAAAGGCGGCTGGGGTCTGTATATGACCCCGGAGGATCTGGGCAAGCTGGGACAGCTGGTCATGGATGGCGGTGTCTGGCATGGAAAGCGGCTGGTCTCTGCCGAATTTCTCGCCAAAGCCACCACTGCACAGGTGCAGACTCCCCTTTCCTGCGGAGATTTTAACTACGGCTGGCAGATCTGGGTGGGACGGACAGAAAACACGTTCCTCTTCAACGGTATGCTGGGGCAGAATGTACTGGGTTTCCGGGACAGCGGCATCATTCTGGTATCCCACGCAGGCAATGACGAGGCCTTCCAGACCAGTGCCTATTATGATTTGGCGCAGCAGTACTTTGGCGGCAATTTTTCCAATCGGCTGCCCGCAGATCCTCTCGGCAGACTGAAACTGCATTTTACCTGCCGTGCCCTCCGCTTCAGAACGGAGCATATCCCAACGAAAAGGGAATTTTCAGTTTTTACAGGCAAGCGATATGTGACGGATGATGCCCATGCTGCCTCTGCCGGTCTGCTGCCTTTGATCCTGCAGACCGTAGAAAACAGTTTTTCTTCCGGGTTTAGAGCCGTTTCCGTTGACGGCAAACGAAAAGCACCGATATTGCATTATGAAGAACTGGAACAGCAGTTTTCTCTGATCTGTGGCATCAAAAAGCCCAGACGGCAGCAAATTATTTACCACGGGAATGTTTTTGAGGTGGCTGTACAGGCGCGTTTTACCAAGAACGAAGATCTGGTTCCCATTGTGCGTATTCAGATAGATTTTCTTGAAACGCCATGTACCCGGATCTTGAAACTGATCTCTACTGGACAGGGTATGGTTCTACAGCAGGAAGAAACTCCCGGTGCGGCCTTTCTGCTCAACACCATGGCTTCTGCCATCAGTTCTCCCACTGCAAAGACATTACTTTCTTCCATCTTTGGAAGTTCCGAGTCCGGTATGATTGAAGAAAAGATCCGGAAAATTTTCACACACACCTTTACCCTCATGGATGAATCACAAAAGGAAGCCTTCTGAAAAGGCTTCCTTTTGTCTTATTTCTGTCTGTTTTTTGCTTCTTCCAGTTTGATCTGGCGGCGGTTGACCACATGCGCTTCCTTGGGCTTGATGTCACCAGCCTTGGTCAGTGCCCACTTGGTGCACATAGGACCAAACAGTTCGTAGATCAGCACGGAGAACAAAATGATATTGCGGATCAGATCGCCTTCGGCGCCCAGCTGCTTGGCCGTCAGACACATGCCCAGCGCCACACCTGCCTGGGGCAGCAGGGTGATGCCCAGATACTTGCAGATCTCAGGGCTGCACTTGGTCCACTTGGCACTCCAACCGGCACCGAAATACTTGCCCAGAGAACGGAAGAGAATGTACAAAACACCGATACCGATGACAGCAACATCGGTGAAGACACTCAGCTGCAGTTCCGCACCGCTGACCACGAAGAACAAGGCAAACAGCGGGCTGGTCCACTTGTCGGACTTTTCCATCAGGTCATGGGACAGGGGGCAAAGGTTGCAGAACACCGTACCCAGCATCATGCAGACCAGCAGAGAAGAGAAGCCCACATGGACAGGACCGATGTTGAAGCTGAGCATGGACAGGGCTGCCGTCAGGAACACGAATGCAATGGTCATGTTCAGACGGTTGGTATTGGAGTTGAACAGCTTTTCCAGCTGAGTCAGCACCCAACCGAGGAACGCACCCAGAGCCAGAGAAACAGCAATCTCTACGATGGGGTTGACCAAAATGGAGATCATATCCACGGTGCCGCTGACCAGAGATTTCGCAATACCGAAAGATACTGCAAAGACCACCAGACCCACCGCATCGTCCAACGCAACGATGGGCAGCAGCAGATCCGTCAGAGGACCCTTGGCTTTATACTCACGAACAACCATCAAGGTGGCTGCAGGAGCCGTGGCCGTGGCAATGGCGCCAAGGGTCAATGCCTGTGCCATGGTGATCTTGTCGGGCATGATAAAATGCAGACCAATGAGAACGGCATCCACGACCAGCGCTGCCACAAGAGCCTGGAACACACCGATGATGCCGGCCTGACGACCGGTTTTTTTCAGATCCTCCAGGCGGAACTCATTACCGATAGAAAACGCAATAAACGCCAGTGCCACTTCGGAAACCAGAGACAATCGGCTGACCGCTTCCTCGCTGGAGAAGCCCAGACCCTCTACATGAAGTGCACCCAGACAGTAAGGGCCGATCAGGACACCTGCCACCAGATAAGCAGTAACCGCAGGGAGGTTCCATTTTTTGAACACACGGGTCATCAGCAAGCCCGCCAGCATAGCAATCGATACGGACAACAAAGTCGACATAATCTCTCACCTTTTCCTTAAGTTATACCTTCGTCAGTATACTGCTTTCCTCCCCAAAATACTGCCCAAACTTTAGCAAAAGCACCCCTTTATTTTGTGCAGTATTTAGCATTGTTTTTCGATGTTTTTTTGCATTCTTTATTGACAGGCGGACCTTTTTCCGTTAAGATATTTGCGAGGACTTCTGTAACTGACGGATTGTGGAGCACCACAGGGGAGCAGAGGTTAATATTTGCCGACCGTCTGGGCTGTTCTATGGAGTTTTCGATAGAACTGCCCTTATTTTTTATTATTTTATGAGGTGAAGGATCATGGACATTTACAGCATCCGCAACGCCGCAGAATATCTCAGCGGCAACGAGTACCCCGGCCGTGGCGTCCTGCTGGGCAAGAGCCCCGAAGGCAAGGCAGTATTTGCCTATTTCATCATGGGCCGCAGTGAGAACAGCCGTAACCGTATCTTTACGGAAGAAGGCAAAGACGTTATCATCCA
>JAZNFJ010000129.1:0-4650 GCA_045589035.1 Candidatus Avilachnospira sp. | reverse complement strand
CCGCATTTGGTATGGAAGAAGCCCGTCACCAGACCAGCCAGCATACCAACCAGCATAGCACCCAGCATGGAGATCCACACATTGTAACCGGAGAGCATCATCATAACGCAGACCGCACCGCCGGTACAGAAGGAGCCGTCTACAGTCAGGTCAGACACCTCCAGCAGCTTATAGGTAATGTACAGGCCGATGGCCATCACACCCCAGATCATACCCTGGGCAATGGCACCCGGCAGCGCATTGATGAAACTTGTCATAACTCTTTTCCTCCCTGGATCATGCTTTTATTTGAAGGCGGGAGTTTTGTCTCCCTCCTTTTTGCGCTTTGGATTTAGCCGATGGCGGTGTAGCCTTCAGGAGCAGTCAGGCCCAGAGCCTCACAAATGGCGGCGTTATACTTGGGCGTAGAAGTGGCTGCATACTCAACAGGCATGGTGCTGATGTCTGCTTCACCCTTCAGAATTCTGGCAGCCATCTTACCGGTGGCAACGCCCAGATCGTAGTAGCTGATGGACAGGGTGGCAACACCGCAGCCGGAGCAGATGCCTTCTTCACCGGCAATGATGGGAACACCGGCTGCCTGGCAGATGCCATCGATGATGCCGGTACCGGAAGCAACCATATTGTCAGTGGGAACGTAAATCACATCGGAATGGTCGGCTGCTTCCTGGGTAACGGCAGACATGTCGTTGGTATCCGCAAAAGCGTACAGCGTGCAGGTGTATCCCAGGCCTTCCAGCATGGTCTTGATGGTATCTACCTGGTACTGGGAGTTGGGTTCTGCAGAGCAGTACAGCAGGCCAACATTCTTCGCATCGGGGAACCATTCCTTCACCATCTCAGCCTGCTTGTCAAGAGGCGCCAGATCAGAAGTACCGGAGACATTGCCGCCAACGGTGCCGGAGAAGTTTTCAATACCCATAGCCACACCGTATTCGGTAACGGACGTGCCCAGAATGGGGATCTCAGCAGTGGCAGCTGCGGCAGCCTGCAGGGCAGGCGTTGCATTTGCCATGATCAGATCTACATCGTTGGAGACGAAAGAATTGACGATGGTTGCACAGGTGTTGGTATCACCGGCCGCATTCTGCAGATCAAAGTTTACATTGCCCTCGCCCAGTTCGGCAACCAGCGCATCCTGGAATCCCTGGGTTGCGGCATCCAGTGCGTCGTGGGTAACCAGCTGAATAATCGCCACATTATAGGCCTTATCAGTATCCGCGGCAGGTGCTTCGGTGCTTCCGCAACCGGAGAGCACAGAAAGCAGCATCAGAGTGGTCATAACCAAAGCAAGTAAACGTTTCATAGTGAAAATCTCCTTTTTCTTCTTTGAATGAAAATATTAAAAAGGCGGCTCTGCCTTTCAACAGAGCCGCCTTCTCAAACACAGGAAGGGGTTCGGTTAAACACAAGACAGAGGTTTTGTTTTGACACGACGAAACAGGCCTGCAAAATAGCAAGCCTTAAAATAGCAATAATAGCAGAAGCCCATCACGGACTTGGTAAAGATATTGGATGCATGATTGATCGCCATGACAAGCTCCTTTCCGCTGCTTTTGCTGCAGCAACTTTTCTTGTTATGCACTCTAACACTTTGCTCTGGTAAAGTCAACAGCAAAACAGCATTTGCTCCACGGATAGTTTTGATGTTGTCCATCTAAAAATTCGATGGTACGGTCAGCACAGGAGGTCTTGCGCAAAACACAAAAAGAGGTTTCGCATACATTGATACGAAACCTCTTTTGTGATGGTTTTGGGATACTTTAATTCGAAAACTCCTGGGCCTTTATGTACTCAATCAGTGCTTTCAGACTCTTTGACATCCACTTGTTCTTGTGATAGATCAGCTGCTTCCAGATCTCGATATTCATATCACAGATATCCAGATAGCAAAGCACGCCGGCGTCGACCAGGGGTTTGGTCACGAAATCCGGAAGGAAGGAGATCATATTGCTTTTCGCAAGGACCGATGTGATCATATCTGTTCGTCCAATTTCCAGGACAGGTGTAATGTCAATGGATCTTCTGACAAGTTCACTGTCAAAAGCACGCCGGTATCCCTGTCCATATTCGGTCAACACGAAGGGTTCGTTTGCAATATCCCGAATGGACAATCCTTTTTGACCTGCAAATTTCGAATTGGAGTTGGTCACGAAATGAATGGGAAGCTTCTCTTCTTTTGCGATGACATAATCCTTGTGATAAGAATGGCAGTCCAGCGTAATGATCAGATCCGCTTCGTTGCGATCCAGCATATCAAACATTGCGGAGGTGTCTGCTGTGGAGAACCGAACGGAAATCAGAGGGTACCGATTGTGAAAATCAAAATAATGCCCGTTTACCATCTCCTCACAGATGGAGTCCGGCGTTACGATGTGAATATGTCCGGAAATATGACTTTCCTTGTTTGGCTTTTCCCTGAACTCATCCATGAGTGCGCGAATCTGGTGGGCATAAGAAACCAGCTCATGTCCACGCTCGGTCAGCGTGATCGTATGATTGATCCGCTCAAACAGCAGACAGTCCAGTTCTTCTTCAAGCTGCTTGATCTGAAAAGAAATGGTAGACTGGGAGTATCCAAGCTGCTGGGCAGCTTTTGTAAAGCTACCCAATTCCGCCACATGGATAAACGTGACCAAATTGCGTAATTCCATTTCTCATCCCTCACTATCGAAATCGCCGATGGCAACGACAAAACCCTTTTGTTTGGTTGATGCCCAAATTGATTATATATTCCGGAATATCAAAACGCAAGAAGGAATTCCCAAAGAAACGCACCTGCATTCAGGAAAGATGCAAGTGCGTTCTTTTCGTTACTTAACAGAATAATCCTTAGGAGATCCATGGGCACCGAAAATCTTCCAGTTGCCCACACCAAGTCTTCTCAGGATCGCCTTCCGCTCTTCAGCGCAGACTTTGGGATCTGTATCCACAGAGGTCATCAGAATCGGTGCATACTGGTTGTATTCCGCCTGGGCTGCGGTGAGGCCGTGAATGTTGATGTAGACATCGCCGGTAAATGCAACATGGTTCTCATAATCAATCAGAACCACTTCACCCGGAAGATGGCCGCCGTTTCCTTCGTAGACTTCAAAATGCAGATCACCGAAATCAAAGAAACCGATCTGGGTCAGAGGTCCGCGAAGCTCCGGAAGATTCTGCCAGGGAGTGATCAGCTTGTCGGGACTCACCTCTTTGTAGGAGGTAAGGATCTTGCAGATATTCACATAGGGTCTGTGCAGGGGATTGCGTTCCCGGAAGCCGTTTTCGCCCTGATATTCACAGCGAAGGCTCTCGGCCGACCGGCAGCTGACGATGATTTCATCAAACACATCCATGAGACCGCAATGATCCACGTCCGCATGGGTCAGCAGCAAACGTTTGTGGGCTGTTTCAAATCCAGGAATGCAGTCTTGGAGGATCTTCAGCATTTCCTCTCGATAGCAGGCATAACCACTGTCCACACAGAGAAATTCCCCATGCCTTTTGATCACCGCAGTATTACTGCCACAGGCAGGCTCGATCAGAAGGATCTCGGTATGATCGGTGACGGTATGTGTGGTGATTCTGGGAACAAACTGTTCACCCTTGGACTTTCCCAGAAGCTCTGCAAACTTGCTGATACTGTCAAACGTCCGGTAGGGAGACAATCCCTGTTCATCCAAAATCTGCATGGCCAGATTGGCCGACACCATAAGTCCCTGCTTTTGTTCTTCGCTGAGCTCCAGCATCCGGGACAGGCCCCGTACATAGGCACTGTAGAAAATGCTGTTGTCATAGGCTCGCTCCGAGCTGTTGTAATCAATGACGCGGACTTTGCAAAGCCGTTCTGCCTGCTCGATAAATTCCGCGATCCGTCCCGGATCCTCCACATACAGACCCATTTTGAAATACTGGTAATCGGTGCCGTTTTCCTGGGAATTGATGTAGGAAATGTTGAAGTTAAAATCATTGATCAGCTCCAGAACACGGGTCACGCTTCCGGGAACATCCTCAAGGCAGAACTCAATAAGGACGATGCTGGAATTTCCAGAATGATTCAGCAGATAGCCGATCTTTTCCAGTTCTATGTCCGCTTTCCGGATCTGTTCTTCTGTTCCTTCCACATCCAGAAACAACATATGGCTATCCACGGTTTTATCGTAGCTGACCCGGGTGATATTGATGCCCAAGGCAGCAAAACACTTACTGGCCTTCAGAAAAGACCCGATATGGTTTGGCATGGAGGTGGCGTATGTTTTTTTCATCGTTCTATCAAACCTTCATTATGCCCGGTTGGAGGCTGATGCAACTGTGACAGTCTCCAACCGGAGTTTTCTGTTACAGCTTGTTTCTCTGAATCTTGCCGGAGATGGTCTTGGGCAGTTCTTCCCGGAATTCTACGATTCGGGGGTACTTGTAAGGTGCGGTATGCGCCTTGACATAATTCTGAATTTCTTTCTTCAGTTCATCCGTGCCCTCGGTACCCTTCACCAATACGATGCAGGCCTTGACCACCTGGCCGCGAACCTCATCGGGTGCCGCGCAGACACCGCACTCCAGAACATAGGGCAGCTCCATGATGGTGGATTCGATCTCGAAGGGTCCGATGCGGTAGCCGGAGGACTTGATGACATCGTCCGCACGGCCAACATACCAGTAGTAACCATC
>JAZNFJ010000128.1:0-9684 GCA_045589035.1 Candidatus Avilachnospira sp. | reverse complement strand
GGCTTCGACTACCTCCGGGACAACATGGCCATCTACAAGGATGAGCTGGTTCAGCGGGGCCACAATTTCGTCATCGTGGACGAGGTGGACTCCATCCTCATCGACGAGGCCAGAACCCCTCTGATCATCTCCGGCAAGGGCGAGGAATCCAGCAAGCTGTACGAAATGGCAGACCATTTCGTTTCCACCCTGCGCAAGAAGGTCTTTGCCAAGACCGAGGACAAGGAAGTGCAGGACAACTACGACTGCGACTATTTCGTGGACGAAAAGAGCCGCACCGTTTCTCTTACCGCCGACGGCATCGCCAAGGCAGAAAAATTCTTCGGCGTGGAAAACCTTGCCGATCAGGAAAACACCACCCTCTCCCACCACATCAACCAGGCCATGAAGGCCCGGGGTCTGATGAAAAAGGACATCGATTATGTGGTCAAGGACGGCCAGATCATCATCGTTGACGAGTTCACCGGCCGACTGATGTACGGACGGCGCTACAACGAGGGTCTGCACCAGGCCATTGAAGCCAAGGAGCGGGTGACCGTTGCCGGCGAGAGCAAGACCCTTGCCACCATCACCTTCCAGAATTTCTTCCGCCTTTACGACAAGCTTTCCGGCATGACCGGTACGGCACTGACCGAAGAAGAGGAATTTGCCACCATCTATCAGCTGGATGTGGTGGAGATCCCAACCAACAAGCCCATCGCCCGGCTGGATCACTCCGATGTGGTCTACAAAACGGAAGCAGGCAAGTTCCGGGCCATCATCCGGCAGGTGAAGGAATGCTACGAAAAGGGTCAGCCGGTTCTGGTGGGTACCGTTTCCATTGAAAAAAGCGAGATCCTCAGCAAGCTTTTGAAGCGGGAGGGCATCCCTCACAATGTTCTGAACGCCAAGTTCCATGAACAGGAAGCCTATATTGTTGCACAGGCCGGTAAATTCGGTGCCGTCACCATCGCCACCAACATGGCAGGCCGCGGTACGGACATCAAGCTGGGCGGCAATGCGGAGTTCCTTGCCATGACCGAGCTTCGCAAGGCAGACACCCCCGAAGAGCTTCTCACCGAGGCCGATTCCTACGCAGAAACCAACGATCCCGAGGTTCTGGCCATCCGGGCAAAATACGAAGCACTTCTGGAAAAATACAAATCTGAAATCGCGGAAGAAGCGGAAAAGGTCTGCGCCGCCGGCGGCCTGTTCATCATCGGCACTGAGCGCCATGAATCCCGCCGGATCGACAATCAGCTCCGCGGCCGAAGCGGCCGTCAGGGCGACCCCGGTGCCAGCCGCTTCTATCTGAGCCTGCAGGACGATCTGATGCGCCTGTTCTCCTCCGACCGGGTCTATGCCATGATGGAAAGCCTTGGCCTGGACGAGGATACCCCCATCGACGCCAAGATCCTCTCCGGCGCCGTGGAAAATGCCCAGAAGGCGGTGGAAAGCCGGAATTTCCGGGCCAGAAAGAGCGTTCTGGAATACGACGATGTGATGAACACCCAGCGTGAGGTCATCTATGCCCAGCGTCAGAAGGTTCTGGACGGTGAAGACCTGCGTGACAATATGATGAGCATGCTCCGCAGCACCATCGAAAGCGCCATTGCCGAGGATCCGGATGCTGTTCTCGGCAGATTCCAGGGCATCTTCTTCCCCCGTGGGGAGCTGACCGCCGAGGAATGCCGGGATGCCGACAAGGTATTTGAAGCCGCTGCGGCTGCCTACGAACGCAAGGAAGCAGCCGTTACCCCCGCCATCATGCGGGAGCTGGAGCGCGTTGTCATGCTCCGCGTGGTAGATGAATACTGGATGGACAATATCGACGCCATGGACGACCTGAAGCAGGGTATCGGTCTGCGGGCCTACGGTCAGCACGATCCCGTCATTGCCTATAAGGAAGAAGGCTATGAGATGTTCCAGAACATGGTCAATGCCATCCGGGAAGAGACTATCCGCCGGATGTTCCTGGTGCAGCTGCGTCCCCAGCAGGAGGTCAAGCGGGAAAAAGTAGCCAAGGAGACCGGCACCGCCGCCGCTTCTCAGACTACTGTCAAGAAGCAGCCCATCCGCAATGCCGCCAAGAAAGTCGGCCCCAACGATCCCTGTCCCTGCGGCAGCGGCAAGAAATACAAAAAATGCTGCATGCAGAAGGATAAGACTGCAGATGTGTAACAATAAATGGTCGTTTAGCGTTCCAAAGGCTCCCTTGTGCAAAGGGAGCTGGCATTTGCGAGGAACGAGCAAATGACTGAGGGATTGTTAGGAAAAGAAGAGCCATGCACATTGTCCGTGGTTCTTCCGCTCAAAACAACCCCTCCGTCAGCCTAACGGCTGAGACACCTCCCTCGTCAGAGGGAGGCTTGGATACACGCCTTTCGTAACATAAACGATCCTTTACCATTCCATTATCCGGAGATTTCTATGTCGATCATCACCCAAAATCATGGCACATTGGAATATTTGACCGCCGAGGGGATCAGTGTCCCCCATTGCTTCACCACCCGATTAGGCGGTGTCAGCGAAGGGTATCTTTCCAGTTTGAATATCGGAATGCACCGGGGAGACGATCCCGAAAATGTGGCGCAGAACTACCGCATCCTTTCGGATGCCCTTGGTTTTGACCCCAAAAATCTGGTGCTGACCCGGCAGGTGCATACAGACATCGTACGCACCGTCAGCCGAAAGGACGCCCAAGGGCTTGACCATCACCTTTATCCTGAGTGTGACGCCCTCATCACGGGTGACCCGGGGACGGCGCTGGTGGTATTCACCGCCGACTGCACCCCCATTCTGCTCCACGATCCGGTCACCGGTGCCGTAGGCGCTGTTCATGCCGGCTGGCGGGGCACCGCGGCAGACATTGCCGGCAAGACTGTGCGGGCAATGCAAAGCGCCTTTGGCTGCGATCCCAAAAACATTCATGCCGCCATCGGGCCAAACATCGGCTTCTGCTGCTTTGAAACCGGCAGCGAGGTACCGGAGGCCATGATCCGCGCCTTCGGCGATGCCGCAAAAGAATGGATCTGTCCGTCCGGCAACAAGTATTATGTAAACCTAAAAGAAATCAACGCCCATGCACTCCGCCGGGCAGGCGTTGAAAAAACCGAGATCAGCCGCGACTGCACCATGTGCAGCCATGACCGGTTCTGGTCCCACCGGATCACCGGCGGCCAGCGGGGCTCCCAGGGAGCCATCATCGTATGCAAAGGAGGAATACTGTGAAGCGCATATTTGCACTGCTGCTTTGCGTCTTGCTGATGCTGAGCCTGTTTTCCGGCTGCAGCGAAGAAGAAGGCCCCTATGTTCCCACCGGTGACGCGCTGGAACAGGAAGACAGCAACATAACCACCGCGCCCCCGACCCCTGCGGAGCAGAATTTCTCCCTGGTCTATTACGCTGACCGTTCACTGAATCCTTATACCGCTTCCGATTATACCAACCGGGCACTGTTCCCCCTGCTTTATCAGAGCCTGTTCAGCGTGGACCGGGACTACAACGTAACACCGATCCTCTGCAAAAGCTATCAGATGTCCGCAGATATGAAAACCTATACTTTCTTCCCGGAAAAAGCGCTGTTTTCCGACGGAACCACATTGACGGCAGCAGATGTGGCCGCCAGTTTGAACGCAGCAAAGGAAGATGATTCCTACTACAGCGGCCGATTTCTGCATATCACTTCCATAACCGCGGAAGGCGGTGCCGTAGTCATCCAGCTGGATACTGCCTGTGAAGATCTGCCGCTGCTGCTGGACATCCCCATTGTCAAAGCCGAAGAGGTTGCCGCGGCCAATCCCATAGGAACAGGCCCCTATGTGCTGGACAACTCCATCAGCGGTAAGAGATTGCGCCGGCAGGCAGCCTGGTGGTGCCGAAACAAAGCATCTTTAGTCGTCACAGCCGCCTACATTCCCCTGGTGGAAGCCGAATCTCCCAGCCAGATCCGGGATCAGTTTGAGTTTGCGGATGTGGGTATCGTCTGTGCCGACCCCGGCTCTGACACCTATGCAGACTATCGCTGTGACTACGAGATTTGGGACTGCGAAAACGGACTGTTTTTATACCTTGTGTGCAGCAGCAAAAGCGAGGTGTTCTCCAATGAAACCGTACGGCAGGCACTGACCCATGCCATTGACCGGGATCTTCTGGTGGAGGAATACTACCGTGGTTTTGCAAGCAGCGCAACCCTCCCCGCTTCTCCCATGTCCCCCATCTATGATGCCACGCTGGCTGAACGCTACGGATTTGACAGTCAAAAATTCACCGATGCGCTGACGGAAGCGGATATGCAGGGCGCTCCCGTGACCATGCTGCTGAATGCCGATGATTCCCTGCGGGTTCGCGTGGGCCGCCGCATTGCTAAAATGCTGACGGAGTGCGGTCTGGAAGTCACCATTCAGGAATTGAACGGCGCAAAGTTCAAAGAGCACCTGCTCTGGGGAACCTATGACCTGTATCTGGGTCAGACCAAGCTGTCACCCAACATGGATCTGACCGCCTTTTTCCGTACCGGCGGCGGCTTAAGCTACGGCGGTCTGCCGGATACCACCATCTACACCATGGCGCTGGAAGCCCTGACCAACCGGGGCAACTACTACAACCTCCACGAGCTGGTGATGGAAGATGCCCAGCTTTGCCCGATCCTTACCCGCAGCTATGCAGTGTATGCCACCCGGGGTCTTGTAACAGGGCTGTCCCCCGCCCGGGACAATTTATTCTACTACACTCTGGGCAGAACCATGGCCGATGCCCTTGAAAAATAAAGCGATGCGCAATGCGCATCGCTTTATTTTTGACTTACTGCCAGTCAGGGTTATTGGCAAGCCATTCATCCAATTGCCGCTGCAGCTCGTCCCGGATCTCGTCGCCGCCGGCTTCTCTTACCTCCTGCAGCATTTGCTCATAAACCGCAGGTGTCATGGCAGGCAAGATGATGCCGTCCTCCTCATACTTCACCTCCACGGTATTGTGGAGTCCAATGAAGTAGGGACCCAGAATCTTGCCGATGGCGGTCATTTTATCCTCATAGCCAGTCAGATCAAATTCTGCAGGACAGTAGATCACCGTCACCTTATCCTTGTTATCTCGGTAGGTCTCCAGCCGGGTCTTTCCCTCGGAGCAATACCAGATCCAGTTTCCTTCGTCCTTGGTGACCTGACTGAGGTTGCTTGCGTAGGGAGAAAGGAATGTCATGCTGTAGTAAGCACCGTCCTCCCGCTTGATGGTGGAATAACTTCCGAATTCTTCTTTTTCCAGCTTGTAGTCCCGGCCTTCCTTGCCGAAGCAAAGCTGATCCCGGAAAGCTTCGTCATCTGCAAGGAGCTGCAGCAGGGCAACCGCCTGCTCCTGCAGCTTGGATGTTGCTGCCACTCCTGTCATAGATTGCCCGCGGCCGTCGGTGCCTATATAGGACGCCTCGCCGAAGGGGATTACTACACAATCGAAGAAGGTATCCAGAAATACCTCATCTGTAGTGGAGCCCGACATCCACAAAAGGCTCTGGTCAGAGATCTCGGTGATATAGCCGGCCTTCCGATAGCGCATAGTGGCCTCCCAGATCTTCCGTCCCCGGTCCGACTCCAGAATGCTGACCACCTTGGGCTTTGCACTTGTATGGTCGATGACATAGTGCATGCCGATCAGCTGATAGCTGTCGCCCGCATAGGACATACTCTCCGGTATTCCTTCCCGGATGCCCGGCTCATAGTTGTAGGTTGGATTAAAAACTCCGTCAAGATTCACCAGCAGGAAGGGCTTTTTTCCGTTCTTCTCATAGATCTTGGCGAAGATCTCGTCCATTTCCCAGTAGTTCCGCCGGAAAACATCGGCATTCAGGCCCAGGTCTTCCATCGCATCCGCTTTCACTGCCCAGGCGTCCCAGCTTGCCTGCAGAGCATTATTGGTGATGCCGTAAATTTCACCGCCGACGGTGGTGCGTAACCAATCCTGAGGATGGGGCACCGCGTTTTTCAGCGTTGTGGAAGCATAGTCGGTAATGGGCATTAAATACTGCTTCATCTGCGCCTGCCCCATCCGGGTACAGACCAGATCCGCTTCCTGCAGCGCCTCCTGCACCACAGTACGGGAGAAAAGGTCTGCCTGTGTTCCTTGGGCTTCGGTGGTGATCATAACGAACTGAACCCGGAAGGGCATATTCCGGTCTGCCAGCAGCTGATTTGCTTCGTGGACTGCCTCCTCTGTCCATACACGAGAGGAATTATCCAAAATGCACACCCATTTGAGCACCGGCAGACCCTGAGGATTCTCCACCGTCTCCGGCAGCTTCTGGACATTGATCTTCAACTGATCATCGGGCTTTCTCTGATATTTCGCATAGGATACCTCCCATTTGGGGAACAGTGTCTGCAGTTCCTCAAACTCGCTGTTGGGAGGATCTGTGGGCGTTGTAGGATTCTGGGGCTTGGAGGGACTTGTCTGAGCGGCATTAGCCTCGATCAGGTCTGTTTCCTGCAGACCGTCAGAAAGTTCCGCGTAGGGCACATAGCGCCATGCCACGGTGGACGAGCCATCCTCCAACTTCTCACCAGTAAACCAGAGCACAACGCCCAAATCCGACTTGTTGGAGGCGTGGGGCGTGTTTGCTTCGTAGCAGTTTTCCAACAGCTCGCCGGTGGCCATATTCAGAAGCTTGTACTTACCGTCCGGACCGTCCTTGTAAAAGGCATAGCCGCCGCCCAAATGCCGCAGCATGGCGTTTTCGTACTGCAATGTATATTCGCCGGTTTTTAGATCGTAGACAAAGGTGTTGGTAAAGCCATCGATGGGATAGTTGGCGCAGTAGACCTTATCATCCCAAACCATAAGGATCTCCTGACACTCTGCGCGTTTCTTTTCAAACAGCACGGCAGATCTTTTTATTTCCGGATCATATTGCTCAAGGGTTACCTTTAACTGGCGGAATTTCTCCTTGTAGTCCGGTGCTGAAGTATCCAGCTCAGCGGTCTCCCACCGGGCATACAAAACACTGCCGGACCGGGCCGCGTAAAGCATCATCTTGTTATTGCCGGTCTCCTGCAATAGCACCTCGTCTTTACCGGTAGACAGATTGAGCCTTCCGATATAAGTCATTTCCGTAAGCTTGATGCCATTTTCATCTTCCGCACTGACAGTTGCCTGATAGTACATCCAGCCGTCCACCGGAACCACGTTGCCAAAGCTTACCGACTTCTGCTGCTCAATAAACCGCTTGCCAACAGTACCTACCTCCGCCATGGACATACCGATGGCATCCCGCCGGTAAAGCACCGGCTCGTCGTTCATTGTGTAATACAGACGCTCCCGGTAATAGAACATGATGCTCCGGGAATGGCCTATATAGGCATCGCACTCCCGGGAACTGTGGTCGCAGGCGGGCTGGGAGCACAGCGCCACACTTTTCCCCGTGCCGAAATCCGTGTAATGCAAGGACTTCTCTCCGATCCAGGGAACATAATAGTATCCAAGATCGCTGAGGGCACCGGGCTGGGTTTCTATTCTCATAGCCGGCACCCAAGCGGCATCTTTCTCCCGCTCCGGCTGCCGGAAATGCAGCCAAGCGCCAATGCCACAGCTAAGCAAAAGCACAACAGCCAGTACGATCAAAACGATCTTCTTTTTCATTTTACTTTCTCCTTTCGGATTTTGGACAGATGTCTGAATTAACCATCTAACCCTATAACCCCTAAGAGGACAAGTCTGGGACAAAATTTTTGAAAAAACTTTTTTAAAATGCCAACTTTGTAAGATGTCACAATTTGAGGCGTCCGGTTTTGTTCATTTCGTATAGCATCAAGTTTTTCCAGAAAAGAACCAGGGGCTGTCTCACTAAAGAAGTGAGGCAGCCCTAAAAAAATCAGCACCCGGCTCTGTACAAGAGCCGGGCGTTGGCGTAAAATTATGGTGTGAAACAAAACTCCACGCAAGTAGAGTATACAGCATACGGGACTGGATATCAAGTCTGCTTGCCCATGAATTTAGAAATAATTATCCCGTCAGACGAACCGGTGAGATTACTAAACGCTGTTCTGGAGGAGTTGGATTACAGAAAGCTGACAGCGACTTACTCCCGCATTGGGAGAATCGAGTACTCACCCCGTCTGTTGTGCAAGGTAGTATTGTACGCCTGCTGCCGTGGAATCTACAGTTCCCGGGAGATCGAGCGAGCCTGCCGCGAGAATGTAAATTTCATGTACCTGTTGGAGGGACAAAAGGAGCCGGACCATAATACCATCGCCCGTTTCCGGAGCCAGCATCTGCCGGATGCGGTGGAGGATCTTTTGCAGCAAATGGTAGAGTTGTTGGTCGCACACGGAGAGATCTCATTTGAGGAATCTGCTGTATTTATCGACGGAACAAAAATCGAGGCCAATGCGGGCAGATACACCTTTGTATGGAAGACCCGGGTGACCAAGGACCAGGAGAAGCTGGGGAATAAGATTGTCACAGAATTGCCGCTGCTTTTAGAAAAGGCAGGGGTTGGTATTACTGTACCCAAACAGATCACAGTGCAGCAGCTAAAGAAGCTTCGCAAGAAGTTATATGCCAAGAAAGAAGAACTAAAAATTGCATTTGTGTACGGAAAAGGACACCGCAAAAGCGGATTGCAAAAGGCAACAGAAACCATAAACAGCTGGCTGGAACGGCTAAAGAGATATAATCTGGACATTTATATCTGCGGTGACCGGAACAGTTACAGCAAAACTGACCACGATGCTACCTTTATGCACATGAAGGAAGACCACATGAAAAACGGACAGCTAAAGCCCGGATACAATGTGAATGTGGCAACAGTCAGTGAATATATCGTAGGAAACTACATCTCAGCAGACCGGACAGATACCAAAACACTGATTCCGTTTTTAGAGAAGCTGTGCAAGAAACATCCCGTCAAACGCGTTGTTGTGGATTCCGGGTATGAAAGTGAAGAGAATTACCATTATGTGGACGGGAGCGAACAGTTATCATTATTTGTGAAACCGTCCAATCATGAGCAGAAGAAGCAGAGGAAGTACCAGACTGATATAGGGCGCAGAGAGAATATGCCTTATGATGCCGAGAAAGACGAATATACTTGTTCACAGGGTAAGCATCTGTCTGCTGTATCCACAAAACACAGGAGATCTGAAACGGGCTATATCCAGGAGGTTACCGTCTACGAGTGCGCAGACTGCAAAGGCTGCCCGGTAAAAGAGAAATGCATTCGGCAGAAGAAGACGGACAAGACGCCTCTGGAAGATCGAGTAAAGCGGTTGAATGTATCGAAATATTTCACAGCTCAGCGGGAAGCTATGGAAGAAAAGATATCCTCAGAGGAAGGGATCCTGCTTAGAATCAACCGATCTATCCAGGCAGAGGGTGTATTTGCCATGATCAAGGAAGACATGAACTTCCGACGATTTATGATGCGTGGTAAGAAGAATGTGAATGTGGAATGGCATCTGGTGAGCATGGCATATAACATTCTGAAGCTGCACCATAAAATACAAAGTGGTCGGTTGGGAACACACCTTGTTGTTCCCAAAGCCGCATAGTAGAAATAAAGCGAAAACAGCACACTTTTTTGAGAGGCAGAAATGCCCCTCAGAATTAGTGCGCTGTTTTTTGAATTTTGCGGTGCTTTTTCCACAGCTTCGTTACTGCAGAAGAAAAGACAGAGGTGCTGCCTCTTATGATTCTTGCAAATCATTTTGAGACAGCACC
>JAZNFJ010000127.1:0-2522 GCA_045589035.1 Candidatus Avilachnospira sp. | reverse complement strand
GTCAGAAATCTTTGATTTCTGACAGCTCCCCTGACAAGGGGAGCTTTTGGGTGCGGCAGTCATCGGAAAGATAAATTGGAATTTGTCTAACAGGTTTGCACCGCACCAAAGCCTCCCCTGTGTAAGGGGAGGTGGGCAGGTTACAATCTGAAGTGCAACACCCCAAAATAAAATAAGACAATATGCAAACCTTAGTGTAAAATGTAGTTGCTACACAAACAAACTACACGGAGGTAAGCATATTGTCCTACACACATTTTACACTAGAGGAAAGAAAATATCTACAACAACTTTTGTCTGAAGGCTATTCTTTTCGAAAAATCGCAACAATTTTAGAGCGGAGTCCTTCCACCATCAGCCGTGAGGTCAAGAGAAACAAAGCGAAATACAAGCCTCACAGAAAGCCCGACAATCGATACTGGTATAACCACTGGCATGCTAATAAGTGCTATATCCGCCGTCGCAGGGAGCAAAACACCCAAGTGGTGAAGCCCGACACACCGGAGTGGGATTATATTATTGCCGGATTACAGCATTATTGGTCGCCTGAAACGATCTGTGGCCGCTGGCACAAGGAATTTCCAGAGAAAAAGCCGCTTTGTGTATCGACTATCTATCGGTACATAAGGTTAGGAAGATTCCCTAAAATCACTGCAAAACAGCATCTTAGACGCAGAGGAAAGCGGATCCAGACCCGAAACGCCAACTATAACAGTATCCAACCTGATCGCATCATCCCTGAGTGGCCTGACGAGATTCGCAATCGGATCAGGATCGGTGACTGGGAAGGCGATACTGTATATGGGGGTGTTGGCAAAGGGCTGTTGGTAACATTGGTAGATCGCAAAAGCCGTCTTCTTAAGATGGGATTACTTGCAGCCAGGACGGCAGAAGACACCAGAAAAGTCATCGAGAAGCTGCTGTGTGGGTTACCGGTCGAAAGTGTAAGCTTAGACAATGGTTCTGAATTTTCTGAGTTCCGAAAGTTAGAAGAGCACTTACACACTCTTGTCTACTTTGCCGAACCGCATAAACCTTGGCAGCGCGGAACAAACGAGAACACGAACGATATTGTGAGATTTTTCTTTCCGAAAGGTTTTGATTTTAGGACTGTTACGGATGAAGATATTCAGATTGTTGAAGATCTTATCAATAACCGTCCCAGGAAGTGTCTTTGCTGGAAAACTCCAGCTGAAATTTTGGAAGAAAGTGTTGCACTTGGTTGACAATCTGCCGGGGACCGCTTTAGCGGTGGAGGGAGTGTGCCTCCGTTGGTAGGACACTCCCCCAGTCGGCAAAGCCGACAGCCCCCTCTGGGAGGGGGCCAAGGTCTGAATTTACCCCCTTTCATGACAATGACATGTCTATGGGGAAGCTGGTACTTCTGCTTGAAGCATGGCAATCATCCAGGCTGGTCGGCGGGGTCGGTGACACCCGCCCTACCGTGCAAAAAGGCGTGTTGCAAAATGGTTTGCAACACGCCTTTTCTTTTATTCCGCTTCCATGACGGCCTTAAACTGGTCGCCGGTCATGTTTTCGTTCTTCAGCAGGAACTCCGCCACCGCATCCAGCTTGTGCCGGTTGTCGGTGAGCAGACGGATGGCCTTGTCATAGGCGGCATCGATGACGGTCTTGACCTCGTCGTCGATCCGGCCCGCCACCTGCTCGGAGTAGCTCTTGGTCTTGCCGTAGCTGCCGCCGATGAAAACCTCGTCGTCGGACAGGTAGGAGATGGTACCTAAGGTTTTGCTCATGCCGTAGCGGGCCACCATGTCCCGGGCAGTCTGGCTGGCCCGGTCGATGTCGTTGGAGGCGCCGGTGGTGATGTCCTGGAAGACGATCTCCTCGGCGGCACGGCCGCCCAGCAGGCCCACGATGTCCTCATACATCTCGTTGCGGGTCAGGTGGCTGCGCTCCTCCATGGGCTGGCTCCAGGTGCTTCCGCTGCTCCAGCCACGGGGGATGATGGTGATGTGGTGGACCGGGTCCGCAGTCTCCAGGTAGTGCATGACCACGGCGTGGCCCGCCTCATGGTAGGCGGTGATCCGCTGGTCCCGGAGGGTGCGGATGCGGCTGCGCTTCTCGGGACCCATGGCAATCTTCATCATGGCCTCATTCACATCGGCATCCAGGATCACCGGCCGGTCGGCACGGGTGGCCATGATGGCGGCCTCGTTCAAGAGATTCTGCAGGTCTGCGCCGGTGTATCCGGCGGTGGTCATGGCGATCTTGTGCAGGTCCACATCCTCGCCCAGCTTCTTGTCCCGGGCGTGGACCTTCAGGATCTCCTCACGGCCCTTGGAGTCGGGCTTGCCCACATAGATCTCCCGGTCAAAGCGGCCGGGACGGCGCAGGGCGGGGTCGAGAATGTCGGGGCGGTTGGTGGCTGCCAGGACGATGACGCCCTCGGCCTTGCCGAAGCCGTCCATCTCCACCAGGAGCTGGTTCAGGGTCTGCTCCTTCTCATCGTGACCGCCGCCCAGGCCGGAGCCGCGCTTGCGACCCACGGCATCGATCTCGTC
>JAZNFJ010000126.1:0-12561 GCA_045589035.1 Candidatus Avilachnospira sp. | reverse complement strand
TTTATGCTGGGTCGATATGGCGCAGACAAACTGGGGACAACCCTGCTGATCGCAGGCATTGCCCTGACCTTTGTCAGTTCCCTGTTCAGCCGGCGGTTTCCCCTTTTCTCCGCGGTGCTGACCGTCCTCAGCTATGCAGCCCTGTTTTGGTGTGTTTTCCGGATGTATTCCAAGAACATCACCGCCCGCCGCCGGGAAAATACTGCATTTTTGAACTTTTTCGCCCATTTGAAGGATAAAGAACACCGCTATTTCCGCTGCCCCCAGTGCAAACAAACCGTCCGTGTCCCCCGTGGACGGGGCAAGATCAATATCCGCTGCCCCCGCTGCAACCGGCAGTTTATCAAAAAGACATAAGAACATCCGCTCTTTTGAGCGTGTGTTCTTATGTCTTTTAATAGAAACCTTTGAGTCTTTCGTAGGCATCTGCCAATCGGTTGGTCAATACTGCATACTGGGCGGCCCGCTCCGGATCCGGCTCGCACACATGATCCACCTGCAGGAATTTTTCGATAGCGGATGCATCCTTGTAGACCCCGGCGCCGATACCGGCAGCCATGGCCGCACCCAGAGAACAGCCCTCTTCCAGCAGATTGAGCTTCTCAATGCGGACATTCAGCACATCTGCCAGCATCTGCCGCCAGACCAGATCCTTGGCACCGCCGCCGATGATCCGCAGGCTGTCAAAGCTGCGTTTTCCCCGGAACACATTCAAAATCAGTGCCAAATTCATGGAAACACCCTCCATGACCGCCCGCAGCATCTGCCCATGGGTGGTTTCCTGCTTCAGACCGAGGAATGCACCCTGAATATTGGCATCCCACCAGGGGCTTCTCTCACCCATGAGATAGGGCATATACAGTACACCGCCGGCACCCACAGGCACTCCGGCGATCTGATCGTTGATCTGCCGGTAGACATCTGTTCCCAGCCGCTCCGCATCCAGTTTTTCCGCCCGGCACAGCTGATCCCGCATCCAGCTGTAGGAAGAGCCGGCAGCCTGCATGCTGCCCAGAGGATAGACCCGGTACTTCTCCATGCCTGCCAGATTGAAGGTCCGCTGCTGGCTGTCCAGACAGGGGCTGTCATCCAAATAGCTGATCCATGCGGAGGTACCGAGGCTCAGATAAGCCTGTCCCACCTCCGCAATGCCCGTGCCAACAGAAGCCGCTGTGCCGTCACCGCAGCCGCAGAACACCGGTGTGCCAGCCTTTAAGCCGGTCAGCTTCGCCGCTTCTTCTGTGATTTTGCCTGCCAGATCCGTAGAAGCCCTGCACTCCGGCATGACAGACAGAGGTACTCCGGCTGCATCCAGAATTTCCTCCGACCATGCAAAGGTGTTGATGTCAAAGGCGCCGGTGCTGGAAGCATCGGAATAGTCCGTCCCCAGATGTCCCGTCAGCCGATAGATGATATAGTCCTTGCAGTTGACGGACTTGCCGATCTTCTCCGCCAGACCGTCATGGTCCATGGACCACATGATCTTGCAGATGGAGTTGGTGGGGTTGTTCCGATTGCCGGAGATCTGATAAAACCGCTCATCGCCCACAGTATCGGACAGCTTCTGCACCTGCTCCGTGGCTCTCTGGTCCGCCCAGATGATAGCAGAACGGAGCAGTTCTCCCTTGTCATCCAGCAGTACAGAGCCCATCATATGGCCGGAGAAGCTGATGCCCACGATTTCAGCCGGATCAATGGCTGCAATCAGCTGTTTCGTGGATTTGCAGACGGCGGCATACCAGTCCTCCGGGTTCTGCTCCGCCCAGTTGCCGTTGGAATACTTGCAGGGGTAGCCCTCCACCGCACTGGCAATGAGTTTTCCTTCCGTGGAAAACAATGTGGCTTTATCACCGGACGTTCCCAGATCATGGGCAAGGATATACTGCATCATACCGCCTCCTTTTGTTTTCTTTATTATAACGGTTTTTCCTTTTTGAATCAACAACGGCCTCTCCAATGGAGAGGCCGTTGCAAGTTTTTATCGTTCTTCGCGGAAGTAGGAAAGTCCCAGATGGGCAGGGGGTTGATTTTCCCTCTTTTTTCGCATACTGACGAAGATCAGCACCAAAATGGTGGCGATATACGGCAGCATATTGAACAGCTCCTGAGAGCTTCTGTTGAGCTTCAGCAGGGGGAGGGCATCTTCTGCCAGACCCAGCCACTCAATGAGCAGTTCCCGAATTTTGGAAACATACATATACAGCCAGGAGAGGAAGCCGAAGAGGTAGGCACCCCAAATGGCATTGAGGCTCTTCCAGGTGGCGAAGATGACCAGAGCCACAGCCAGCCAGCCCAGGGCTTCGATGGTGCCTTCACTGGCCCATGTGCCCTTGATGTAGTCCATGGTATAGTACAGACCGCCCAGACCGGAGATACCGGCGCCGATGCAGGTTGCCAGATACTTATAGACGGTGACATTGATACCGGCAGCATCAGCGGTGGCGGGGTTTTCACCCACAGCGCGGAGGTTCAGACCCTTTCTGGTCTTGGTGAAGAAGAAGTGAACCAGAATGGCCAGAATGATGGCAAGATAGACCATAAAGCCGTGGCTCAAGAAGATCTGACCGAACCAGCCGCCCTTGCTGAGTGCACCGAAGATCGGTCTGCGGTAGGCACCGGAGGCAACTGCGACAGAGATCTGACCGACACCGCCGGCCATGGTGTTCAGCGCACCGCCGAAAAAGTTGGCCACACCGCTGCCGAAAATGGTCAGGGTCAGACCGGTGACATTCTGATTGGCCCGGAGGGTGATGGTCAAAAAGCTGTAGAGCAGACCGCCCAGACCGGCTGCCAGAAACGCTGCCACAAGGCTCAGCAGCAATGCCACAATGGGAATGGGGTTGGCGGCAGCATTTTCATAGGCAAAGGCCACAGCCAGACCGGCAATGCCGCCCAGATACATGACACCGGGAACACCCAGATTCAGATTGCCGGACTTCTCTGTGATGATCTCACCGAGAGCGCCGTAGAGGATGACGGTGCCAAAAATGATGGCAGACATGAACAGATTGATCATTTGCTGTCAGCCCCTTTCTTTCTGCGGAAGATCACGCGGTAGTTGATGAAGAACTCACTGGCGATGATGCAGAACAGGATGATGCCGGTGATGACCTGAGAAGCGAAGTCATTGAGCTGGAAATCCGTTGCGATCTGGATAGCGCCCTTTTCCAGGAACACCAGCAGGAAGGAGATCAGCAGCATGACGAAGGTATTGAACTTGGCAAGCCATGCCACGATAATGGCGGTAAAGCCCTGGCCGCCGGCCGTGGAGGTGGAGATGGTGTGGCTGGCGCCGGCAACGGCGATGAAACCGGCCAGACCGCAGATGGCACCGGAAATGGCCATGGTGCGGATAAAGACCTTTGCGGGCTTGATGCCGGCATACCGGGCGGTCCGTTCACTTTCGCCCAGCACAGAGATCTCATAGCCCTGCTTGGAATATTTCAGATACAGGAACATGCCCACAGTCAGCGCCAGAACAATGACAACATTCAAGGTAAAGGTGGTTCCAAAAATCTCCGGGAACCAGCCCAGTTTGGTCTTCTGGTTGATGACGCCCACGGTGTTGGAGCCGAAGGGGTTTTCCCACAGGGCCACACAGTAGGATGTGATCTGGATGGCCACATAGTTCATCATCAGGGTGAACAGGGTCTCATTGGTACCCCAACGGGATTTGAACACGGCAGGGATGATGCCCCAGACGGCACCTGCCACAAGACTGGCAGCAGCCATGATCAGCAGCATCACGGCGGTGGGCAGGGTGGAGCCGGCCTTGCCCAGATAGATCATGATACCGGCAGTGGCGACGCCACCCACCAGAATCTGACCTTCGGCACCGATGTTCCAGAACTTCATCTTGAAGGCAGGTGCCAGACCGATACTGATGCAGAGCATCATCATAGTATCGCGGATGGTGAACCAGATCTTGCGCTTACTGCCCAGAGCGCCCTTGAACATGGCGCCATAGACCTTCACAGGATTTAGACCCGTCACGGAATAGATAAACATACCGCTGAGGATCAGCGCGATCAGAACGGCGACCACACGAACCGTCAGGCTCTTCCAGGTGGCAATGCCGTCCCGCTTGGTCATGCGGAGCAAAGGTTCGTGATGGCTTCCAATACGGCTCATTCCTTGGCCTCCTTTCCGCTTTCCTGCAGATTGGTCATCAGCAGACCAACTTCTTCCTTGGTGGTGGTGCGGGCATCCAGAATGCCGTTGACCTTGCCGCCGCAGAGGACCAGGATACGGTCACACAGTTCCAGCAGCACATCCAGGTCTTCGCCGACATAGATGACAGCCACACCCTTCATCTTCTGCTCTGTCAGCAGGTTGTAAATGGTGTAAGAGGTGTTGATATCCAGACTGCGGACGGCATAAGCCGGCATCAGCACCTTGGGAGAAGCTGCAATTTCGCGGCCCACCAGAACCTTCTGGACATTGCCGCCGGAAAGGCGGCGGACAGGGGTGTTGACACCGGGTGTCACCACTTCCAGCTGCTCGATGATGCTTTCCGCCAGCTTCTTGGGATTCTTGCGATCTGTAAAGATGGACTTGCCGTTGCGGTAGGAACGGAGCATCATATTGCCGGTCATACCCATAGAGCCAACCAAACCCATGCCCAGACGGTCTTCCGGGACAAAGGCGAAGTTGACACCGGCATTTTTGATATCCAGGGGGTTCATACCCACCAGTTCGGTAAAATTGCTGGTTTCATCGGGATAGTAGCGGACAGAACTGCCCTCTCCCGCGTGCTGCAGACCGGCAATGGCCTCCAGCAATTCCTTCTGGCCACAGCCGGAAATACCGGCAATACCCAGAATTTCGCCGCCGTTGGCAACGAAGGAAACATTGTCCAGCGCCTTGAGGCCGTAGACATTCTTCACGGACAGATTGCTGATCTCCAGCCGCTTGGTCACATTTTCCGGCATGGGGCGGTCGATGTTCAGTGTCACCGCACGGCCCACCATCATATCCGTCAGCTTCTGGGGATCGGTTTCGCAGGTAGGCACATCGCCCACATACTCACCCTTCCGCAGAACTGCCACGCGGTCGGAAATTTCCATAACCTCATGGAGTTTATGGGTAATGATGATAATGGACTTGCCGTCCTCTTTCATATTCCGCATGACGGCAAAGAGCTTTCTGGTCTCCTGCGGAGTCAGAACTGCCGTCGGCTCGTCCAGAATCAGAATGTTTGCGCCGCGGTAGAGCACTTTCACGATCTCCACAGTCTGCTTTTCCGAAACGGACATATCGTAAATTTTCTTGTTGGGGTCTACCACAAAGCCATACTTTTCGCAGATGGCTTTGATCTTTTCGGCAGCTGCTTTCAGGTTCAGCGTACCCTTCTCGTCCAGACCCAAAAGGATGTTCTCCGTGGCCGTCAGAACATCCACCAGCTTAAAGTGCTGATGAATCATGCCGATGCCCAAATCAAAGGCGTCTTTCGGGGAACGAATGGTCACAGGCTTTCCATTGACAAAGATCTCACCCTTATCGGGGAAGTAAATACCGGAAAGCATGTTCATCAGTGTGGTCTTGCCGCTGCCGTTTTCGCCCAGCAGGGACAAAATCTCGCCACGGCGAATGTCCAGATCCACAGCATTATTGGCCACGGTCGCACCAAAGGTCTTGGTTACGCCCCTCATTTGGACAGCGTTCTCAATCGCCAAGAAACTCACCCTTTCTCCTCCATACCTGCCCCGCAGGCTCGGAGGCTGTTATATCTGTTTGGCAAATCCCAAAATGGGGGGCATAATGCCCCCCATCGCGGGTAATGTGAATTTTAGTTCAGCTCGGTGATGCCGTCGATACGCAGAGCGAAGTAAGGAGCGGAGCGGTGGAAGGATTCCACGAATGCGCCGTCGACAATAGCTTCAGCGGTATCGTTGACCCAGTCGCCATCGGTGTCCAGAGCGAAAGCAGTGGTCACAGCTTCGCCGCCGACGGTGAAGGTAGCGGTATCGAAGACCTGCAGGGAGCCATCAGCGATAGCGGCCCAAGCAGCGTCAACAGCTTCCTGAGTGCCTTCGGCAACATTGGGGCCCAGAGGGGAGATCTGCTGTGCGCCCAGAGCGATACCGGCAGCGAAGTCGGTGGGAACTTCCTCACCGGCCAGGAACTTCTCCAGAGTAGCCTGATACAGAACTGCCCAGACATTCTGTGCGGAGGTCAGAGCTGCATCGGGAGCAACAGCGAGCATGTCGATGTTGTAGCCGACGGAGTAGACCTGGCTGCCCTTTTCCCACTCAGCCTGAACAGCGGAGGGAGCGCCGGTGGAGTCAGCGTGCTGGCCGATGATAGCGCAGCCGCGGCCCATCAGAGCGATAGCAGCTTCGTTTTCAGCAACGGGATCGTACCAGGAGTTGGTGTACTGAACGTCCATGTGAGCTTCGGGAACGATGCTCTGGATGCCCAGGAAGAATGCAGTGTAGCCGGAAACTACTTCTGCGTAGGGGAATGCACCGACATAGCCCACATAGGGATCGGTGACTTCGCCTGCATCCATCAGAGCCTTCAGCTTCATACCGGCAACGATACCGGAAACGTAGCGGGACTCATAGGTGAAGGGGAAGATGTTCTTCAGGTTAGCCAGGCCGGTGCCGGCAGCCATATCGCCGGTGCAGGCAACGAAGGTGACTTCGGGGAACTCTTCGGCAGCCTGAGCCATGTAGGTCTGGTGGCCGTAGGAGTCGGAGAAGATGATGGTGCAACCGTCGTCAGCCAGTTCGGCAGCGGCGTCGTAGCAGGACTCATCTTCGGGGATGTTGTACTTGTAGCTGATGGCTGCGGGGTCCAGACCCAGAGCAGCGGCAGCAGCATTCAGACCCTCGATGTGAGCCATATCGTAGCCGGAGTTCTCGTCATGGACGAGGATGGCGCCGATCTTGACTTCGGGAGCCTCGGGAGCTTCTTCGACAGGAGCTTCCTCAACGGGAGCTTCTTCGACGGGGGCTTCTTCCACGGGAGCTTCTTCGACCTTCTCTGCGCCGCAGGCGACCAGAGAGAAGACCATCAGAAGAGCCAGCAGCAGAGCAAGCAGTTTCTTCATTGTTTTTTCCTCCTAAAAATTTTTTGTACATAAAGATCGTTTATTCGTATCGGGCAGAAACACCTCCGCCAGAATACTCCTTATGGACATGAATATTTTACTAAAAAATTGCTTGACTTACAACTATAAATCGAACGCAATTTGATATTTTGTGAAAATCCACAGGAATACCACCCTTTTCCGTCCGTGATTCTGACCAAATTTTGAGTATTCAATGCAGTTCTCGTTCCGCAATCGCGATACACCTTCTCCGGAACGGTTGCGTAGCCGCAGGCCAATATGGTAGAATAAAAACACCTAATCTTTTTTGTTATTACCCTTTTCGGAGGTAAAACCATGAAACGTATTTTACTCCTTGCCACCGGCGGCACCATTGCCACGGAACAGACTGCCGAAGGTCTGGCCCCTCAGCTGACTTCCCGGGATCTGCTGACCCATGTGCCGGAGATCGCCTCCATCTGTCAGGTGGAGGCCCTGCAGCTGTTCAATCTGGACAGCACCAACCTGACCCCTTCCCACTGGCTGCAGATCGCGCAGGCTGTGGAAGCACATTATGACGCATTCGACGGCTTTGTGGTCACCCACGGCACCGACACCATGGCCTACACCGCCGGCGCCCTGAGCTATCTGATTCAGAACAGCCCCAAGCCCATCGTCCTCACCGGTGCCCAGCAGTCCATCGGCAACCGGGAGACCGATGCCCGGCGCAATCTGCTGGATGCCTTCCGCTTTGCTTCCTCTGAAACCGCATGGGGCGTCACCATCGTCTTTGACGGGCAGGCGATTCTCGGCACCCGTGCCAGAAAAATGCGCACCAAAAGCTACAACGCCTTTGCCAGCATCGGCTATCCGGAGGCCGCCATCATCCGGGACGGGCAGGTCTATCCCATTCTCCGCCGTCCCAAGGATCTGACTGTCCGGTTCTGCCTGAAACTCAATCCCAATGTGTTCGTGTTGAAGCTGACACCGGGCATCCGTTCCCATCTGCTGGAATTGCTGCTGCCGGAGTATGATGCGCTGATTTTGGAGGGCTTCGGTGTGGGCGGCGTGCCCAGCTATGCCGATCAGGACTTCATCCGCGGCATCAAGCTGTGGATCGATGCCGGCAAGCCGGTGATCATGACCACGCAGGTGACCTATGAGGGCAGCGATCTGGGGGTCTATCAGGTGGGCCATATCATCAAGACCCGGCACGGTGTGCTGGAGGCCTACGACATGACCCCGGAGGCCGCCCTGACCAAAACCATGTGGCTGCTGGGACAGGGTGTGGATGCGGAGGGCTTCCGCCGGCTGTTCCATACGCCGGTGCAGCAGGATGTACTTTTGCCGGAGTAATCATTATATACACAATTGTTTTCCGGAAAATGTTTGCATTCATTTTTTTAAAAACCTATTGACAAACCGCTTTCTTTCGGCTATAATCGTCCTTGCTTGTTGAGCTGCTGGTATAGCTCAGTTGGTAGAGCAGCTGATTTGTAATCAGCAGGTCGGGGGTTCGAGTCCGTCTACCAGCTCCACCTTATCAAGCAAGTGAATATGGGGGAATTCCCGAGTGGCCAAAGGGGGCAGACTGTAAATCTGTTAGCATTGCTTTCGGTGGTTCAAATCCACCTTCCCCCACCAGAAAAAAGACATCATCTTTTGATGATGTCTTTTTTCTGTGTTTGGGCATTTGGAAGGTGGATTTGAAGGGGAGCGATGCGACCGCCGCCGGTGGCGGATAAAGGGGGCTGAGCGAGTGGCCGCGGTCGAAAAAATGGAGCAAAGCGAAAGCGCGAACATTTTTTCGGGCACCGCAACAGGGATGCTCTTAGCAACATGCCGGTGGCATGTTGCAACCGCCGTGGCTTTTCCGCAGAAAAGCAAATCCACCTTCGTTTTACCTGTCACCTTGAAACCCAATTAGCATTTTGGTAGAATAATGATGAGATTTAGAAAGGCGGTGGATTTTTATGTTAGAAAAAATCGCAGGTCTTGCCCTTCCCGCACTGATTGCGATTTTTTGGATATTGGTGATCCTCCGCATCGTCATAAACAAACACGTGCCCACCAAAATAGTCAAAGCCACGGTCACCGATAAACAAATCATCGAAACCTTTTCAAAATATGCCGGAAACGGAAAACAGGAGAAATATGTGGTGGTCTTTTCTGTGGATGGCAAGAAAAAATCCTTCTATGTTTCCCAGTTTTCCTACGGCGGATACCGGCTGAAGGAAAAAGGCACTCTAAAATACAAAGGTGACAAACTGATTTCTTTTGATTAATCATAAAGAACCCGGAATGGCCAAAGGCCTTTCGGGTTCTTTATCTTTTCGTTCCTATGGCTCCCTATATTTACGAAGCCCTTTTTCCGTGTTATACTATACAAAGGAAGGAAGTGGCACCATGACCCCTGGCAAGACTTTAGAGATTTGTTTCTGCGATAGCTTCTGCGGTGTTTTAAAGGTTCGCAAATTACCAAACAGCATTGTTGTCCCTTTGCGTCTGCACCTGGATATCGGCGACCTTACCCAAGGTGTTTTTTCCGACGACCGCAAGGAAGCAGTCGATGCCCTGTTTGATGATCCGTGGCTTCATGGAGAAGCCATCTATGACGATGAATTCTGGGATGAACAGGTTCAGTTCCTGAACAAAATTAAGAGCCACGCAAAAAGCGGCGGTAAAATCCGCATATGGTATAGTCTGGATGCAGAAAGCATGTGTCCGTTTTTGTTCCTCATGTCCGAACTGCGGGACATTTCCTGCGGTCTTCATGGAATCTGCCTGCAAATGTGCCCCGGTCATACATTCTTTTCATGGGGCATGTTAGATTGGAATGATGTGGATCGGTTTTTGCCTTTTGCGAGAGAAATTCTTCCCGAAGAAAAATCCGTCTATGCAGCGCAGTGGGATACACTTTGTGAAAAGCCATGGAAACTCCGCACCTATCTGAACGGAGCTGTAACCGGTGTCCCTGTCACTTTCTTTGATCCGCTCCTGCTCTCTCCCATAGGGGATAAAGACTTCCGAATGATGGACATCCTCCGAACACTCCTCACCTCCATGCAAGGTGTCTTCCAATTTGATTTCTGCCACATGCGTTTGACCAAACTGCTGCACTCTGCACGGTTCGAAATAGCAAAGACCACTCCGATGAAAGATAACCCCCCAATCTACGGCATGTGGTTTAAGCGCAAACCAATCCCGCAGAACAGCCAGAAGGAGAACACAACATGACCTTATCCGAAGCAAAGAAAACCGCAAAGGAACTTCTTGGCATTGATGTGCCCTTTTCCTACCGTAATGTCTGGGTGTTTTTTGCGCCGACGGATACAGGAAAAAGAGACTTGATCATCACAAAGGAAGGTGCGGCAGTTCGATACCCCGGTACATTTTTCGGCGACCCCAACAGCGACATACTTATTGACAGCGCCACCGGCGCAGCCGTTGCGCCAGAAGATGTATTCGGCAAGCCTTTCTTTGCGGATGACCCTTCCTTGAGAATAGATACCACAACTCCCGCCGATATGGATACAGCCCAAAAAATTGATCTGCTTTTCCAGCAGATTAAAAATCTCCTCAAAAAGACAAATGCTCCTACGGCAGCCATGTTCCTGGCCAACGATCTGATGGAGGACTATGACGAAACCGCTTACCAAAGATTGGTTGTCCTGTACAACTATCTTAGCACATACGCCAAAGAGATCAGTATGGAAGAATTCTCCTATCTGCATCATGAATTATATACACTGGAATAATGATCTCCTGGGTAAAATAGCAAAACCGGAACGACCACTCGGTCGTTCCGGTTTTGTTTCCATCCTATTACTTTTCGTTCTTATAGACTTCCTTGAAGTACTTGTAGGTATCCACCTTCAGTTCGCCGCAGGCAGCTTCGTCGCAGGCCACGATGCCATCGGGGTGCAGCTGCAGAGCGCTGATGGTCCAGGCATGATCCACGCCGCCTTCCACACAGTGCTACAGCGCGCGGGCCTTGTTGTGGCCGCTGATCAGCAGCAGGACCTGCTTGGAATCGCAGACGGTGCCGACACCGACGGACAGAGCCGTCTTGGGAACCTTGTTGGGGTCATTGTCGAAGAAACGGGAGTTGACGATCAGGGTATCTTCCGTCAGAGCACGGACACCGGTACGGGAAGTCAGAGAGGTGAAAGGCTCGTTGAATGCAATGTGGCCGTCCACGCCGCTGCCGCCCAGGAACAGGTCGATGCCGCCGTAGGAAGTGATCTTGTCCTCATAGCGCTTGCACTCGGCTTCCAGATCCTCAGCCATGCCGTTGAGAATGTTGATGTTCTCGGCAGGGATATCGATGTGGTCAAAGAAGTTATCGTGCATGAAGTACCAGTAGCTCTGGTCATGCTCTCTGGCCAGACCAACGTACTCGTCCATGTTGAAGGTCACAACATTCTTGAAGGTCACAGTGCCGGCCTTGTTCATTTCGATCAGGCGTCTGTACACACCCAGAGGGGAAGAACCGGTAGGCAGTCCCAGAACAAAGGGCTTTTCTCCCTTGTGATTGTTGATGGCGTCTGCGATATGCTGGGCAGCCCAGGCGCACATTGCCTCGTAGTCGTTTTTGATGATCAGTTTCATGTTCTGTCACTCTCCTAACATTGTCTGAAAGACAAAAAAGTTTACGCTCTATTATACACGCAATGTTTTCCCCTTGTAAAGTATTTTTTTCTTTGCCTTTTCCAACGCAGTACGATATAATATTCTCGGTGATTGATTATGGAATACAAACAGAATTTACATACCCATTCTACTTTCGACGACGGCAAAGACACCCCGGAGGAAATGATTCTCACCGCCATAGAAAAAGGATTTTCTTCCATCGGCTTTTCCGGCCACAGCACCACCGCCACGCCTCTTTCCATGTCTGTGGAAAATGCGGCGGCTTACCTGCCTGCCATTACCGCGCTGAAAGAGAAATACCGCGGTCAGATCGACGTTTTGTGCGGACTGGAATTTGATGTGTATACACGCACCATGGAGGATGTATACGACTATGTGATCGGCTCCATCCACTACATTAACACAAAGGACGGCGATGTGGGCTTTGACGGCTCGCAGGCTGTCGTGGAAAACATCATCAAAACCCACTTCGGCGGTGACGGCATGGCCTATGCCAAGCAGTATTATCAGCAGCTGGCTCAGCTGCCCGAAGCAGGAAAGTTTGACATCATCGGCCATTTTGACATCATTACCAAGCACAGCGAAAACACCGATTTCTTCGACACAGATTCCAAAGAATACCGTTCCTGGGCTATCGAAGCCGCAGAAGCCCTTGCCGGCAAAATCCCTTTCTTCGAGATCAACTCCGGCGCCATTCCCAGAGGCTACCGCACCGCTCCCTATCCCATGCCCTTTATCGTCAAAGAAATGAAGCGGCTGGGCTTCGGCGCGGTCATCACCGCAGACTGCCACGACCGAAATTATCTGGAATGCCACAGAGAAGAAACCAAAGAACTGCTGAAAGCCTGCGGTTTCAAGGAACATTGGGTGCTGAA
>JAZNFJ010000125.1:0-24312 GCA_045589035.1 Candidatus Avilachnospira sp. | reverse complement strand
GGGTTCATCAACCATTCCATATCAAAAAAGACAGTCCACCTTTCGGTGAACTTTCTTTTTTGGTCGGAGTGTCGGGATTCGAACCCGAGGGAACGGCAGTGCTTCGCACTTTGTTCCCAAGGCCATGGATTGAAATGCAAGAGGCCTCGGGTTCATCAACCATTCCATATCAAAAAAGAAAGTCCACCTTTCGGTGAACTTTCTTTTTTGGTCGGAGTGTCGGGATTCGAACCCGAGGCCTCTTGGACCCGAACCAAGCGCGATACCAAACTTCGCCACACCCCGATTGCCATCCTATTATAGGTGCAAACCAAGGCCGTGTCAAGAAAAATGTGGCACCCCCGGCGAGACTCGAACTCACTACCTTACGCTTAGGAGGCGTACGCTCTATCCAGGTGAGCTACAGGGGCAGATTGCTTATTTATTCTATCTTAGTGGTAATTCTCTGTCAAGGAGAGTTTTCCATTCATATTTTATCCAGAACCCGCATAGAATATCAGGTATTCAAATTCAGGAGGATCAATTATGAGAGAACATATTATGCAGACCGGTGGTTTGCCTAACGGCGATGTGGACGACTACATCTTCGCAGAGATCGAATATCATGTCAGCGAGCGATAACGATCTGCCGAAAGATAGAAAAACGACCTAAAAACTCTCGTTTTTAGGTCGTTTTGGTCCGAGTGCTGAGATTCGAACTCAGGGCCTCTTGAACCCCATTCAAGCGCGATACCAAACTTCGCCACACCCGGAAATCGCCGGTGCTGTTGCACTCAGCTTGGATATAATAGCACAGCGGATTCAAAAATGCAAGCTTTTTCTTGCAAAAATTATTATTTTTTTGAGAGCCGAACTTACGCAAACAAAACTGCCTTCAATTCCCCCAAAAGTTCCCAGATTTTAAACTTCAGAACATATCCGTCATTCTCAGCCATCACTTGAAACTCGCTTTCAGTAAACCCTGCTGTGGCTGCAGCCTTTTCCATTTCCTCTGCCGTTGCACAAAAACACACAGAAGGAAATGCCACGCACCACCAATTCTGTCCTTCCCCTGCCCCAATGGTCACACGCAAGGATGGATACACACCGGCAGGCAACGCAAAACCTTCATAATATCGGGTCGGAAACCGCTCTTTACCAAGGCTGACCGCCACAGTTTTATCGCTTCCGTTTTCTGCCAGACAAGCCTCTGCTGCCAGTTTAATTTGCGGAAGTGCTTCTGCAAGTGCCTGCCTGGGATCTGCACTTTCCTGCACCAAGGGCTCTGTGACCTCGAGAACTGCATCCCGAACACGCAGTTTTTCCGCTTGATCCTCTGCTGTATCGGAATTTGCCACCACATGCAGCCGTATCAGCTTATCGGCAAAAGCCTGCTGCTCCTGCTGCATAGCCCCGGCAAAAAGGCAAGTACCCGCCGCAAGCAGCAAACCGATCACCAAAAGATAACTCCATTTTTTCATAACAAAACACCGTCCGTATGTAAGATTTTCTTACAGTATGGACGGTGTTTTCCTTATTTATACATTTCTGGACAAATAGGTCTTATATTTCTCCATCAGCTGCATGCTGGCAGTGGCTGCCATATCAAAGGCATCAAAGACACCGAATACAGCCGAACCGGAGCCGGTCATGGCACTGCCCAGAGCGCCGCAATCAGACATGACCTGCCGGATCTCCGCAATTTCCGGATGCTCCGAAGCCACCAGTCCCTCAAAGGAATTACCAAGATAGCCTGCCACGTGCATCAAGTTCTGCTGATCCAGCGCGCGACCCATGCCGCTGTTATCGGGATGATAGTGCTCCGCCTGCTCATCCCATTTTGCGTACAGTTCCGGTGTAGACACGGAAAAGTCCGGTTTCACCACGCAGTAGAAGCACTGGGGCATAGGCAGAAGCTGTGCCAATTTCTCTCCTCTGCCCTTCGCCAGAGCCGTACCGCCAACCACACAGAAAGGCACATCGCTGCCGATCTTTGCAGACAGGCGGGAAAGTTCCCAGATGGTGTACGGCTCACCTTCATGGCGGTTCAGCGCACGCAGAACAGCAGCCGCATCGGCACTGCCGCCGCCAAGACCGGCTTCCATGGGAATGCGTTTGGTAATGCGGATGGTCAGACCCTGTGGATCTTTACCGATAGACTGATAGAACACACCGGCAGCTTTCCATGCCAGATTTCTGGAATCCGCAGGAATTTCTTCCCAGTCGCACTCCAGCTTCCAGTCCTCACCGGTACCCACATCGATCTCCACATCATCGCACATGGTGATCTGCTGCATGATGCTTTCGATCTCGTGATAGCCGTCTTCCCGCTTATTCAGAATATCAAGGGTAAGATTGACCTTGGCATATGCCGGTTCGTTTAAGGTAATCACTTGATGGTTCTTCCTTCCAGATAGTATCGTTTTTCACGGGCATGACCCATAGAGAAAGTCTTTCTGGGCAGAATGCCGTCTGCAATCACACCGCGGAACAGCTGGCTCTTTTCCATGGACGGCAGCAGGAAGCCGATGGCATTGTCCTGTTCAGCCAGTTCGCGGGTATCATCTTCGCCGTGGATGTAGTCGATCTCCGCTTCGTTTTCCTTCATCCATTCATCCAGGAAAGTCTGCAGCGCACCAACAGCCAGCTGGCTCTTGGCACGGTCCAGATATACGGTACCGGATTCCTTGCCGATATACCACTTCACAGGGAAACCGCCCTCCGCACACCAGGTAGCTTCCAGATCTGCCAGCAGCTTTCTGGGGTCAGTCTTCATCAAAACACGGTGGATAGGTTCAAAGACTTGTGCATCGTCATGGATGTTTTCCAGTTCCACCAGCGCATAACGGGCAGGATGGTTGGACAGATCCTTGTCGGGGTTGGCAGCCTTCAGTTCTTCATAACAAGCCTTGGCAGTTGCCAGAGAGTGGTTGCCGTCGCCGACTGCAAAGACCATGGGCTTGCCGGGCAGACCTACATACTTATCGCCAACAGTGGCAGTATAGGCTTCCAGACGGGCATTGAAGGCATCCACAGCTTCACCCTGCACCAGCCAGCCGGTTATATGACCGCCGTCTTCCATCAGGTCAAAATCGTACAGCAGGGGCAGATCAGCCTTCATGGCAGTGATAGGCTCGATCAGCTGCTTATCATGGTCATCGCAAAGCATGAGAATGTGAGGCAGTTCCACAGAGGCATTGCGGCGGACTCTCATTCTGGGAGGAATACGCTCCACAACGGTCTTTTCTGTGGCACGGATGGCAGAAACGGAACCGACAGAATAATCGTAGGTATCCAGATCCACCATACCCACCAGACCCTTACGGGTCGTGCCGTTTGCCAGTGAACGCTCTACATAAACGAAGGAATTGGCATAGGTTTTAAACACATTCTCGTTCTGATACTTAATCATGGTTTCATTGATCAGTGCAGTGTGTGCTTCCTCCTGCTCGGTGCCCAGTTCAGCCTCGGGCAGGATCAGATTGATGGTAGAGGGTGCGTCACCGGCAGTGGCACGGACACGCTCCCAGTAGGCAGGGTTGGAAGAGAACTGGTCGCAGGCAATGACTGACCACTTTTCCATATTCTCTACCTGAGGCAGCAGAATATCTGCAGGTAAAAAAGCATTCATCATATATTTCCCCTTTCAAGATTTTATCATTACTTCGTTTGAAACAGCATATCCATCAGTTCCGTACCACGTGCAACATAGGTACCCTTTTCTCCGTTGGCTTCTGTATAGCGGAAGCCACTGTTTTTATGGTCGGTACTGTCATAGATCATATAAGGCACAGGATCACCGTCATGGGTTTTGGTGGACATCAGGGTTTTGTGGTCACTGAGCATCAGGATTCGATGCTCTATCCCCTGCTCCCTCATCCATTCCACCAAAGGCTTGACAATCAGACTGTCCAACTGCCGGATGGCAAGCAGCTTATCGGACAAACTGCCGTTATGAGTGGATTCGTCCGGTGCTTCCAGATGGACACACAAGAAATCATCCTCTGTCAACAAAGCATCCTTGGCAGCCTGCAGCTTACCGGCATAGTTGGTATCCACCTCACCGGTTGCGCCTTCCACCATAATGGGTTTCAGACCCATCAGCGCGCCAATACCATGTACCAGAGGCACAGCAGAGATCACAGAACCAAAATGACCGTACTTTTTACGGAAATCAGGCAGCTGCACACCGGTTCCCTCTGCCCAGAGCCAGATGCCGTTGGCAGGCATTTTGCCTTCCTTTCTGCGCTGTTCGTTGATGGGCAGATGCTCCAGTTTTCGGTTTGCCAATTCCATCAGTTTCCAGATTTTACCGGCATTGTCATTACCGCTGAAGGCATATCCGCCAACAGGCTGACCGAGAATGTCATGGGGCGGTTTCATCACGATACCGGAGATATCTCCGCCCAGCTGCTTTGCAATATGCCGGAAAGAAGGTGTGGGAGAAATGGTCATTTGCAGCTCATCCATAGCTGCCTTGAATTCCGGATCTTCACACAACTGAGTAATCACAGCGATGGAGGTTTCTCCATCGATAGAGCCGGCACTGTGGGAATAGATAACCTTTTCATTAAAAGGCTTATCACCGTCTTCCACACAAATCATATTACAGCGGTAGCTGACATAGCCCTGCTCCACCATAATTCCCATACCGGCGGCTTCCAGAGGACTTCTGCCTTTGTGGTAAATGCAGGGATCCGCGCCAAAAATAGACATAATTGCCGTATCGCTGCCCGGCTGCAGCTGCGAAGGAACAGTCAGAACACTGCCCATCTCCGATTTTGCTGCCAGAGAATCCACGAAGGGTTTGTCGGCTGCTTCCAAAGGCGTTTTTCCATCCAGTTCCGGCACGGGATTATCCGCCATGCCATCACCGATGACCAGAATATATTTCATCTTCTTCATTTCCCATCTGTATGAAAAATTTTTAATCTAAAAGTATTTTGCATATTCCGCAGAGAACTGCACAAACTGAGAAAACCAAAAGAAATGGAGTTGATATTCATGGATACCATTGCTTTGATTTTAACCATCGTCGGTGCAATCAACTGGGGACTCATCGGTCTTGCAAAATTCGACCTTGTGGCGTGGATCTTCGGCGGTCAGACCGCTGTCATCAGCCGTATTATCTACGCACTGGTCGGCCTGGCCGGTCTTTGGTGCATCACACTTCTGTTCCGCAAGGGCAACGACCGCTGATGCAAATACCCCAAATAGCAGGCAGTAAAAACTGCCTGCTATTACTTTATTTTACTGCAGATACTCGCAATGGATGTCACAACTGTAGGTCGTTCCTCCGTAGGACACCATCACTCTTGTCATACCTCTGCCGGTTGCAGTGACCAAACCGTTGGCATCCACAGAGCAGACAGCGGAATTATTGCTGCTGAAGGACGCGCCGGAAACCTTGTTGCCGGCACCATCACGCAAGGACAGATAGAAGGTTTCACCGTATCTGGCAAATGTCACATCCACATGAGAAAGCTTGTAGACAGCAGGAACATTCTCTGTTGTGCCTCTGTTCTCAGTGGTGTCGTTATTCTCTGTGGTTTCTTCCATTCTGCAGCGGGCATAGCAGGTAAGTGTTTCACCGTTCACGGTAACCGTAATAACAGCAGTACCGTCACCGACCGCAGTTACCTTGCCTGTATCGGTCACAGTTACAACAGAAGCATCGGAAGTGGTATAAGTGATATTTGCGCCTTCCGGTGCGTTTTTAACCGTCAGGACCGTTTCCTCACCGGGATGGAACAGGGTAAAGTCAACAGAGCTCAACTCCGGTTTTGCCTGCTGCTGAGGTTCTTCCTTGGTTTCCTCCTGCTCATCAGGCTTCTCTTCAGGTGTTTCCTCTTCGGCAGGTTCTTCCGTTTCGAGTTCTTCCTCGGTTTCTTCTTCAGCAAAGTCGCAAATGACGACACAGGATGCCGTAATGTCACCACAAGTAACGATGATTTCGGTTTCACCGGCAGAAATCGCAGTGATCATACCGATTTCGTCCACAACGGCAATTTCCTCGTCCAAGCTGGAAAACAGGACCTCATCTTCGCAGCCGTAAGGCTTGGGCACTGCAGTCAGGAACACATGACCGCCCTGTTCATCCATAACCAGTTCTTCCTGGCTCAGGAACAGTTCCGTGCAGGAAAGATCTTCCGGTTCCACTACCACCGCAGGAACTTCGATTTCCTCTTCCGCAGGTGTTTCCACCACAGGTGCGGAAATCACAGGCTCCGTCGTTGTCACATTGGCAGTTTTCATACTCACAATAAAATAGACAAAACCAATGACAACAGCCAGACCCAGCAGGACACAGGTCAACACCCACATCCACTGAGGCACCTTGTCAGAGGTCGGTTTTCGATTGTCGACAGGCAATTCTTCGCCCTCGCACTTACCGCACAGGGGACACTTGATCTGATCTTCACTGTATTCTGTTCCGCAGTATTCGCAGATTTTCATTTTCATGGTTCGCTCCTCCTATTAAAGGTTTTTTTATTATAGCACAATTACAGACAAATTCCAACTTCTTTCTGCGACGTTTCGACCAAAATTATTGCATCAATCCATCTGCATCAATTATTTATATATATTCTATTGCTTTTTTGCCCAAAATCGCCTAAAATAAGCTTGTATGCGCTGAAGGAGGCGATTGCACTTGTCAGAAATTAATCTCAATACCAAACTGCTGAACAACATGGAGGCTTTAAGCTGCCTTGGTAAAAAGGGAGCTGCTGCCGTCTATCTGGTTCGAAGCAACAAATCTGACCAGTTCTACGTGCTGAAGCACATTTCCGTACCGGAATCCCAACGCCAGGTGGATGCTTTGCTTTTCACCGGTGCTGCTGCGGATCAGGAAGCTGCACAGGAGTATTATCAGAATGTGGTCAAGGACTATCAGACCGAACTGGATCTTGTCGCAACTTTGTCTGACAGCCCCAATCTGGACTGTTTCCTTGAACATGAGATCAAGCCAAAGGATGATGCCGTTGGTTTTGACATTTACCTGCTGTCAAAATATCGCAACACGCTGGACCGTCATGCCGCTGAAACACCTATGACACAGGCCAATGCCGTTAATTTGGCCATCGATCTTTGCAGCGGCCTGCAGGATTTGCGTTCTGCCGGACTCATCCATCGGGATGTGACACCTTCCAACATCTATCTGAATTCTCATGGGCATTATATGCTGGGCGATCTGGGTGTCGCAAGAATTGACCAGCTGAAATACTGCTCTGTTCCCGAGAGTATGCTCAGCCCCTACTCTGCCCCGGAACTGTTTGATCTCATGTCCAATGTCAATGAGACCATCGATCTGTATGCAGTGGGCCTGATGCTTTATCGGATCTACAACGGCAACCACGCACCTTTCGAGGATGAAAAGACCTCCGCAAAGGCTGCTGACCGAATGAGAATCACCGGTCAGGAACTGCCTGCCCCCATGTTTGCCGATTATGAAATGGCAGAAATTCTTCGCAAGGCCTGCGCATTCCAGCCCGAAGATCGTTATCAGACCCCCGAAGAAATGAAGCAGGCCTTTGTGGATTACATGATGCGCAATCAGGTTGGCGATATGCCTATCGTCCCTCCCATCCAGTCTGAAGAAATTCTGGTGGATTCCGAGGCTGTCGAGGAAGAAATCGAGCCGGTGCAGTTTGCCAACACCGATGAACTGGATGAGGACTTCAAAGCCAGTTTCTCTCCCGACAACGACATGCTGTCTTCCCTGATCGAAGCTGCTCACCGGGATCCCGAAGAAGATTATTCCGCTCTGGATATGAAGGAAGAACTGGATCCCGAGCAGATGGAACAGACCTTCCAGAAGGCCCGCAGCAGAAAGAGCCGCAACAAGTGGGTTCCCACCATTCTTGCTGTTATTCTGGTTCTGGCCATTATCGGCACTGCCGTGTGGTTCCTGTTCCTGAAGCCCGATATGATTACCATCGACGGCATGAATGTGACAGAACAGACTCTGGACTCCATCACCGTTTTGGTGGAAACCCAGGAAGACCCCTCTACCTTTGAGGTGGTTTGCTCCGATGCCTACGGTCATGAAGAACGGCAGGCCTATACCGGCGCCCCCAATACCTTCACCGGACTTGCATCCGGCTCTCAGTATACAATCTCCCTCGCCGGTATCGGCAATGTCAAGTTTGAAGGCGCCTACTCCATCACCGGATCCACCAGATCCACCACAAACGTGATCAGCTTTACCGTCAACCGCCAGACCGTCAGCGAACTGGAACTGAGTTTCATTGTTGACGGAAATGAGCCGGAAGAGTGGACAGTTTCCTATGCAGCTGACGGCAAGGAAGCCAAAACCAAGGCTTTCTCCGGTCATACCGCTGTGCTCACCGGTTTGGAATCTGACACCGAATACACCATTACCCTGCTGGATCCCAAGGACATTCATCTGTCCGGCATGACCACCGTCAAGGGCCGCACCCTCCCCTCTGTCAGCATGGGCGAACTGAAGGCAGTGCTTTCCAGTTCTACCGCTACGCTGACCTGGACCTTCACCGGTGCGACACCCAAGAGTTGGAACATTACCACCACCGGCACAGATGGTTACAGCGACAGTCAGACTGTTGAGCAGAGTTCTGTTGTTCTGGAAAACCTGCAGGCCGGCGAAACCTACAGCATCCTCATCACCTGCGACAACATGGAGCAGGCTGCCAGCACCAGCATTACCCCCAATGCTCTGAAGATCATGGATCTGAAATCTGAGGTCAACGAAGACGGCAGTGTAACTGTCACCTGGACCACAGAAGCCAAATCTGAAGGCATTGAATGGCTGGTTGTAACCAACATGAAGGGAACGGACACCATGGCCAATGCCATTCAGGCAGAGGACACTTCCGTCACCCTCACCGGTCTGATCCCCAACAGCACCTACATCGTAGAAGTGCAGGAAGCCAACGGCAAACAGGTTGGCGGCGACAGCACCATGCTGGAAATTGAAGTTCCCGCTGCAGCCAAATTTTCCGAGAACGGTTTTACCAGCGGTTATGTAAGCACATGGCTGCGTCCCTCCAAAGAAGAATGGACTGTCAACGATCTGGGCACTCCCAGAAAGGAATATACCAAGGACGAAACCGTTGCATTCGCCTGCGAATCCATCGGTACACCCAAGAATTCCGATGATACGGTGACCATTCTCCTCGTTGTCCGCAACGAAAGCGGTGGTGTCATTGACCACTACACCGGCGAGGAAGTCTGGAACGACATGTGGACAAGCAAGAAGTATGTTGGCGAACTGATCCGCACTCCTCAGGAGCCCGGAACTTACACCCTGGAAATCTACTTCAACGGCAAGATCGTGCAGACCGGCAGCCCCATCACCTTCAAGATCACCGAATAACATCAAATGCCCCATCGGTTAACCGATGGGGCATTGCTTTATTTATCTGATATATTCGATTTTCACACGGTCAATGAGCGGCAGAATGGCGGACAGATCCGGCGCTTCCGATCCGCTGCACATAACCTTAGCAGTAGCAGTCGCAATGGCTCTGCGCGCTGTTTCTTCCAGAGAACAGCCTGCATCCGTATAATGGGCAAGGGCTGCCATCATAGAATCACCTGCACCGACAGTGCTGCCGACAGTGACCTTTGGGCTGTAGCCGCGAATGCACTGGTCCTTGGTTACAAAAACAGCGCCTCCGCTGCCCATAGATACTGCTACCAGACCAACTCCGGCATTCACCAGTTCTCTGGCAGCTCCTACAATCTGATCATCGGTATTAAGATCCCGGTTCATCAGTTCAGACAGTTCCGCCTTATTGGGCTTGATGATGTCCGGCTTTTCCGCAAGTGCCAGAATCATAGGGGTTCCCACAGTATCAACACAAATACGGACATCCAGCTTCTTCAGTTCTCTGATCCAATATGCCAACAGATCATCTGCCATGCCGGGGGGATTTTTACCTGCAAAAACCACTGTATCACCAGGTTTTACTGTCTGGCAGAGAACCTGCCACACCTTTTCCAGCGTTTCTGCCGAAAGCGGACTGCCCTGCTCATTGATATCCGTATTTGTTCCAAGAACAGGATCCACAATCTTCAGATTGGTACGGGTTGCACTCTCTGTAAGGATCATCTGATTAGGCAGGCCCATGGCATCCAGAGCGCCTTTGATATAGCCGCCATTGGAACCGCCAAGAACACTGATGGCCACAGTCTTGCCTCCCAGAGCAAGAACAACCTTAGATACATTAATGCCCTTTCCGCCGGGATCCAGACGAATGGCTTCTACACGGTTGACCGTGTTCACAGCAAAACCGGGTAATGTGACCGTTTTATCCAGCGCCGGGTTCAGAGTTACCGTTATGATCATAATCGTACTTCCTCAAATCTGATCTTTTGGCAAAATGCCAACAAAACACAATTATATACTACCATGCTACTGTACAGCTGTAAAGCAGAAAATCCTTATCCGAATAATTATCGTTCTTTTGCACAAGGGAAGTAATTTTTCAGAGAACAATTTGCATTTTCCGATAAGATATGATAGAATGATGCTGTATGTGTATCCGTGATCCTGCAATCGACACCATTCGACTGCTTTCCTGCTGTCAATCGGATATCATAGACTAAAGAAACTGTTTTCTTGAACTGAGGAGCATTATGAGCCATATTAAATTATTTGGCAACACCAAAACTGCCGCACGACTGGCTGAGAACAGAGTTGTGCCGGGAGCTTCCGGTAATGTTGCAACTGCTGAAAAACCTGAAAAACGATCCAGACGCCTCAAAGTTCTGGCCGTTATTCTAGGCTGTGTTCTGGCCATTGAAGCCTGCTATTTCTTCTGCGTTTATTCCCAAAACAGCTTTATCACAAAGTGGCGCACCATCTATATCGAGACCGCAATGGACACACTGAACCACAAGTGGCTCGCCACTGCTATCATTCCCGAAGACATCATTCAGGATGTTATGGATCAGCGTGCAAAAGCCCTTGCCGAGCAGATGAACCTCTCCTCCAATTGGGAAAAGAACGAGGAAAACAGCCTTGTTTCCGACCCCAAGGAATTTGAGATTGACATCTCTGTTGTGGGCGAAAAGGAAGCCGCTGAAGAAGCAGCCAAGGCATCCTTCTACAGTTTGTTCCACGAACTGGATGTGGAATCCTTCGAGAAATACCTGGATAAACATCCCGAAGTTCTGGATAACGGATGGGATAAGATTTACATCAACGAAGCCGGCCTGGACGATGACGGCACCGATATCAAGACCATTCACGATGAACAGGTGCTCGCCATTGATGCCGTTAACAAAATTCTGCTCGTCCGTGTCAAGGGCGATAAATATATCGGAGTCCTCGCCAAGGCAAAGGATCCTTCCCGTCTGGCTGTATTCCCCTCTTCCCAGCTGGGTGTTACCGGTGAAACTGCAGGAGTGATCGCCAAGGCTAACAATGGTGTCCTCTCCATGACAGGCAGCGGCTTTATCGATCCCGAAGGCAATGGCAACGGCGGCATTCTGGCCGGTTATGCCAAGTGCAACGGTAAGGAGTACGGCTCTGCCCACATGGGCTGGGGTTATAAACGACTGGAACTGCACGAAGACAATTTGATGTACATCAAGGATGCCGGTGCTCCTGTTGGCGAAGGTACTACTGACGCAGTGGAATTCCAGCCGGCGCTGATCATTGACGGCAACATCGTGGTGGACTCCAACTGTGGTTGGACCGGCCTGCATCCCAGAGCCTGCATTGGTCAGTCTGATAAATACGAAATTCTCATGCTGGTCATCGAGGGTCGTATGCCTGTTCGTTCCGTGGGTACCCATGTCATTGAATGTGCCGAAATTCTCAAGCGCCATGGCTGCATGCAGGCCATGAACCTGGACGGCGGTACCAGTGCCATCCTGTGGTACGATGGCGAATATGTGACCAAGTGTTCCAACCAGAACCTGCCCTCCGGCCGTCCCCTGCCCACCGCATTTGTCTACCAGAAAGAAAACTAAAAAGATATGCGCACGGCGAAAGTCGTGCGCATTTTTTGGAGGACCTATGACAAGAGAAGAATTTGAGCGGTTAGATCAATATATGCAGAAGTCCATGAAAGACAGTGCCCACGACCGCGAGCATGTCTACCGTGTTCTGTATGCAGCCATGGATATCGCCCGGACAGAAGCCGATGTGGATTATGATATTCTGATCACTTCTTGCCTGCTCCATGACATTGGGCGGCAGGCACAGATCGAAAATTCCAAGCTGTGTCATGCTGCTGTCGGTGCAGAAATGGCCTACCAATATTTGATCTCCATTGGGTATGACGAACCTTTCGCCAAACAGGTTTCAGAGTGTATCGCCAGCCATCGTTTTCGCAAGGATCAGCCGCCAAGATCCCTGGAAGCCAAGATTCTTTTTGACGCAGACAAGCTGGATGTGACCGGTGCCATGGGTGTGGCAAGAACACTGCTCTATGCAGGCAGACTATCCGGTCCGCTCTACAATTTAAAAGCCGACGGATCCATATCTGACGGCACAGAAGACGCAACCCCCTCTTTCTTTCAGGAGTACAAATTCAAACTGGATCGGCTCTATGACCGTTTCTTCACCCAGCGGGGCAAAGAAATCGCAGTACACCGGAAGCAGGCTGCAAAGGATTTTTATCAATCTCTGCTGGCCGAAGTCAATGATGCATATGCAGGAAAAGATCTCCTTCCCGATCACTTCACCAAATAAAAAAGTGCCTCATAGGAGGCACTTTTTTATTTGTTCTTTACTTTTTTACCAGACCGCCGGCAACTTCCACTTCCTTCAGCACCAGCTGAACGGACTTGATTGCCTCAGAAATGGTAGCAACGGACAGATCATTCTTACCCTGCAGGCCTTCCACAAAGTATTTCAGTTCGTTGTAGTAACCGCCCAGAGAAGAAACATTACCGCCGATATCATTATCGCCCTGGAACTCCTCTTCCATCTGGGGCTGGAAGGCTTCGCCTTCATTGGGATAGACCGTAATGCCGCCGTTATGTACCACAGTTGCCTTTTCAAACTTCACACGGAAAGTAGCGGTAAAGGGGAAGGTTGCGGGATAATCCCAGCCGGCCTGTACAGCAATTCCGACCTGATCGCCGTAGCCATAGAGGGCATTGATATGCTGGATGACACCGTCAGCATCCCGGTAAGCCTGTGCCTGCACACGATCTGGCTCACCCAGAATATAGCGGACAAAGTCCACATCATGGACATGCATATCCACAGCCACACCACCGCTTCTGGAAATGGTATGCAGCCAGTTATCGCTTGCCCACTCAGGACGGGAACTCATACGGGTGAATTCACCGGAGAGTACCTTGCCGTAAATGCCGCTGTCCACCACATCCTTCAGCCACTTGTACTCTGTCCACTGGCGGATAACCTGACCGACCTGCACCTTGGCTCCGGTTTCGGCTTCGGTCTTCAGCAGCAGTTCCATTTCCTCTTCCTTGATGCAGATGGGCTTCTCCACAAAGACATTCTTACCGGCCTTCATCGCTGCGACTGCGTGCGCGCAGTGCAGATCGGTGGGCAGGCAGATATCAATGACATCCACATCGGCATTTTCAATCAGTTCCATACCGGTGGTGTAATAGACGGCATCGTCCTTCATCAGCTTTTCAGCAAAATCCTTGCGGGGATCTGCCACAGCAGTAACCTTGACACCCATATTTTCCAATGCAGCATAGCAGGCAGCATGCATACCGCCCATAAAGCCGCAGCCAATCAAACCAACTTTAATCATATTACAGAACTCCTCTCATAATCCGTTCCATGGAAGCGGAAGTGTTGAAAATAATCTGATCCGAACCCTGTGCATACTGAGGGATCATCTCTCCGGCTGCCCAGCCTTCATAGCCCACGGACTTGAATGCAGCCATCACAGCCTTCCAGTCCACATCACCGGCCAGCAGATCCACAAAAGCATTGAGACCGCCGGGATTGCGGCGATAGTCCTTGAAGTGGACCTTCTTGATTCGCTTGCCGAGAATGGTGATCCAATGCTCGGGATAACCGGAATAGACCACATTACCCGTATCAAAGTAGACACCGACCATATCGCTGCCCACCGCATCGATAAACTGGCGCATTTCCAGAGGAGAAAGCAGCATCTTGTTCCAGACATTCTCGATGCCGATCTCCACACCGTATTCCTCAGCCACAGGAACCAGCTTTTTGATTTCTTCCAAGGCTCTGTCATAGGCCACATCATAAGGAATCACAGGCCGCTCCGGGACAAATTCCACAGAAACACTGCCGGGGACAACCAGAACGGTTTCCGCACCCAATGCCTTGGCGCAGCGGATCTGATGGACGATCAGATCATGGGCACGCTGCCGTTCAGCCGGATCATCGGAGGTCAGGGAGTCACCCCAGCACAGACCGTTGGACAGACTGGGAATTGCCATACCCAGTTCATCGGCATAGGCCTTCAGTGCAGCCAGCTGCTCGTCGGTTGCCTCGGGGCTGATCTCGCCGGTGGCATCCAGTGCCAGTTCAATGCCCTCAAACCCGGCTTCCTTAGCAAGCTTGATGGCTTCCCGATTGGTCTTTCCCACGAAGGACCAGATATTGATAGATTTTTTCAATGTACATCCCTTTCCTTTCTTACGGAACGGCTCCGTTTATTTTCTATCTTGATTATAAGGGAACAGCCATTTTTTTGCCTTATAGGATATGTTTCAGAATTTATATTTTTTGATTATTTTTCAATTCCCTCTTTATATTTTATGCCAAAAGCATTATAATCGTTGTGGAAGATGCCCAATTATTCCTGTGAGGTGGCTATCATGATATTCCAATCTTACAAATTCACACCTGTCTTTACGGTGTCAGAGTTTATCAACATTTCCTACTACAAACTGCCAAAGGACTATGTCTTTTCCGGGGAAAGCCATGCTTTCTGGGAGCTGATCTATGTGGACAAAGGGGAATTGGTGGTCACCGCAGGCGATAAACAGTTTCTGCTGAAATCAGGCGAGCTGGCTTTCCACTGCCCCCATGAGTTCCATTCCTTCCGGGTTTCCGGACAGAACTCTGTGAACATCATCATTATCTCCTTCTACTGTGACAGCACCTATATGAAGGCTTTTGAGAATAAGATACTATTTCTGCATTACGCAGAAAAGCAATGCCTTTCCACCATCGTGAAAGAGGCGGAATCGTCATTCCAGCATTTTGACAACTCCCCTCCTCTCATTGATATGCGGAAACGGGAGGATGCCCCCTTTGGCAGTGAGCAGATCATATGCACCAATCTGGAACAGCTGTTTATTCTGATCTATCGCAGAGATGACAATATTCATATGACTGACCGAAGTGTGCCCTTCAAGCGGCTGCACCGACATGAAGAATTTGCTCTTGAAATCCGGGATTATCTCAACAAGCATTTCAGCGAGCATATTACCCTGCAGCTGCTGGCGGATAAATACCGTATCAGCATTTCCCAGCTGCGGCACATCTACAAGGAGCAGATCGGTTCTTCCATCATTACCGATCTGACCGCCATCCGCGTCAGTGAAGCAAAACGGATGATCCGGGAGAACAATCTGAATTTTACGCAGATTGCAGAAGCTGTTGGATACGACAATATCTACTATTTCTCCAACCAATTTAAGAAACAAACAGGAATGACACCGACGGAATACTCCAAATCCGTCCGGGTATAGGAAAAGACACGGCAAGAGCCGTGTCTTTTCCTTTAAAATGTGGCAACTTCTTCCTCAGCAGGATCTGCAGGGGAAACAGCCACAGCCGTCAGCACAGGACCAATCCCACGGTAGGCGGAATGATACTGCACGGAGATATGTGCCTTGACCATGACCCAGCTTCTGGGCTTCAGTTCATCACTATCCGGCCACTTGCAGGGCAGACCCATGAAGGTAATATCGTCGGCACAACAGGTCATGACAAACCGTCCCGGCGCGAACATGCCGTTCTTTTCCTTGCGAAGTTTGGCTACCTGACCCTTGAAGCAGACCGTCTTTCGGTCGTACTTGTCCGGTTCTTCGGTCAAATCCCGATAGAACAGGGCATAATCTTCGTCATTGATGACGATGGTTTCCGCATGGATATCAAAGGGCAGCGGATCTTCGATCTCGTCAAATTCCGTATTGCCATCCAGGTAGTCGTAGATAATATCAATTCTGCGATTCAAAGCCCGCGCCAGTTTATGATAAGGCATAATATCCGCACCCACAGGCACGCGATTAAATACGACCATTTCCGCTCCGGTCAGCTTATCCACCACCAGAGAACGCATATTGGCATTATAGGACATAATGGTGGAGGCGTCGGCAAACATGACTTCCTGCGCAATCTGCCAGTTCTCCGGCATCTTTTCGTAGAAATCCCCTGCCAAACGCATACCGTTCAGTTCCACAACCACCCGCTGGGCTTTGTATTTTTTCTCCAGAGAAGTAAGGGTTTCCGCAGTCAGTTCATCCAGATCCTCCACGATGTACTGATAGACATTCTTTGCAGGATAGGTGGAACTGTCATACTCCTCTTCTCCTTCCTCGCAGACCAGAAGCAAGGTGCGCTCACCGGCATTGAAGCGGGGATCTTCCAAGGTTTCCTGTATAAACTTGGTCTTACCGGATTCCAAAAAACCGGTAAACGCATAGACGGGAATCGGCATAGCTTTCTCCTTACAGACCAAAAAGCTCAGACAGCTGATGTTCACAGATACCGGAACCGATGACACACAGGCGGCCGGTCACATCGGCAGCACCCCGGCGGATATTCTGCTCACCGGGAACGTAGTCAAAATGAATCCACTGTCCATCCTTTGCCGCCACGATGCCCTTTGCGCGGAGCACCATGCCGCAGGTACCTTCATCAAAGGCATTCAGAATAGCACAGATGTCTTCTTCCGTGAACTTTTTGGGTGTTTCCACACCCCAGCTGGTGAACACTTCATCGGCGTGATGGTGATGGTGGTCATGATGCTCATGGCAGCCGCAATGTTCATCATGGTGGTGATGCTCATGATGCTCGTGACAGTCGCAATGCTCATCGTGGTAATGATGCTCATGATGCTCGTGGCAGCCGCAATGCTCATCATGGTGATGGTGCTCATGGTGCTCGTGACAGCCGCAGTGTTCATCATGGTGATGATGGTGATGATGTTCCTCTTCCATCTGATGGAGCATGGTATTGCCCTTCTCCATAGCTTCCAAAATCTGCTTGCCGGTCAGCTGATCCCAAGGTGTGGTTACAATGACAGCCTTTTCGTTCTTCTCTTTCAGCAGCTTCACGCAGGCATCCAGTTTCTCCTCAGAAATGCCGTCCGTACGGCTGAGAATGATGGTACCGGCAGTTTCCACCTGATTGTTATAGAACTCGCCGAAGTTCTTCATATACATCTTGCACTTATTTGCATCAGCGACTGTGACCAGATTACCCAGAGAAACGGTCTCACTGACCACCTTCTCCACGGCAGCTTCCACATCGCTCAGCTTACCAACACCGGAAGGCTCGATGAGAATCCGGTCGGGGGCATACCGGGTAATGACCTGCTCCAGTGCCTTGCCAAAATCGCCCACCAGACTGCAGCAGATACAGCCGGAATTCATTTCCGTGATCTCAATACCCGCATCCTTCAAAAAGCCGCCGTCAATGCCGATCTCACCGAACTCATTTTCAATCAGCACCAGTTTCTGTCCGGCATAGGCTTCCTTGATCATCTTTTTGATCAGAGTGGTCTTACCTGCACCCAAAAAGCCAGAATAAATGTCAATTTTAGTCATAGTTTCGTGCACCTTCGTTTCAAATTTTCGTTATGTATCATTATACCACCGGCAGTTCAAAAATCAACATTTTCTCCCTGCGATCCGTCACCGCAAACAGATCCATGCAGTCCAGTTCTTCCACAAACGAAAACTCTGATTCCATCAAAACCGCCCGGTATTCATCGCTTGGATAGTAGAAAAACAGGCGGATGTGACGGGGATTTTCATAATAGGACCTCAGAATACGCGCCAATACACCCTGCAGCAACGCAGCTGAAAAGGGGTTGAAGAAATAGAAACAGGTTTCAGCACCAATTTCATAGGTTTCGGCATTGGCGCAGACAAAATCCACACCGCTGTTCCCATAGGATTTCTTATTCTCTTCCGCCAGCTTATACAGTCTTTCGTCGTAGTCCACACCGGTAACCGGACAACCAATATGACGGTTCAGAAAAAAGCCGACTCTTCCCTTTCCGCAGCCGTAGTCCAGCCAGCGATCTTCCGGTTTTACATACCCGCTTTCCACAAGCCGTTTCAGAACCGTATAGGGTGTGGGCTCATAGGGGCTGTGATTGACATCTGCACAGGTGGCGTCCAGACCTGTTGTCACAATCTTCAGCCGTTCATCCCATTGCCGTTCACTGATATACATCACCATCCCCCTTTCTTACGGATGGGTATATCATAACACATTTTAACCATTCTGCATAGGATATATCATGTGTGAAAGGAGGGGTTTTCTTGGCCTCCCAAGGCTCTGTGCTTGCCCGCGTATATACTTCCGATGCGTTTCTTCCCCTGCGGGATGTGCCCGTTGTTTTTACGCAAAGTCTGCCTGACGGAAAAAAGACGGTTCTTGCCATCCGATACACCAATTCCAGCGGACTAACCGCACCTTTATTTGTAGAAACACCGGATGCAGCCGATTCTCTGACCCCAGATGCCTCCCTGCAGCCCTATGCAAAGGTGGATATTCAAGTGGAATACCCAGGATACGGCGGAATTTTAGCAGAAGGTGTGCAGGTTTTCCCCGGTCAGGAAACCATACAGGGTCTACAGCTGCGCCCACTTCCCGCTGTTTCCATCGAAAACGGCGGCGTTACCATTCCGGGTTCTTCCCAGAATTTGTAGGAGGTCAGCCATGCCCGATACCCCAATCATATTCCCCTATATCCCTCAGTCCATTACGGTACATCTCGGTGCACCGGACACACCGGCAGCCAATGTCACCGTCCCCTTTGCCGAATATGTGAAAAATGTCGCATCCAACGAGATCTATCCCACATGGAGCGAAAGTGCCCTTCGCGCCAATATTCTCGCCATCACCTCCTATGCACTCAACCGCGTCTACACGGAATACTACCGCAGTCGTGGCTATGATTTCGATATTACAAACTCCACCGCCATTGACCAGTCTTATGTACCGGGTCGAAGCTATTTTGAAAACATATCTCGTCTGGTGGATGATCTCTTTGACAATTACATCCGCAGAACCGGTTTTATCGAGCCGCTGGCTGCCAAATTCTGCAACGGCACAACCACCACTTGCGAGGGTCTGAGCCAATGGGGATCGGAAAATCTGGCACAGCAGGGCTTGGATTCTGTGGAAATTCTCCGATATTACTATGGGGACGACATCGAACTGGTCACAGACGCACCCATTCGCGGCATCACAGAATCCTACCCCGGTATACCTCTGCGGAATGGCAGCACCGGTCCTTTTGTAACGGTGATTCAGACTGCTCTTAACCGCATCAGTCAGAACTACCCTGCCATACCTAAAATTTCTCCCGTGGACGGCATCTTCGGTCCGCAGACAGAAGCTGCTGTCCGCCAGTTTCAGCAGATTTTTTCTCTGACACAAGACGGAATCGTAGGAAAAGCCACATGGTATCAAATCAACCGCATTTACGTGGCAATTCTTCGGCTGGCAGAACTGCAGTCACAGGGGCAGCAGCAATTCTTCATCGGCAGTTACCCAAGCGACATCTCCATTGGCGACAGGAACGATTATGTAAACCGCCTGCAATATATGCTCAATGTCCTCAGCGATTTTATTCCAAGCATTCCGCCTCTTACAGAAACCGAAATTTACGACAATGCCACAAGAGATGCCGTCCGCGCCTATCAGCAGTATGCCGGACTGCCCGTTACCGGAACAGTCGATGCCAGAACCTGGGATTCCATTTATGAGCAGTTCTCATCCATCGAGGGTGAAGTGTTTGATCAGTCAGTCCTATTCCCGGAAACGGAAGATTTTTCCGATACAAGCCGTCTGGAACAATTCCCGGGCCAAAACCTTGTGCCGGGAAGCAGCGATGGAGGTGCAGCATCATGAGAACACCGGAGTATTACCTCGGCAATCCTGTCGAAAGTCTGCAAACCATGCTGCGGCAGCTATCAGATTTTGACCCTAGAATCCTGCCGGTCATTCCCGATGGGCTTTACGGACCAAACACCTATGCCTCTGTCCGCTCCTTTCAGGAGGCCTACGGCCTGCGCGTGACCGGTGAAGTGGACAACGGAACTTGGAACACCATTGTCAATGCCTTTCAGGAACAAATACCGGAGCGGCTGCAGCCTGCTGTTGAACCATTCTGGTTCCCGGGACAGTCCATTCAGCCAGGGGAACAGAATGTACATCTTTACCTGGTGCAAGCCATGCTCCTGGCATTATCAGAATACTATCCGGAATTGACCGCACCTGCTGTGGACGGCATTCTGGATCCTGTAACAGAGCAGGATCTTAAATGGATCCAGGCGAAAGCTGACCTGCCCCAGACAGGTAATCTGAACACCCTCACCTGGCGGGCATTGAACAGCTTATACCGCATCACCACCGGCACGGGAGCATAGAAAAATCCCTCCTCATTTGAGGAGGGATTTCGCATCACACAATCAGCCGATAGGTTCAAAATCCTGTGCGCCGTGCTTGCATAGCGGGCAGATATAATCTTCCGGCAGATCGCTGCCTTCATAGACATAGCCGCAAATCTTGCAGACAAAGCCTTTCTTATCGGTTTCAGGACGGGGCTTCACATGCTTCTGATAGTAGGTATAGGTCATGGTTTCCTCATCAGACAGGCGGACACACTGGGTCACGTCGCAGATGAACATCACATGGGTCTGCAGATCCACCTGATTGATGACCTTGCAGGAGATATAGCCATTGACATACTTATCCAGGAACAGCAGACCATTGCTGGAGCGCTGCACATGCTTGAAATCATCAAACTTATCCACACTCTTACCTGACTGGAAGCCGAAATGCTCAAACACCTTAAAAGGAGCACTCTGCGCCAGAGTAGAGATGTTCAGCAGACCGGTTCTGGATACCAGATCCGCAGAATAGTTGCGCTTGTTGATGGTCACAGCCACACGATTGGGGCTGTCAGTTAGCTGGGTAACGGTATTGACGATCAAACCGTTATCCTTCTGCCCTTCCCTGGTGGTGACCACATACAGACCATAGCCGATGTTAAACAGTTCAGTGGGATCAATGTGATTTTCCTGCACCTGTACCGGCACATAAGAAGCAGCCAGTTCTTCTGCCAGAGCATCAATCTTTGCAATGCTTTCATCATTGAGTGCAGAGAGGATGGTCACTTCATTCTTGGCATAAGTCAAGTCTTTGGACTTCTCCAGCTTCTGCTTCATAACACGGTTGGCGCAAGGTGCCCAGGATCCGTTTTCGATGAATGCCACAGTGCGGTTCTGGAAGTTACGCTCTGTCAGTTTATCCAGATAGGTTCTCATATAGGGGAACACATCGGCATTATATGTGGTGGTCGCCAGAACCAGCTTGTCATAGCGGAATGCATCGCTGACAGCTTCAGCCATATCGCAGCGGGCCAGATCATGGAAGGCCACCTTGGGTACACCCAGCTTCAGCAGCTCATCCCGCAGCATTTCAGCAGCTTCCTTGGTATGACCGTAAATAGAGGTATAGCACAGGCAGACACCTTCGGTTTCCGGGGTATAGCTGGACCAGAGGTCGTACAGCTTGATGTAGTGTCCCAGATTTTCGGTCAGCACAGGACCATGGAGGGGGCAAATGGTCGCGATATCCAGCGTTGCAGCAACTTTCAGAACATTCTGCACCTGCTTGCCATACTTGCCAACAATGCCGATAAAATAGCGCCGTGCTTCATCATCCCAGGGTTCTTCCACATCCAAAGCGCCGAATTTACCGAAGCCATCGGCAGAGAACAGCACCTTGTCATAAGCATCATAGGTCATCATGACCTCAGGCCAGTGAACCATGGGGGCAAAAGCAAAGACCAGTTTATGATTGCCCAGATCCAGTGTTTCCATATGATTGACAGTCAGAGTATTCTTCATCTCCAGATGAGGGAAGAAATTGCGGATCATGGGGAAGGTCTTGGCATTGGCCACGACTGTCACGTCAGGGTACTGATTGACAAAGGTTTCAATGGATGCGGCATGATCCGGCTCCATATGCTGCACCACCAGATAATCCGGCTGACGGCCTGCAAATGCCCGCTCCAGATTCTTCATCCATTCGCCGGTCTTCTTCTGGTCAATGGTATCCATAACCGCGATCTTTTCATCAAGAATCACATAAGAGTTGTAAGCCATACCGTTGGGTACAACATACTGACCCTCAAACAAATCCACATCGTGGTCATTGGCACCTACATAGATGATGGTATCGGTAACTTTTCTCAACATAAAGCAAATCTCCTCGCTTTTTTCTTTGTGCATATATCCTACCACATTTAATAATAATAATCAATACTATTATTCTAAATTTTAGAAAAATTTTTTAATATTTCCCGTTTGTTATCATCAGGATGGGACAGAACATGGTATAATAATGTCTGAAGATGGTTTCCCAATTCTTTTCCTTTCAGTTTCGGGAAGTCCTTGCCGGAAACCGACAGTTCCTTTAATGACAGGCACTCTCCGGAAGACAGGATCTCTTCCATCTGAGCCTGCTCCCCCGCCAATGCAGCCGTAATCGCAGCTCTGCGGGATCCTTCATCTGCCACCAGACGCTTCCAGCCAAGGCGATCTGTCGGAAATTCCAGCCGTCCGGCAATCATGGCATCCTGTGCCGTTGCCTTATCCAGGCGCAGATCTGTCAGACTCAACTTTGGATGTATCCGGCACAATCCTGCCCAACGAATTCGCCGTTCTGCGGGCAGCGTTTCCAGAAAACCATAGTCCGCCTCATCAGAAAAACCAAATACAGACGGCAATCCCAGTTTTACAATCTGCTCCACCCTCTCCGGGTGAGGTGACAGCAACGTCTTCTCCAGTTCATCCCGGATACGCTCTGCAGAAAGCCCACAGCAAAGATATCCAAGTTTGTTCATAGCGGTTTGTGTTTCTGCTTCAATTTCAAAACCAAGTTGTGCCGAAAAACGAACTGCACGAAGCATTCGCAGGGCATCTTCCCGAAACCGCAGTTCCGGATCTCCCACACAGCGAAGGATTTTATTTTTCAGGTCTTCCCTGCCGCCATACAGATCCACGATTTCGCCCGCTTCATCCATGGCCATGGCATTGACCGTAAAATCACGGCGTGCCAAATCCTCTTTCAGACTTCGCACAAACGTTACCTGTGCCGGGTGTCTTCCATCCGGGTAATCCCCATCGGTACGGTAGGTGGTCACCTCTGCCTGCCCCTGCTCTGTCAGAACAGTCACCGTGCCATGACGGATTCCTGTGGGAATGCACTTTTCAAAGCAGTCTATGACCTGCTCAGGAAGTGCCGATGTGGTCACATCCCAGTCATGAATCGGTCTGCCCAGCAAACTGTCTCGGACACAGCCGCCTACATACCATGCCTCAAAACCGGCTCGGCGGAGGGTATTCAATATCAAATCCGGCTTCATAGGCCTCTCCTTCTATATAATATAGTAAATTCCCTCTTGCCACGGAGGAATTTCTGGTATATAATTCTAAATTAGATTTTTACGATTATAAGCCTATTATACGCACGATGCACCTGCCAATCAACAGGTTTTTATAGATTTCATTTGGAGGAACTTCCATGAATCACTCCGGCAAACACATTTCTGAATATCTGAAGCCCGGAATGCATGTCCATCTGGTGGGCATCGGCGGCGTTTCCATGCGCCCTTTGGGTCTTGTCCTTCGTTCCCAGGGACTGATCATTTCCGGTTCTGATATGAACGCGTCTTTTTCTACCGATGAACTGATTGCCAAAGGCATTACCGTTCACATCGGTCACGCAGAAAAGAATATCGAGGGTGCAGACTGCATCATCCGTACTGCTGCCGCTCAGAACAACAATCCCGAAATCGCAGCTGCCCGTGCACAGGGTGTACCTGTTTTTGAACGGGCCGAGGCATGGGGTGTCATCATGCAGAACTACCCCAATGCCATCTGCGTTTCCGGCACCCACGGCAAAACCACCACCACTTCCATGATCACCCAGATCTTTATGGAAGCAGAAAAAGACCCCACCGTCATGATCGGCGGTACACTTCCTTTGCTGAAAGCCAATCACCGGGTGGGTAATGGTGATACCATCATTCTGGAAAGCTGCGAATACTGCAATTCTTTCCTTAATTTCTTCCCTACCACCGCCATTGTGCTGAACATCGAAGCAGACCATCTGGACTTTTT
>JAZNFJ010000124.1:0-15666 GCA_045589035.1 Candidatus Avilachnospira sp. | reverse complement strand
GCCTGTCCTTGCGGACAGGCGCTTTTATGTATGGAATTAGATCAGGTTCAGAGTGGTGTCCTTGTTGAACATGTGAACCACATTGCCGCCGAAGGCAACCTTGACCTTGGAGCCGAACTTGAAGCTGTTCTTCTGCTCGGAGCTCAGGTCGATGGTGGGCAGGATCACGATGGCATCCTTGCCTTCGATGTTGACGTGCATATGGATGGTGGAGCCCATCAGCTCGGTGACGTCGACGGTAGCTTCGATAGCAGCCTTGTCACCTTCTTCAGCCAGCACGATGTGGTCGGGACGGATACCGATGACGATGTCCTGAGCCTCGGTGTTGTTGGCAGCCAGAGCAGCCTGCTTGTCAGCGGGCAGTTCCACAACAGCGCCGGCGCACTCGACGGAGTAAGCATCACCATTCTTGATCAGCTTTGCGTTAAAGAAGTTCATCTGGGGAGAGCCGATGAAGCCTGCAACGAACAGGTTGGCGGGATGATCGAACACTTCCTGAGGAGTGCCGATCTGCTGGATGAAGCCGTCGCGCATGATGACGATACGGTCGCCCAGAGTCATAGCCTCGGTCTGGTCGTGGGTAACATAGATAAAGGTGGTATCGATCTTCTGGCGCAGCTTGATGATCTCAGCGCGCATCTGGTTACGCAGCTTGGCGTCCAGGTTGGACAGAGGCTCGTCCATCAGGAAGACGGCGGGGTCACGGACGATGGCGCGGCCGATGGCAACACGCTGACGCTGACCGCCGGACAGAGCCTTGGGCTTACGGTTCAGGTACTGGGTGATATCCAGGATCTCAGCAGCTTCGCGGACCTTCTTGTCGATCTCTGCCTTGGGCATCTTCTTCAGCTTCAGGGAGAAGGCCATGTTATCATAAACGGTCATGTGGGGGTACAGAGCGTAGTTCTGGAAGACCATGGCGATGTCGCGGTCCTTGGGAGCGACGTCGTTCATTCTCTTATCGCCGATGATCAGATCGCCTTCGGTGATATCTTCCAGACCGGCGACCATACGCAGGGTGGTGGACTTACCGCAGCCGGAAGGACCGACCAGAACGATGAATTCCTTGTCCTGGATCTCCAGGTTGAACTGCTGAACGGCAACGACGCCTTCATCAGTGATCTGCAGATTGACCTTTTCCTTTGCGGGGTCTTCCACAACATCTTTCTTGGCCTTCTTGTTCTTCTTTTCCTCACCGGGCAGGTAGGGATACACTTTCTTCACATTGGTCAGAGTTACTTTTGCCATGCGATACGACTATCATCACAGTGCCTCCGCAAGCTGTGATATCACGGTCAGCCGAAGCTGCTCCGCATTACGACAGGTCTCCACACTGCCGCACCGTTAGTCTGACGGGATGGTTTCCTCCTTTTTTAAGCCTTTCCTGACACATTTCGTGGAGTGTCGCCAGGTGGCTATAATGATAAGCTATTATACCATAGAAATAAAAGCCTTGCAACAGTAAAAATGACAAGAAAATTGGATGGAAATTGTGTAAAAAACACAGGAAAAAGACAAGGCGGGACAGTGGAGGTTCCGGGCAGAAAAATTTTTTCAACACGATACTTTCATAAAAGTTGTTAAAAGTCCTTAAATTTGGGTATAGGATTTGTTTTTTATTTCTGTCAAAAACCGTAAAAATGCGTAGTTAATGAATTTATTTATCCGCCGAATTTATTTATTTCCACGAAAAAACGGGCAGCTCGTTTGCAAAAGGACTTTAAAAAAGAATTGACGAATGGACAAAATCGGTGTATACTGGGCTTACTTAATAAAATAAGGCAGAAATCACCCGTTGAATTTGTGCAGAGTGACAAAAACCGAACCGAAAACACAGCGGACTGCACAAAAAGACAAAGAGGAGGCTGGTCACATGGAGAAAAAAGTCGTGAAAATGGCGATCGTGGGAGCCGGCCTTTGGGGCGAATCCCATGCCAACATCTATCGGGAACATGACTGGGCAGAGCCGGTTGCCATCTGCGATCTGGATGGGGAAAAGGCAAAGACCTTTGGCGAAAAGTTCGGCATCACCCAGGTCTATACCGATTATAAGGAAATGCTTGCCAAGTGTGACTGCGATGCCGTCGCCATTGTGACGCCGGATTTCGCCCATGGGGATATTGCCGTGGCCTGTGCCAATGCCGGCAAGCACATGATCATCGAAAAGCCTCTGGCGACCACCCGGGAAGATGTCTTCCGCATGGTGGAGGCCATTGAAGGAAACGGCGTCCGTGCCATGGTAGACCTGCACAACCGCTGGAATCCTCCTTTCAACTCCGTCAAGCAGCTGGTTGCCACCGGCCGCTACGGCGAACCCAGAAGTGCCCATTTCCGGCTCAACGACAATCTGTGGGTTGCCACGGATATGCTGAAATGGTGTGCCAAGTCCTCCATCCTCTGGTTCCTGGGCAGCCATTCTCTGGATACCATGAACTGGGTCATCGGCGACTATCCTGTGGAAGTCTACGCCGCCAAGACCGAGGGCGTTCTGAAGCAGCTGGGCATTGATACGGTCGATACCTATCTGACTACCATTAAATATTCCCGCGGAGCCATCGCCCACATGGAAAATTCCTGGGTGACGCTCAACGGAAACACCAATGTCAACGATTTTAAATTCAATCTCCTTTGCACGGAAGGAAAGTTCGATGTGAACGCATCCAGCCATGACCTGCTGCAGGTCACGGACCACAACCGGATGATCACCGAGGATATTCTGGTCAAGAATTTCGTCTTTGACAAGTGCCGGGGATTTGCCTTTGAGTCCATCCGCAGCTTTATCGATAAGCTGGTCAGCGGCGAGGAGTTCCATGTGACCCTCCGGGAAGCAGCCAATGTTTCTCTGGCGCTGCTGGCGGTTATGGAATCTGCCGAAACGGGCGTGCCCGTGAAGGTGGAGCGAATTTAAAGGAGGAAATGCCATGAAGCCTGTGGGTACAGTCGATCTCAGCGGTCAGGTTGCCGTTGTTACCGGTGCCCGGCAGGGCCTGGGCAAGGTCTTTGCGGAAGCACTGGCCGCAGCCGGTGCAGAGGTGTTCCTCATGGCACGGAACGAAGCGGAACTGCAGAAAGCCACTGCGGAAATCGCGAAAAAAACCGGCGCCAAATGCCATTGGTATCCCATCGATATTCTGGATGAAGCCAGTGTGGAAGCGGCAGCGGACCATGTGAAGAAAACTGCCGAACGGCTGGACATCCTCTTCAATAATGCCGCGTTGGGTCGCGGCTCCACCCCCTTGCAGGATGCTTCCCTGGAAGAGTGGAAGCTGACCATCGACACCAATTTGACCGGCACATTCCTTTGCATGAAGCACTTCGGCCGCATCATGATCGAACAGAAGTCCGGCAAGATCGTCAACATGACTTCTCTGGCGGCAAGAGCCGTGTTCCCCACGGCCTGTACCGGTGCTTACGATTGCTCCAAAGCAGCCGTTGGCTGCCTGACCCGCTGCATGGCAGGGGAGTGGTCCAAGTACCATATCAATGTGAACTCCATTTCCCCGGGTTTCTTCATGACGGACATCAACAAGCGATTTTTGGAAGAAAATCCCGGTTTCTACGAAACATCCTGTGCCGGTGTCCCCCTTGGAAGATGGGGCGATCCGGAAGAACTGGCACCTCTGGCGCTGTTTCTGGCATCTTCCGCGTCGGATTACATCACCGGCGCAGACATCAACATTGACGGTGGTTACACCCTTTGGTAAATCAAAAAATTTTCAAGGCAGGTGAGCGAATTGTCCGGAGAGTACATCCTTGAAGTCAAAAATCTGAACAAAACCTATTCCGGCATCCAGGTTCTGCACGATGTGGAATTTGGCCTGAAGCGTGGCGAGACCCATGCACTGGTCGGCGAGAACGGTGCAGGCAAGTCCACCCTGATCAAGATCGTTGCAGGTGTTGTCACACCGGACGATGGCAGCCAGATCATCTGGGATGGCAAGCAGATCTCCAAGATGACCGCACAGAAGTCCATTGAACTGGGCCTGGCAGTCATCTATCAGGACATCAGCATGTTCCCCAACCTGTCCATCGGCGAAAATATCTGCAAGGGCATGTTCCGGGATATGTTCGTGGATTTCAAGAAGATCCGCGAAAAGGCAAAGCAGGCTCTGGAAGTCATGGGTGTGGAGCTGGATCTGAACCAGAAGCTGGGCGAGATCTCCGTCGGTAAGCAGCAGCTGGTCGCCATTGCCAGAGCCATCACCTTTGATGCCAAGGTCATCGTCATGGACGAGCCGACCGCAGCCCTCTCCTCTTCCGAAGTCAAGATGCTCTACCGCATCATCGAAACCCTGAAGGAACGGGGCGTCAGCATCATCTACATCTCCCACAAGCTGGAAGAAGTCTTCACGGTGGCAGACCGGATCACCGTTCTCCGGGACGGTTTCAAGATCCACACCGACGAGGCAAAGAATTTTACCAACGAATCCCTCATTAATATGATGGTGGGACGGGAACTGCGCTTCATTCCCATGCGTAATGAAGACGGTCAGTCCGATGAAGTCCTCTTTGAGGTCCAGGGACTGAAGAATCCTCCCATGGTCAATGATGTGTCCTTCAAGGTCTACAAGAACGAAGTTCTTGGCATCACCGGTCTGGTGGGCGCAGGACGAAGTGAGACCGCTCAGACCATTTTCGGTCTGATGAAGCAGCAGGAAGGCACTATGTACATCCACGGCGAGGAAATCAAGGTCAAGGATACCAACGATGCCATCAACAAGGGCATCTGCTATCTGCCGGAAGACCGCCGTACTCAGGGCCTGTTCCCTCTGCATTCCATGACATGGAACGTGACCGCCGTGACCCTGCCCAAGCAGAGAAAGGGCAAGTTCCTCAGCGGCAAGAAGGAACTGGAAACCACCGAGCATTATATTAATGCGGTTTCCATCCGCCCTGCGCTGCCGGATCTGCCGGTGCAGAATCTGTCCGGTGGTAACGCCCAAAAGGTTTTGTTCAGCCGCTGGATGAATGCCGACCCTAAGGTGCTCATCGTCGATGAGCCCACCGCCGGTGTTGACGTGGGTGCAAAGGCTGAGATTCACAAGCTCCTGCGGAACATGGCAAAGCAGGGTGTGGCAGTGATCCTGATCTCCTCCGACCTGTCGGAAGTGTTCGCGGTGTCCGACCGCATTCTGGTTATGCGCGAAGGCCGCATCGTGGACGAAGTGGCCACCAGCGAAGCCACCCAGGAAGGCATTCTGGAAAAGGGCCTGATCGGTTAAGGGAGGTAGCAGCATGAAAATTATCAAAAGCAAGAGCAGAGAGCTGCTGCTGATCGCAGTTATTCTGATTATCGGCTTGATCGTTCAGACGCAGTCTCCGTTTTTCAGTAAGATCAATCTGACCAATATGCTCTACGCCAACTCCATTCTGGGCATTATGGCGTTGGGGATGATGATGGTCATTACCACCGCAAACATCGATATTTCCGTCGGCGCCATGTTCGCCGTGTGCAACATGATCTGCGCAGCCTTTGCAAAGGCTACCGGCGGCGAGATGGTCCTGCCGGCCGTTCTCATCGCCATGGCTGTGGGTACCGTTCTGGGCCTGTTCAACGGTCTGCTGGTGGCAAAGCTGAATATTCCTGCCATCGTTGTGACCCTGGGCTCCATGAACATCATGCGCGGCGGCATCTACTTCCTGACAGACGGCGCGTGGGTAGAGGGTCTGAGCGGCGCATTCACCAAGTTGGCCAGCAACCGTGTGATCCTGAATGTTCCTCTGGCTGTCTGGCTGTGGCTGCTGACCGCTATCATCACCTGGTTCCTGCTGTACCGCACCCGTATGGGCCGGAACATTCTGGCCGTAGGCGGCAATGTGGTGGCTGCTGAGCGCGTTGGTATTTCCAAGACCAAGACCTATCTGCTCGCCTTTGGTTATCTGGGTGCGCTGGTCGGTCTGGCCGGTGCCATCTCCGCAGCCAAGCTGAGAACTGCTCAGCCTTCCAACGGTATTGGCTATGAAATGGATCTGATCGCTGCCGTTATCATCGGCGGCACCCAGTTCACCGGCGGTATCTGCTCTATTCTGGGCACCGTCCTTGGTATCATCCTGCTGGGCGTCATCAAGAACGGTCTGGTCCTGGCTAAAGTCCCTGTCTACTGGCAGGATCTGGCCACCGGCGTGATCATCATCATTGCTGTGGCATCCTCCGGTCTGCGTGAGCTGAAGCCCGCCAAGAAAAACAAGAAGGAGGCGGCTAAGGGATGATTGCAAAACTGAAAAAATCCAAGAACAAAAATGAATTGGTTCTGGTAATGGTCTTTGTGGCTCTGTACATAGTGTTCGCCTTCCTTGGCAACAACTTCCTGTCCTTGACCAGTAACATGAACCTGCTGAGCCAGATGGTGGAATTGGGCCTTTTGACCGTTGGTATGGCAGCTTCCATGCTGTCCGGCGGCATGGACCTGTCCATTGCGGCCATCTGCTCTCTGAGTACCGTGTTTTTGTCCATGTTTATCGGCAACATGGGTATGAGCGGCCCCGTGGCAGTTCTGCTGACCTTCTGTCTGGCTATGATGTGCGGCGCCTTCAACGGCTTCCTGGTGGGCTATCTGAAGATCAACTCCATGCTGGCCACCCTGGGCGCACAGTCCCTGTATGCAGGCATCGGTCTGGTTCTGTCCAACGGCGTGACCATCCCGATTCCCAATACCACCTTTGCATTGTTCGGCCGTACCAAGCTCTTCGGCTTCTTCCCCTTCCAGATTTTGCTGTGGGCAGCTGCCGTTGCTTTTGCGGTGATGGTGTTCAGCTATCTGATCACCGGTCGCCGGATCTATCTGATCGGCGCCAACAATGAGGTTGCCCGGTTTGCCGGCGTCAACCTGAAGAAGAACCTGTTCATGACTTATATGTTCAGCGCTTTGATGGCGTTCCTGGCCTCTCTGGTCTTTACATCCAAGATTTCTGCCGGCCGTGCCGATGTTGCGGATTCTCTGATGCTCAAGACCGTCTGCGCTTCCGTCTTTGGCGGCGTCAGCTCCCTGGGCGGTATCGGCTCCATGGCCGGTGCCATGCTGGGTGTGGCGGTCATCACCATCATCACCAACGGCCTGAACATGATGAACGCATCCACTTACCTGCAGCAGGTGGTCATCGGTGCCCTTCTGCTGATCGTGCTGGCCTTCCGCCACGCCAAGAAAAAGTAAGCGGAAATCAATCTTGTCCATTGCCCGGAATACCGGGTTGGAAAAATATCAAAAAAATTGGAGGAAAAAAACATGAAGAAACTGATCGCTTTGTTGCTCGCTCTGGTGATGGTCTTCGCTCTGGTCGCTTGCACCGCCGAAGCTCCCGTCGAAGAAGCTCCCGTCGAAGAAGCTCCTGTTGAAGAAGCTCCCGTCGAAGAAGCTCCCGTCGAAGAAGCTCCTGTCGAAGAAGCACCCGCTGACAAGAAGGGCACCATCGGTGTCGTCTGCTACGTCACCTCTGCTCCCTACTTCTCCGCTGGTAAGGATGCTGCCATCGCTGCCGGTGAAGAACTGGGCTATGACATCATCTGGACCGGTACTACCGAAGTCGACACCGCTGGCCTGATCGCTTGCGTTGAGACCCTGATCGCTCAGGGCGTTGACGGCATCTGCCTGGCTTCCGGCGACACCACTTCCATGGTTCCCATCATGCAGGAAGCTATGGAAAAGGGCATCAAGGTCGTTACCTTCGACCTGGACATCGATGCTGAAGGCCGTCATGCTTATGCCGGTCTGGACGATCTGGCTGAGCTGGCTGTTCCTCAGGTTGAGTCCATTGTTGCTTCCATCGGCGAAGAAGGCCAGGTTGCTGTTGTCACCGGCGTTCTGACCAACGAACTGCTGCAGGCTCGTATCGATCGTATGTACACCTACGCTGCTGAAAAGTACCCCGGTCTGGAGTTCGTCACTGTTGAAGGCACCAACGAAGACTCCAACGCTGCTTATGATGCTGCTATGAACATCATGACTGCTTATCCCGAAGTCGACGCTATCGTTTCCAACGTTTCCACCGCTCTTGGCCCCATCTGCACCGCTATTGAAGATGCCGGCATGATCGGTACCGTTTATGGCTGCGGCCAGACCACTCCCAACCTGGCTAAGGACGGCATGGCTTCCGGCGCTTGCGTTTCCGGCATTCTGTGGGATGTCGCCGCATGGCAGCAGTGGGCAGTTACCGTCTGTGCTAACCTGATCGAAGGCAAGGAAGTCGCTGTCGGCGAAAACCTGGGCATGGCCAACTTCCCCAACGGCGAGCGCTTCTCCGAAGATGTCTACTACTTCTATGACACCTTCTCCTTCACTCCCGAAAACATCAACGACTTCGACTTCTAATTTAGGATTTCTGACCAAACCTTAAATTTCAGTCATTTCGAGAGGTAAAACCCCTATGAAAGTCATTGACGTAACCGGCATGATCTGTAACGGAATGTGGACCTTTGGCTCCCTGTTCCCCAGACCGAGCATTGTGCCCAATTCCGGCTTTTGTCCCGGCTTCGGCGAGTATTACTATACCGCCTTTGAGGGATTCCACGCACAGGTCGGCACCTACATCGAGACCCCTGCCCATTTCTATGGACTGGACAAGGAAGAGTATCTCATGGAGAACATTCCCATCGAAAAGCTCTATGAAATGCGCTGCTCGATTCTGAAGGTCGATATGGACGTGTCTGATCCCACCGTGCAAAAGCCCATCACGCTGGATAAGCTCCTGAAGGCAGCCGAAGGCTGCGAGATCAAGGAAGGCGACTGCATTCTGGTGTCTACAGGCTGGGAGCAGCATTGGATGGATGACGCAAACTTCTACGATCATTCTCCCTACTTCACCTATGATGCCATGCAGTGGATCATCAAGCAGAAACCTGCCATGCTGGCCACCGACACTCCCTCCTGGGAGTGCCAGACCAACCCCGGCGGTGTGTTTGAAGGCTTCTATGAGGCCAACATCCTGATGATGGTGCCCGTGGCCAATATGGCTCAGGTCACTGCCAAAAATGCGAAGATCACCGCTTTGCCCATCAAGGCAAAGGGCTGCTCCGCCAGCCCCTGCAGAGTTGTGATCATCGAGGACTAAGCCCTCAAATCTGTAACTGACCGGGGTGGGGAACACCCCACCCCGGTTTTCCTATCCCCGCACATAACTTCGGAAATAATTGGGCCAAGCCCATGAAATAAAAATTATTTAAAGTTTTCATATTGAAAGGAGACTATCAACATGGCAAAGAAAAAGGCAACTGATTTTCGTTACAACACCGGTGAGACCAAAGTGCCGTGGGCTGCTGTTGGTGAAAACTACAACAGAGAAGACGTCATGGCCGTCATCAAGTTCATGATGAAGGGCGAAGGCGCTGACTATGACAAGGCCATTGCTGAGGTCGAAGCCAAGATCAATGCGCTGGACGCCGTGTCCGAGCCTCCCGCAAAGCTGTCTCTGGATGCCGAAGTCGCCAAGGCAGAAACCATGTGCGACGAGTACCTGAACACCGAAGGCTCCATCTTCCTGACCAACTGCACCGCAGGCTTTGAAATCGCCACCAAGTGGGCAAATGTCCAGCCCGGCGACGAAGTCATCGTTCCCGCTATCACTTTCGCTGCTACCATGGCATATCCTCTGTCCATCGGTGCAAAGATCGTCTTCGCTGATGTCGATCCTGTCACTCTGAACATGGATCCCAAGGACGTTGCCAAGAAGATCACCCCCAAGACCAAGATGATCGTTCCCGTCCATATCGGCGGCTATCCCGTGGACATGGATCCCATCATGGAACTGGCAGCCAAGCACGATATCGTCGTTCTGGAAGACGCAGCACACGGCTTCGGCGGCGAATACAAGGGCAAGAAGCTGGGCACCATCGGCCACTTCGGCTCCTTCTCCTTCCACGAAGTGAAGAACATGACCTCCTTCGGCGAAGGCGGCATCATGTGCACCAACATCGAAGACTTCCGCAACGAAGTCAAGCGTGCTCGTTTCCTGGGTGCCGACTTCTCCAAGAAGATCAAGAACTGGCTGTACGATGTCTGCTCCATCCCCGGCAAGGACGGCTCCAGCTTCGTCGCTACCAACTTCTCCACCACTGAAATCCAGGGTCTGGGCCTGCAGCTGCAGCTGTCCCGCTATGACGAGATTCTGGCTGCCCGCCGTCAGGCTGCTGAATACCTGACCAAGCGCCTGTCCGTCTGCGATGCTCTGATTCCGCAGGATCTGGGCAACGACGAGATCAAGCCCACCTTCCATCTGTATGCTGTTATCCTCGATCCCGAAAAGGCCGGCGGCGATGTCCAGACCTTCAAGGCCAAGCTGGCTGCCAAGGGCGTTACCGAGATCGCTCACTTCGGTCCTCTGTACCGCTTCGAGGTTCTGAAGGACCGCGGCTACAACGAAGAAGAGATCGCTGCTTCCTGCCCCGTTACCGAGGAAGTCTTCGACCGCCGCTTCACCCACTTCCCCATCTACGGCCTGACGCAGGAACAGCTGGACTACATGGCAGACGCCATCCTGGAGTCCATCGACGAAATGCAGAAGGGCATCTGATAGGAAGAAAGTCTTGCAAAAGATGACTCCTTGATGTAAAATAAGCAGAAGCCGGGCTCCTTTCCGGAGCCCGGAACAGCGGAGCAAGGAGCAATCCCTGCTCCGCTGCGTTTTTTTACAAACTTATTTAACCTTCTTAAAGGAGAAAGTCTTATGAAACTTTCCAAGAAAGCACAGGCCTGCAGCCTTTCCCCCATGCGGAAATTCCACCCTTATGCGGTGGAAGCTGCGGAAAAAGGTCGTGAAATATTCCATCTGAATATCGGTCAGCCGGACATTGAAACGCCTGCCGCCTATTTTGAGGCACTCCGGAAATTTGATGCCAAGGTGCTGGAATATGCACCCTCTCCCGGCATTCCGGAACTGATTGAAGCCGTCCGCGGCTACTATGCCAGACTGGGTGCATCTTATGATGCCGGTGATATTCTCATCACCACCGGCGGATCGGAAGCCCTGCTGATTCTGATGATGTGCATTCTGGATGAGGGCAGCGAGGTGCTGGTCCCCGAACCGTTCTATCCCAACTACAATACCTTTATTTCTGCCGCCGGCGGTAAGATTGTTCCCATTTCCACCTCTGTGGAAGAGGGTTACAAGTTCGCCCAGCGGGAGAAGATTGAAGCAAAAATCACCGAAAATACCCGCGCGATTATGGTCACCAACCCCGGCAACCCCACCGGCCTGGTTCTCTCCAAAGAGGAACTGCAGATCGTCGTGGATGTGGCGCTGGAGCATGATCTGTACATCATCGGCGACGAGGTCTACCGTGAATTCTTTTATGGCGGCAATGGTCTTGCCGCATCTGTGGCAGAATTCCCTGAGGCAGCCCGGAATGTGGTGATCATCGATTCCGTGTCCAAGCGATTCTCCGCCTGCGGTGCCAGAATCGGCTGCCTGGTGTCCAAAAACAAGGAACTGATGGCAGAAGCCATGAAATTCTGCCAGGCGCGCCTGTCTGTGGCAACTTTGGATCAGGTTGGTTCCGAGGCTTTGTACAGCGTGGATGCATCCTATTTTGCTGCTGTCCGGGAGGAATACCGCCTGCGCCGGGATACCGTTATCGAGGAACTGGAAAAGATCCCCGGTGTGACCATTTCCCGTCCGGAAGGCGCATTCTATCTCATGGCAGCCCTGCCTGTGGAGGATGCGGAAGATTTCCAGAAGTGGCTGCTCACGGACTTTGAGGATCATGGCCAGACGGTCATGTTCGCTCCCGGCAAATCCTTCTATGCCACCCCCGGAAAGGGTAAAAACGAAATTCGCATCGCCTATGTGCTGAAAAAGGAACGGCTGCAGCGAGCCATTGAGCTGCTGGGCCTGGGTCTTGCCAAGTACAACGGCTGATACTCCATAAAGACCATCAAGGAGGCTTCTGGCTATGGCAAAACCCTTGACTGGCCAAACCAGTACACTAAAAAAAATCAATGTGACCCTTGTGAAGAATGCCCTGCGGCTTCGCGGCACCGCCACCCGAAAGGAACTGGCTGAGGCCACGGAACTGAGCCAGCCTACGGTCAATGCCATTATCAGCATGCTCCGGGAGCAGGGGGAAGTGGTCAGCCGCGGTGCGGCACTTTCCAGCGGTGGACGCAGAGCGAAGCTCTATGCCCTTAATCAGGAGCATCAGATGATCGCGGCGGTCTTTGTCATGTCCGATCATCTGGAATATGCAGTGACGGACAGCAACGGTGGAATCCTTTTCCGGGGCAGAGTGTCTGTTAGCGGTGAGTTGGATTATGCCACTCAGATCAGTGAGCTGCTGCAGCGGCTGGTGATTCACTACCCCAATATCCGCGTGGCAGGTGTGACCTTCCCCAGCGCCGTGACCCCTGAGGGCGAACTGTTTGCCGCTTCTCAGATTCCTCATCTGGAGCGGATGGATATGCTGCGCCTGCTTCAAAAACAGCTGCCCATTCCTGTCATCGTGGAAAACGATGTGAAGCTTCGCGCACTGGGGTTCTACCGGGCGGAGCTGATGCGGAAGACCAAGAGCATGGTGTATCTCCATCTCAGTACCGGTCTTGGTGCGGGTATTATCATGGGCGGTCATTGCCATTGCGGCAGCACCAACTTCAGCGGTGAGATCAACTATCTGAAGGCAGGTCCTACCATGGAGGATAAGACGCTGGAGGAGATTCTGGCAGAAACCACCGATGAAGACCGGTTGGCGGACATTCTCACCATGCTGGCGATGAATTTGATCTGTGTGGTCAATCCGCCTTATCTGGTCATGGGCGGCAGCCGGATCACCGAAACCTTGGTGGAACGGGTGAAGGATCGCTGTGTGGATCAGCTGCCCAAGGGTGTCACACCCCATTTTCTCTTTGCGGAGGACGAAAGCCGCTACCTCTACGGCGGAATCGCCAGCTTCGCACAGGAGCAGATCGATACGGAGCTTCGCATCGTCAGCGGTGCGGAGGCGTAAGAAAAAGGCAAAAGCCACGCACCGTTGGTGCGTGGCTTTGCGTATCTCATTCAAAAAAGACAGATGCATTTAACAGTTCCTCGTAAGACAAATGCAGAACTTTAGAAAAATAAACAAGTTCAATATCTGTTACAAATCTCTTTCCGGCTTCAATTCGTTGAATCGCATTCTTATCAATATCCAACCCAGCGATTTGCAGCATATCTGCAAGCTGTCGTTGAGATTTCTTTAACGCCTTGCGTTTTTGCTCAATCATTATGCCGCAAAGATTGTTTCGCCCGTCAGTTGCTTTGTTCGTAAACATATAGACTCTCCTCGATGACATTTAGTGCTTGTCAATAAAGAAAGTATATGTTAAAATTACTACTAAATTGACATTCTGTGAATGTCAAAAGCTGGCAGAGGGGGATTTATATGATAATTGATATTACGGGTGTTGAATTAACACCGGGAAACAGGGGGAGAGATTGCCTTGGAAATGGAATGCATGAGGACATTGAGTGTTGCTGCGATGAATGTGATTTTATGTTGTGTTGCATGGAAGACCATGATCCAAGGAAGTGCTTAACTTGCAAATATTTGGACTGCCCACGTGCATTAAAAGGTTATCGTAAGCGATGACGCACTTCCGGAAGGCGGTTCGAGTCCTATATCGTCCACCAAAGAAAAAAAGAACACCACCCGAATGGGTGGTGTCTTTATCTGGTGGACGATATAGGACTCGAACCTATGACCTTCCGCACGTCAAGCGGATGCTCTAGCCAGCTGAGCTAATCGTCCGGCAACAAAACACATTATACACAGGTCATAGGGAAAAGTCAACTATAAATTTCAGTTTTTTTGAAAATTATACGAGAAAATCCACAGCACCCCGGGCTTCCCGGATGGACTTGCAAAGCTGGCTCACAGCCACATGGCGGGGATCGTTCTTATAGCGCTCCAGAGCCTCAAAATCTGCAAAATCTGCGATCAGACAGGCATCGTAGTTGTTGCCGTCCTTGCAGTTGACGCCCACTTCCATGGCGAGAATCTCGGGAATCACACCGTTGAGGGCCTTCAGGCCTTCCAGAAACTTGTGCATATTCTCTTCTTCGCCTGCGCGGAATTTCCACATAATCACGTGTCTTACCATGGTTGCACCTCTCAGTCAAAAATCTTCGATTTTTGCCAGCTCCCCTCAAGGGGAGCCTTATTTAAAATGCGGCATGGTTGCCCATGCCGCATAAACAGATCTTACTTGCCCTGCAGTTCCTTATGGATGGATGCGGCGGCCTTCTTGCCGGCGCCCATAGCCAGAATGACGGTGGCAGCGCCGGTAACGGCAACGCCGCCGGCATAGACATGATCACGGGTGGGCATGTTCTCTTCGTTGACGATCAGACAGCCCTTCTTATTGGTGTCCAGACCGGGAGTGGTGGAACGGATCAGGGGGTGGGGGGAAGTACCCAGGGACATGATGACGGTGTCCACATCCAGGACGAACTCGCTGCCCTCGATGACCACGGGACGGCGGCGGCCGGAAGCATCGGGCTCACCCAGTTCCATCTTCACGCAGGTCATGCCCTTGACACGGCCTTCCTCATCGCCCAGAATTTCGGTGGGGTTGGTGAGGGTAGCGAAGATGATGCCTTCTTCCTTGGCATGGTGCTGCTCTTCCAGACGGGCGGGCATTTCAGCTTCGCCACGGCGGTAGACGATGTAGACCTTCTCAGCACCCAGACGCTTGGCGCAGCGTGCTGCGTCCATGGCAACGTTACCGCCGCCGACGACAGCAACGGACTTGCTGACGATGATGGGGGTATCGCTGGGCTCCAGATAAGCCTTCATCAGGTTGACACGGGTCAGATATTCGTTGGCGGAGTAGACGCCCTTCAGAGCCTCGCCGGGGATGTGCATGAACATGGGCAGGCCGGCGCCGGAGCCGACGAAGATAGCCTTGAAGCCCATTTCGAACAGCTCGTCGATGGACAGGACCTTGCCGATGACCATGTTGGTCATGACCTTGACGCCCTGTGCTTCCAGCTTCTTCACTTCGTTGGCAACGATGGCCTTGGGCAGACGGAATTCGGGAATGCCGTAGACCAGAACACCGCCGGCGGTGTGCAGAGCCTCGAAGATGGAAACTTCGTAGCCCAGCTTGGCCAGTTCGGCAGCGCAGGTCAGACCGGCAGGGCCGGAACCGACCACAGCCACGGGAATGCCGTTGGATTCGGGCTTCTCGGGCATGGCGTTGACATTTTCACGGTACCAGTCGGCGACAAATCTTTCCAGACGGCCGATGGCAACGGGCTCACCCTTGACACCGCGGACACACTGTGCTTCGCACTGGCTTTCCTGGGGGCAGACACGGCCGGACAGGGCAGGCAGGGCATTGGTGGAGGTGATGATTTCGTAAGCAGCCATGAAATCGCCTTCAGCGACCTTGGTGATAAATTCGGGGATGCGGATGTTGACGGGGCAGCCTTCGACACACTTGGGCTTCTTGCAGCCCAGGCAGCGCTTGGCTTCTTCCATTGCCATCTCGGGGGTGTAGCCCAGAGCGACTTCCAGGAAGTTATGATTACGGACGTTAGGGTCCTGCTCCGGCATGGGAGTCTTGGTCAGAGTCATGTTTGCCATTGTTCCCGTCCTCCTTACTTAATCAGTTCGTTGGCCAGCTTTTCCATGCGGCACATATGGGTCTTGCCGGTTTCGGCTTCGCGCTCGCGATAGACGCTGTTGCGGTTCATCAGCTCAGC
>JAZNFJ010000123.1:0-10221 GCA_045589035.1 Candidatus Avilachnospira sp. | reverse complement strand
TTCCCCGGGCAAAGCATTTGGGACGCGGATGCTTGAACTCGTCCTTTGGTAACGCTGTAAGGCAAGTATAGCACAGAGAAAGTAAAAATTTTGTCAAACCCCGGCAGGAGAGAAAAATTTTTGTGGTCATTGCCAAGGACCTGCGGATTTGCTATAATAAATTGATTTTATACCAAGGAGCATACCATGGAGTATTTTGCAGGAAAATATGATATTGCTGTCATCGGCGCAGGTCATGCCGGTATTGAAGCGGCTTTGGCTGCTGCCCGGATGGGGCTTCGGACGGTGGTGTTTACCATCAATCTCGATGCCGTGGGCAATATGCCCTGCAATCCTGCCATCGGCGGTACCGGCAAGGGTCACCTTGTCCGGGAACTGGATGCCTTAGGCGGTGAAATGGGCAAGGCTGCTGACCGATGCTGCATCCAGTACCGGATGCTCAACCGGGGCAAAGGACCTGCTGTTCACTCCCTCCGGGCGCAGGCCGACCGCCGCAAGTATCAGGAAGACATGAAGCGGGTGCTGGAGCAGCAGGAGAATCTGGATCTGAAGCAGGCCATGATCACCGACATCCATCTGACCGATGGCAAGGTTTCCGCTGTGGTCACCCGACTGGGCGCCATTTATGAAGTCAATGCCGCCATTATCTGCTCCGGCACATACCTCAATGCTGCTGTCATCACCGGCGACTGTGTATTTGCCTCCGGTCCGGATGGTATGCACCCCGGTCTGTTTCTGACAGACAAGCTGGCAGACATGGGACTTTCCATGCGCCGGTTCAAAACCGGCACCCCGCCCCGGATCAATGCCCGCAGCATCGACACCTCCAAAATGGAACTGCAGCCCGGTGATGAAGATCCCGCACCCTTCTCTTTCCGGACAGAACACCCGTTGGAAAACAGAGCCGTCTGCTGGCTGACTTATACCAATGAGCGGACCCACGAAATCATCAAAGCAAATTTCCACCGCAGCCCCCTGTTCAACGGTACCATTGAAAGTGTGGGCCCCCGGTACTGCCCCTCCATCGAAACCAAGATTGACCGCTTCCCCGACAAACCCCGCCACCAGCTGTTTATTGAGCCAACCGGTCTGGGAACGGACGAATTGTATATTCAGGGACTCAGTTCCAGCCTGCCGGAAGATGTGCAGCTGGAAATGCTCCACACCATTGAAGGTCTGGAACATGCGGAAATGATGCGCCCTGCCTATGCCATCGAATACGACTGCATCGACCCCACAGAACTGCTGCCTACCCTGGAAACCAAGAAAATTTCCGGTCTTTACGGCGCAGGTCAGTTCAACGGTTCTTCCGGTTACGAAGAAGCCGCCGTCCAGGGCTTTGTGGCAGGTGTCAATGCCGCTTTGAAGCTGCTGGGAAAAGAACCTATGATTCTTCAGCGGTCTGACTGCTACATCGGCACTTTGATCGATGATCTGGTGACCAAGGGCACGGAAGAGCCCTACCGCATCATGACTTCCCGCTCCGAATACCGCCTGCTCCACCGGCAGGACAATGCCGACCGCAGACTGAGTCACATCGGCCATGCCATCGGTTTGGTTTCTGACGAAGAATTTGCAGCCGTGGAAGAAAAATATGCCGCTGTGGAGCGGGAAATTGCCCGTCTGGAAGGCTGCGGTGTTCCGGAAAGTGAAGTCCTCAACGAACTGCTGACTGCCCATGACACCACCCCTGTACAGGGTTCTGCCCGCATGGCGGATCTGGTCCGCAGACCCCAGATCGGTTATGATGTGCTTGCCCCCTTTGACCCCACCAGGCCCCAGCTGCCCAAGGTGGTGACGGAACAGGTGGAGATTCAGCTGAAGTACGCAGGTTACATTGCACGGCAGCAAAAGCAGGTGGCAGAATTCAAGAAAGCCGAAAGCCGGAAGCTGCCTGCAAATGTGGACTACATGACCATTACCGGTCTTCGGGTGGAAGCCCGCGAAAAACTCAATCAGATTCGTCCACTTTCTGTGGGACAGGCCAGCCGTATTTCCGGCGTCAGCCCTGCAGATGTGGCGGTGCTGCTGATCTGGCTGGAGCAAAATCAAGCATAAATTAAAAAATCGACTTCTTGGTATACTACAACCAAAGGAGTCGATTTTTTATGGATTTATTACAGGAAGCCAGAGAACTGCCCTTGTCTGCCCACCGGCAGTTTCTCCACAGCCATGCAGAGGTGGGCTTTGATTTGCAGGAAACTGCCGCCTATGTGGAACAGCAGCTGCGTTCCATGGGATTACAGCCAAAAAGGTGCGGAAAATTCGGCATTACCGCGGACATCATCGGTAAAAATCCAAATAAAATTTTTCTTCTCCGGGCAGACATGGATGCTCTGCCTATGAAAGAAGAAGCCGACCTTCCCTTTGCAAGCCAGACAGGCACTATGCATGCCTGCGGGCACGATCTGCACACTGCCATGCTGCTGGGTGCGGCGCAGCTTCTCGTCAATCATCAGGAAGAACTTCACGGAACTGTCCGGCTGATGTTCCAGCCGGCAGAGGAAATACTACAGGGCGCTGCCGACATGATCGATGCCGGTATTCTGGACGGTGTGGATCATGCCATGATGCTCCATGTGCTCACCGGCGGTGATCTGCCCACAGGCACAGTTATTGTGCCCCCTGCCGGAGTCGGCGCACCGGCGGCAGATTATTTCACCATCCAAATCCAAGGTACGGGTTGTCACGGTGCGTTGCCTCACACAGGGGTAGATCCCATCATCCCCGCCTGCCATATTCTCTCCGCCCTGCAGACCATCCAGACCAGGGAACTGCCCCAGACAGAGCCGGTGGTGGTGACAGTCGGCATGTTTCAGGCAGGCACGGCTGCCAACATCATTGCCGATCAAGCCACATTAAAAGGCACCATGCGAACCTGCTCCGAGGAACTGCGGCAGCAGTACAAAAACCGCATGGTGCGGCTGGTGACCCAGATTGCAAGAGCCTACCGGGCGGAGGCATCTGTTACTTTTGACACCCAATGCCCCACCCTTGTCAATGCGCCTGGACTGATACAGATGGCAGAAGAACAGCTGCCCCAATTGCTTGGAGCAGACAAAGTCCTTTCTTCCAAGGATCTCCACACACAGGCAAGGGGCAGCGGCTCTGAGGATTTTGCCTTTGTAAGTCAGAAAGTCCCATCTCTTATGTTGGCGCTGGCAGCGGGGCAAAAAGAGCAGGGTTACACCTTCCCTGCCCATCATCCCAAGACCACTTTTGATGAAGCTGCTCTGCCCTATGGCGCTGCCGTGTACGCATGGATGGCACTCAAAAAAGAAGCTGACACTTAAGTGTCAGCTTCTTTTTCTGCATAGGGTGTATCCTTATTCATATCTTCGCGGATCAGTCGGTAAATGGCAGCTGCCAGAGGCACACCCAGAAGCATACCCATAACACCCATGACACCGCCGCCGACAGTCACAGCTGCCAACACCCAGATGCCGGGCAGGCCAATAGAGTTGCCAACGACCTTGGGGTAAATCAGATTTCCTTCCAACTGCTGCAGTACAACGATAAAAATCAGGAATGTCAGCGCCTGAATGGGCGAAACCATCAGAATCAGGAATGCACCCACACCGGCACCGATGTATGCACCGGCAATGGGAATCAGTGCCGTAAAGGCGATCAGCGCGCTGATCATAGTTGCATAGGGCAGCCCCAGCAAGCTCATGCCGAGGGTACAAAGCAGGCCCAAAATCACAGCTTCCGTACACTGACCGACAATATATCGATGGAAGCAGTCATCCAAAACCTTGACCACATGCTCAATTCTGCAGGTGATCTTCTCCGGCAGATAGTGGAGCATGGTACGATGGAACTGACCCTTGATCCGATCCTTGGTCATCAGCAGATACAGAGAGAATACCAGCCCCAGCAATGCAGTGACCACACCGGATACCACAGAAGTGACTGTCTTGAACACCACATCCATAACGCTGCCGATGCCGGAGGTGACGACCTTCAAAATTTCCCCGATTCGGGATTGCCAGTCCACACTCTGCAGCTGTGCAACCCACTCCGTAGGCACAAACTCCCACTGCGCGATCTTTTCGGTCATATTCCACAGGAAGCCGGGCAGCTCTGCAAAAATCAGTTCAAAACAGGAGATCAGCTGCGGCAGAACCAGACCCACCACCAGAGCAATGATGCCAAGAAGTGTGACAATGGCGAGGGTCAGACACAAAGGTCTGCGGATCTTCTTTACAGCTTTCTTCTCCACCTTTGGGAAAAACAGCCGCTCATAGGCACTCATCAAAATATTCAGCACATAGGCAATCAGCGCACCGACCAGCAGCGGTGCAGCTGCACCGGCTAAAGTCTTCAGCAGTCCGGCTACCTGCGGCCAATAATAAATACACAAATACAGCAAGAAGATACTGACACCAATCTTCAGGCAGGTTTTCCACTTCAGTTTCATGGGCACATCCTTTCTGCAAAGGCACAATCACTTTCTTCTATGATAATACAAAAAGCCGTATTGTACAACCAAAAATTTTTAGCAGCCCAAACCTGCCAGCAGCAGCACGAAAATGGGCAGATTTTCTTCGTACATTTTAGGCAGATCCGAAAGAGGCAGCGGATTTTCACCGTATCCCGCTTCAATGGTCACACCGAAGCGGTGAAACTCCTGCCAGAACCAGTCCCGGAAACCGCCGTTGGCACTTTCTTCCGGTACCTCCGTCCAGCGATATCCGGAGCATTTTTCCAGAAGTCCGAAAAGGCGGTCATTGCCATCGGCATAGAGTTCTCTGCCCTGTGTATGCCATGCGGCGATCACATCCGGTTGGATCTGCCGGGCCAGTTCCGCCAAAGCTGCCGTTTCCTCCTGATCCAACGGTGAAAATCCGGGGAAATCTCTCGGTCCCGGCTGCTTCGCCTTCATTGCCTTTGCCGTTTCCCATCGGGCAGGATAGTTGAGATTTAAATCCACTCCCCGAAGATTGGCCTTCCACCCCTGTGGAAAAGGTACAGTTGGCTGACTTTCAGCCAGTTTCTCCGCATTCTGCCGTTCCTCCTCCGTAACCAGACCTGCCACAAGGTCACAGCCATCCGGATTGATCACGGGTACTGCATACAAAGTAGATCGTTTGAACAGCCCCCGGCAGGAAAAACCGCACAGTTCTCCATCTTGTACAATGCCTCTGCAATAATCCTCCACCATCCGCCACAAAAGCAATCCTGAGATGCTCTCGTTGGCATGATGGGCAGCAGTCAGCAGCACTTTTCTTCCACCCTGCCCCATTTTCAAAAGTTCCACTTCCCTGCCGTGCGCCGTCCATGTGAGAATCTGGCTTTCTACCCACGGATAGCGGCTTTGCAGCTTTATGGAGCATTCCTTCTGCAGCAGACTGCTCATGGGCCGATCCCAAGGAACGATTCTCCATGTCATACACACCCCTCCCATGGATGTATATGCCGCAGCACATGAAAAAGGCCCCCTCTGACGAGGGGGCTGGCAAAAATCTATGATTTTTGACTGGGGGAGAGATTGTTTCATTTTCTCTGCCCCCGTCTGCCCTTCGGGCTCCCACCTCCCTCATCAGAGGGAGGCTCTTTATACTTGACTTTTAACCGCCTAAGTAAGCCTTCTTGACACTTTCGTCTTCCAAAAGGTCCACACCGCGTCCGGTGTTGACGATGCGGCCTGTTTCCAGAACATAGCCGCGGTCTGCTACGGACAGCGCCATCTGTGCGTTCTGCTCCACCAGCAGAATGGTAGTACCATTCTTATGGAGATTCTGAATGATCTCAAAGATCTGTTCCACCAGAATGGGAGCCAGACCCATAGAAGGCTCATCCAACATCAGCAGTTTGGGCTTGGACATCAGTGCACGACCCATGGCCAGCATCTGCTGCTCACCGCCGGACAGAGTACCGGCAACCTGCTTGCGGCGCTCCTTCAGACGGGGGAACTGCTCATAGACCATGGCGATGCTGTCGTCCACTTCGCTGTTGGGGCGGACAAAGGCACCCATCTCCAGATTTTCTTCCACACTCATCTGCAGGAACACACGGCGGCCTTCGGGAACCTGAGCCAGGCCGAGGGAAACCAGCTTGTGAGCGGGAATACCTGCCAGATTGTGGCCATCAAAGGTGATGGAGCCGGTACGGGCATGGAGCAAACCGGAAACTGTCTGCAGGGTGGTGGTCTTACCGGCGCCGTTGGCACCAATGAGGGTGACGATCTCGCCTTCGTCCACATGGAAGGAGATGTCCTTGACGGCATGGATGGCGCCATAATAGACATTCAGATTTTCAACATTTAAAATCGTGCCCATGCCTTAGCCCTCCTTTCCGCTGCCCAAATAGGCCTTGATAACTTCGGGGTTGTTCTGGATCTCAGCAGCAGTGCCCTTGGCAATGATCTGACCGAAGTTCAGAACGGCAATGCCTTCGCAGATACCCATGACCAGACTCATATCATGCTCGATGAGCAGGACGGCGATCTGGAACATATCGCGGATCTTCACGATGTTTTCCATCAGTTCGGCCGTTTCGGAGGGGTTCATACCGGCAGCAGGCTCGTCCAGAAGCAACAGCTTGGGATCGGTAGCCAGCGCACGGATGATCTCCAGCCGGCGCTGTGCGCCATAGGGAAGGCTGCCGGCCTTGTGACCTGCCAGATCTTCCATATGGAAGATGGACAGCAGTTCCATGGCCTTTTCGTGGGCCTTCTTTTCTTCTTTCCAGTACTTGGGCAGGCGGAACAGACCATCCACCATGGAATACTTGATGTGATTATGCAGGCCCAGCTTGACATTGTCTTCCACAGACAGGTTGTTGAACAGACGAATGTTCTGGAAGGTACGGGCAATACCGGCCCGGTTGACCTGGGCGGTGTTCATGTTGTGGGTATCCATGCCGTCCAGCAGGATGGTGCCGCGGGTAGGCTGATAGACCTTTGTCAGAAGGTTAAAGACGGTGGTCTTACCGGCGCCGTTGGGACCGATGAGGCCTGCGATCTCCGTACGGCCGATGGCCATATCGAAATCGTTAACGGCAGTCAGACCGCCGAAGTCGATACCCAGATGGCGGCACTCCAGAATGGGGTGCTTGCCGATATCTCTCTCGGGAATTTTGTTGGTGGAAGGAACCGGCACCAGCTTGGTGGGTTCACGCTTGACAGCATTGCTCATTCTGCGGTGCCTCCTTTCTCTTCCTTCTCCTTCTTGGCAAACAGCTGGGAGAAGAAGCCCTTGAGGGTGGGATTATTGGTAGCCAGCATGACCAGAATCAGCACGATGGCATAGACCAGCATGCGGTAGTCAGCAAATTCACGGAGCAGTTCCGGCAGCACAGTCAGAGCAGCTGCTGCGATGATGGAGCCCCACATACGACCCTGACCGCCCAGAACCACAAACACCAGAATCAGAATGGAGGTGTTGAAGTCAAACTTGGAGGCGATGATGGTGTTCTGACCCATGGCAAACAGAGTGCCTGCGGCACCGGCCAGAGCGGCGGAGAACACAAAGGCCGTCAGCTTGTACTGGGTCACATTGATGCCCACACTTTCGGCAGCAATGCGGTTATCGCGCAGAGCCATGATGGCACGGCCACTGCGGCTGTTGACCAGATGGAAGATGACCACCAGGGCAATCATAATCAGCACGAAGCCGGCAGTGAAGGTGGAGATTTTAGAAATACCGGGGACACCCATAGGACCGCTGAGGATCATACGGCCGCCCTTCTCCAGAGAAATGGTATTGGTGATGAAGCTGGAGTGCAGACCTCTTTCATCCAGACCGATGTAGAGGTTGTTGACCAGAGATTTGATGATCTCACCGAAAGCCAGGGTGACGATGGCCAGATAGTCGCCGTTGAGTCGGAGAACCGGCACACCGATCAGCACACCGGCGATACCGGCAAAGACAGCACCGATGACCATGGCAATTGCCAGACGCAGGCCGCCCATGGGGATGGCATTCTGCAATGCGGATGCGGCAACGGCACCGGCGAAAGCGCCCACACTCATAAAGCCGGCATGACCAAGGCTCAGTTCACCCAGAATACCGACCGTCAGGTTCAGGGCAAGGGCCATGACCACATAGGCACAGATGGGAACCAGCTGACCCTTCAGGGTGGAGGAGATCATACCGCCATTGGACATGATCTGCAGCACCACATAGGCGATGATGACCAGGCCGTAGGTCATGGCGTTGGTACTGGAGGTTTTGTTGATTTTCAATTTCATCTTCGCCACCTCACACTTTCTCACGGATCTGCTTGCCCAGCAGGCCGGTGGGCTTGATGAGCAGCACGACGATCAGCACGGCAAACACGATGGCATCGGACAGCTGGGTAGAGATATAAGCCTTGGCAAAGATCTCAATGACACCCAGCAGGACACCGGCCACCAGAGCGCCGGGAATGGAACCGATGCCGCCGAAAACGGCAGCGGTAAAGGCCTTGATACCGGGCATGGAACCGGTGGTGGGAACCAGAATGGGATAGGCGGAGCACAGCAGCACACCGGCAATGGCAGCCAGAGCGGAACCAATGGCAAAAGTCACAGAAATGGTGGTATTGACATTGATACCCATCAGCTGGGCAGCACCCTTATCCTCGGAGCAGGCGCGCATGGCCTTACCGATCTTGGTCTTGCCGGTGAACAGGGTCAGAGCGATCATGATGACCACACAGGCACCGACGGTGACCAGAGTGGTATAGGAGATATTCAGCTGACCTGCAAACAAGGCAAGACCGGTCTTGCCGCCGAAGTTCAGGAAGCTGGGGAACATCTTGTTGTTGGCGGTCCACAGTAGCTGAGCACCGTTCTGCAGCAGATAACTCATACCGATGGCGGTAATCAGAACTGCCAGAGAAGGAGCCTGGCGCAAAGGCTTATACGCCAGCCGCTCAATGGTCATACCCAGAACGGTACAGACCAGCATGGCCAGCAGAATGCCCAGAATGGGATTCAGGCCGAAGGATGCAACAGCAAAAAAGCAGACATACGCACCCACCATGATGACATCACCATGGGCGAAGTTCAGCATCTTGGCAATACCGTAAACCATGGTATAACCCAGCGCGATGATAGCGTATACACTGCCCAAGCTGATGCCATTGATCAGATGGTTCAGAAAACTCATACAATTCACACCTTTATGTAAGAAATGGGCCTTGGATCGGCAGCCATACCGCCAATGTGGATCGTTGCCGATCCACGGCCCACTTAAAATTGGGTCAATAAAAAATGCAACTTACGGGAGGACTGCCAAAACAGCAGCCCTCCCGTATTTTTTTAGATAGCTGGGAGATTAGTCCAGACCGACATAGACGCCGTTCTCGATGACCATACCCTTGGGGCTCTTGGTGACAGCACCGGTTTCGTCCCACTCCATGCCTTCGCCGGTCAGGCCGTCAAAGGTGAAGTCGCCGGCGAAAGCGGCAGTCAGAATGTCACCGATTTCGGAAGCGGACATAGCGGTGGTAGCTTCGGAAGCCTTCAGAGCTTCGTAGATGGCATAGACGCAGTCATAAGCATCAGCAGCGAACTGGTTGGGAATTTCGCCGTAAGCTTCCTGATACTTTGCAACGAAGTTCTGAGTAGCTTCGTCCTCAGCGTCAGCGGAGAAGGGAGTCAGCAGGATGAGGCCTTCAGCCAGAGCGGTGTCGAAGCCTTCCACAGTCAGAATGCCGTCCATGCCGTCCACGCCGAAGAAGGTGGGAGCATAGCCAACAGCATTGGCCTGGGTCAGAATCAGAGAAGCTGCATCGTAGTACATGGGCAGGAAGACCAGATCAGCGCCGTTGTCCTTTGCGTCAGCAATCTGGACGGAGAAGTCGGTCTGGCTGTCGGTGGTGAAGGTGGTGGTGGAAACAATGTTCAGACCCAGCTCTTCTGCCTTAGCGACGAAGGAGTTGTAGATACCGGTGGAGTAAACATCGTCATTCTTGTAGATGACAGCGATGTTCTCGCCCAGTTCCTTATCGGAGATGTACTGTGCGGAAGCGGAGCCCTGGTTGGGGTCCATGAAGCACAGCTGGAAGACATTGTTCTTACGGGCAATGTCAACAGTGCCGGTCAGGGGGTTCTCAACGCCGCCCAGAACGTCGGTGGAGGAGGCGGAGGGAGTCAGGTAGAACATGTTGTCGGCTTCAGCTTCCACGGAGGTAGCAACGCCGGGAGCGGAAGTGACGGAGCCCAGGAAGATCTGCATGCCCCAGTCCTTCAGGGTGTTGTATGCGTTGACGGACTTCTCAGCATCGTGAGCA
>JAZNFJ010000122.1:0-2625 GCA_045589035.1 Candidatus Avilachnospira sp. | reverse complement strand
CGTCGACCTTATCGCCAGCGGCGAAAATGTCGGCCTTGATCTCGTCGCCGACGTTCATGTCAGCAGCGTTCTCGACGCGGAATTCCTTCAGGAGCTTCTTGGGAGCTACGCCGGCCTTCTTCAGGTGGCCCAGCTCAGGCTTGGTCAGCTTGGTTTCCTTGACATCCTGGAAGCCCAGCTGCACGGCATTGTAGCCGTCGTTTTCGATGGTCTTCTTCTGGACCACCACGCAAGGACCGGCCTCGATAACGGTAACGGGGATGACCTTGCCGCTTTCATCGAAGATCTGGGTCATGCCCACTTTCTTGCCGATGATTGCTTTCTGCAGTTGCATTGTGTTTTCCTCCTATTTTGGTTATTGGTTGCAAGACATAGCCATTGGGAGCCATTGGTCCGGCAACATGACCCGTCCGTCCTCTTACTGACGGACCGTGGCTGGCAGCTGTGATTCTAATGTATAAGAATTACAGCTTTATCTCAATCTCAACACCAGCGGGAAGATCGAGGCTCATCAGAGCTTCAACGGTCTTCTGGTTGGGGTTGAGGATATCGATCAGTCTCTTGTGGGTTCTGCGCTCAAACTGCTCACGAGAGTCCTTGTACTTGTGAACAGCGCGAAGGATGGTAACAACTTCCTTCTTGGTGGGCAGAGGAATGGGGCCGGACACGGAAGCGCCGTTGCGCTTTGCGGTCTCAACGATCTTCTCTGCACTCTGGTCGATCAGCTGATGGTCATAAGCCTTCAGACGAATTCTGATCATTTCCTGGTTTGCCATTTGGTTTTTCCTCCTTGATTACGTACTCAGTCTGCTAGTCTGCTGGGTACGGTCGAGAACTTTCATCCGCTTTGCCGTGCGTATCATTCCGCCCCACGGAAAAAGGCCGACATTTGTCGGCCGAATGCACCCGTTTTGCGGCGATATACCCATAATGGCGCCAGCAAAATCACAGTTCTCAGCCGCCCGATGACCCGACGTACTCTGTGGAAGTTACCGTCTTACGACGCAATCTCCCACTTCATCGCATTTGCGCAGAGTTTTCCCAAACTCGCGCTTTTACATCATATAATAAATCCCCCTTGATGTCAAGGGGGATTTTCTCTTTTTTACATAAATTTTTCTTGCTTTTTTCGGTTAAATTACTGAACTTTATCAGTATGCCACACCCCAGTAGATGCTGTGCTTGGCAGGCTTGCCGCAGATGGGGCAAACATCGCCCAGATTTTCCTGCTCCAGGGGCATGCAGCGGGAGGACATACCGGCTTCTTCCTTCATCTTCATCTCGCATTCCAGCTCGCCGCACCACATGGTCTTGATGAAGCCGCCCTTTTCCTGCTGGATGGCCTTGGCCTCTTCCAGAGAGTGGGCTTCGAAGATATTGTCGGTCAGATTTTTCTTAGCCTTGTTGTACATGGCAACATGGGCCAGCTCCAGCTGCTCAGCCACGGCCTTTTCCAGATCGTCCAGGCTGATGACGGTCTTTTCGCCGTCCACACGGCGGACCAGAACGCACTGGTTGTTCTCCAGATCTCTGGGGCCGCACTCCACACGCAGAGGCACGCCCTTCATTTCGTACTCGGCGCACTTCCAGCCCATGGACTGATCGGAGTCATCCATCTTCACGCGGAAACCGGCAGCGGCCAGGCGGTCGCGGACAGCGCCTGCGCCTTCCAGAACGCCGGGCTTATGCTGGGCAATGGGCAGAACAATGACCTGTACGGGAGCCACCTTGGGAGGCAGGACCAGACCATTATTGTCGCCATGGGTCATGATGATGCCGCCGATCATACGGGTGGACACACCCCAGGAAGTCTGATGGGGATGATGGAGAGTGTTGTCCTTACCGGTAAAGGTGATGTCGAAGGCATGGGCAAAGCCGTCACCGAAGTAGTGGGAGGTACCGGACTGGAGCGCCTTCTTGTCGTGCATCATGCACTCGACGGTGTAGGTCTCTTCGGCACCGTTGAACTTTTCCTTATCGGTCTTGCGGCCCTTGATCACGGGCATGGCCAGCGTGTTCTCCAGGAAGTCGGCGTAGACATTCAGCATACGCATGGTCTCTTCCCGGGCTTCTTCCTCGGTGGCATGCATGGTGTGGCCTTCCTGCCACAGGAATTCTCTGTGACGCAGGAAAGGACGGGAAGTCTTTTCCCAGCGCAGAACGCTGCACCACTGGTTGTACAGCTTGGGCAAATCGCGGTGAGAATGGATGACATTCTTAAAATGCTCACAGAACAGGGTCTCGGAAGTGGGGCGGATGCAGTAACGCTCTTCCAGCTTGTCGCTGCCGCCATAGGTGACCCATGCGCATTCGGGAGCAAAGCCTTCCACATGATCCTTTTCCTTCTGCAGCAGGCTCTCGGGGATCAGCATGGGCATCATGACATTTTCATGGCCGTGGGCCTTGAACATTGCATCCAGGGTCTTCTGGATATTTTCCCAGATGGCATAACCATAGGGACGATAAATAAACATACCCTTGATGGAGGAGTAATCGATCAGTTCTGCCTTTTTGCACACATCGGTGTACCACTGGGCAAAGTCAACCTCCATATCGGTGATCTGTTCGACCTTTTTCTCTTTTGCCATATCGCATCTTCCTTTCGGAAACTTTTTCTCAGTATCT
>JAZNFJ010000121.1:0-2817 GCA_045589035.1 Candidatus Avilachnospira sp. | reverse complement strand
TCGCCAAATGGCATATAATAATTGGAAAATAACACAATTGGGAGCTGCCATGAATAAATTTACTTTTGCCGTCCCCTGCCTTTTCGGTTTGGAAGGTCTGGTGGGCGAGGAGCTGCGGCGGATGAAGCTGGAAGATGTCCGTGTAGAAGACCGCCGGGCATTTTTTACCGGCGATTTTAACCATATGGCCAAGGCCAATCTGCGCCTTCGTATGGGTGAGCGGGTCATGATTCTGCTGGGTCGTTTTCCTGCCAGAACCTTTGAAGAGCTCTATCAGGGTGTCAAGGCTCTGCCTCTGGAAGATCTGATCCCCAAGGACGGTCAGTTCCCCGTCAAGGGCTACAGTCTGGACAGCCAGCTCCACTCCGTCCCCGACTGCCAATCCATTGTGAAAAAGGCCGCCGTGGACCGTCTGGGCGCCAAGTACGGCCTTTCCTGGCTGCCGGAAACCGGCTGCATCTATCAAATTCGTTTTTCTCTTATGAAAGACATCTGCGAAGTCTTTGTGGACACCTCCGGCGCCAGCCTGCATAAGCGCGGCTACCGGGCCGTGGGCAATGATGCCCCCCTCCACGAAACCATGGCGGCTGCCATGGTCAATCTGGCCCGGTATCGTGGTCGGGATTTCTTCTGGGATCCCTTCTGCGGCAGCGGCACCATCTGTATTGAAGCCGCCTTGGCTGCCATTAACCGCGCCCCCGGTCTGGGACGCACCTTTGGCGCAGAAAAATGGGATGTGGTCCCCAAGGAAGTCTGGACACAGGCCAGAGAAGAAGCCAAAGATCTGGAATTCCGCGGCGACTACCGCATCCTGGGCACAGACATCGACCCCAACTCTCTGGAAATCGCCAAGTCCAATGCCAAAAAAGCCGGTGTGGCAAAATATATTGAGTTCAAGGAAGGCGATGCCACCAAGCTGCCTCTGCCCACAGATAAAGGCATCATCGTGTCCAATCCCCCTTACGGCGAGCGTATGATGGAGCAGCGCAGCGCTCAGCACCTGTACCGGCAGCTGGGCCGCCATCTGAAATTTGCCGATGGCTGGAATAAATACATCATTTCCTCCGAGCCGGAGTTTGAGCACTATTTCGGCAAGCAGGCCACCAAAAAGAGAAAACTGTACAACGGCCGCCTGCAGTGCAATGTTTATATGTACTATTAAAATACGGCTCCCCTCGAGGGGGGCTGGCACGGCGAAGCCGTGACTGAGAGGTGAAAACCATGAAGCATCTGTTCATCGTCAATCCCGCTGCGGGCAAATGTGACCGTAGCGTGCAGATCAAATCTCTGGCAGCGGAAGTCTTTGGCAGCCGCGGCCTGGATTACGAAGTGCAGGTTTCCAAAGGTCCCGGTGATGTGACCCGTCTGGCACGGGAAGCTGCCGAAACAGGAGAAGATCTGCGCATCTATGCCTGCGGCGGCGACGGCACATTAAACGAAGCTGTCAACGGTATCGCCGGTTTTGACCATGTTTCCATCACCCACTACCCCAGCGGTTCCGGCAACGATTTTGTCAAGCTCTTCGACCATCCGGAAACCTTCCGGGATCTGGAGCAGTTTTTAGACTGTGAGGAAGCTGCTTTTGACCTGATCCGCTGCGAAGCGGACGGTCTGGTCTGCTACTCTGCAAATATCTGTTCTATGGGTCTGGATGCCCGTATTGCTTCGGAAATGAACCGCTACCGCCGTCTGCCTCTAGTGTCCGGCAACGGCGCTTACTACATCTCCATTGTGGCCAATATTTTGGGCGGCACCCACAAACCCTATCTGATCGAAGTGAACGGCGAAAAGATCACCGGTGATCAGACCCTGATCTGCATCTGCAATGGACGGCACTACGGCGGCAGCTTCCATCCTGTTCCCGATGCCGATCCCTGCGATGGCATGCTGGATGTGCTGATTATCAGACCGGTCAATCTGCTGCAGATTGCCGCCATCATCGGCAAGTATCAGGAGGGACAGTATGCCCAGTACCCCGATCTGATCCGGCATCTGAAAACCGACAAAATCCGCATCCAATGTACAGAAGAAAGTATTGTGAATATTGACGGAGAATCCCTCGGAAGCCAGGATGCCACCTTCTCCGTCATTCCCAGTGCTCTGCGGTTTTTCTATCCAAGAGGTTTAAAATACGAAATTCCGGCCGAAAATGAAGCAGAACTCCTTGGAGTCTGACCCATTTTCAGAAAAATCGCCCTCGAAATAAGGCGTTTACAAAAATTTTACCCTTTTTGTGCAATTTGCATCTTGCTTATTGGCAAGGTCTGGACTATTATATAACAAGTTAGCACTCCCACAAAAAGAGTGCCAAAATCACAACCTGCGGGTACTACCCGTCTGATACCAAATTAGGAGGCAATATTATGACACTCAAACCCCTGGCTGACAATGTGCTGATCAAGAGCACTCTGGAAGAAGAAACCACCGCTTCCGGCATCATCCTCGCCACCGCTACCAAGGAAAAGTCCATCGTTTCCGAAGTGGTCGCCGTTGGCCCTGGCACCGAAGAGAACCCCATGACCGTCAAGGTCGGCGACAAGGTCGTCGTGGGCAAGTATGCCGGTCAGGAACTGAAGCTGGACAACGAAGATTACAGCATCGTCAAGGTCGCTGACATCCTCGCTGTTGTGGAATAATTTATCGTATTATCTAAAGGAGATTTTGTATTATGGCAAAGCAGATTATTTACGGCGAAGAAGCCCGCAAGGCTCTGCAGGCCGGCATCGACCAGTTGGCCAACACCGTTAAGGTCACTCTGGGTCCCAAGGGCCGCAATGTGGTTCTGGGCAAGAAGTTCGGTCTGCCCCTCATCACCAA
>JAZNFJ010000120.1:0-3869 GCA_045589035.1 Candidatus Avilachnospira sp. | reverse complement strand
GACCGGAATGTGCTTTTCACCGGAAGCTTCGGTGATGCCGGGGACGATCTCCTTCATCGGTTCTCCACAGCAATAGATGGGAACACCTTTGTTGCGTATCATGGCGACGATATTGCCGCAATGTTCGCAGACATAGAATTTTTGTTTCATAAGCAGCCTCCTTCTAAAGAAAGTGTGTCCCGAGGAATGGAAATAATGCACGCAAAGCAGGGCATACTACGACAAAAGGAGTGGAAAAATGGAGCAAAACAACGCTTACAAAAAGGGGTTTCTTCCTTATGCACTGGCAGCCTTTTTGATCGGTATCGTTGGCGGCTTTTCCACGGTTCTGGGTCCGTCCTTTGTGCAGGACATTGGAGTTGCATACAATAATACGACATGGACAGCGTTGGCGCAGGCCATGTCCACAGCCGCCTGTGCACCCATTCTGGGCAAAGTGGGCGATGTCATTGGCCGGAAGACGACCCTGCTTCTGGGAATTGCTGTTTTTACCTTGGGAAATGTCCTTTCTGCCTTGGCCAATTCCCTTGTGTTTATGATGCTTGCCCGGTTCGTTGTGGGTATCGGCACCGCCGCCATGACGCCGGTCATTATGGCGTATATCGTCACGGAGTTTCCGGCTGATCAGATCGCGAAGGGCTTTTCCCTGTATATGCTGATCTCCAGTGCATCTGTGATTTTTGGGCCGACACTGGGTGGTCTCATCATATCTGCCTATGGCTGGCGTGTCATGCTGTGGACCTGCGTTGCCATTTGTGCCGGTACTTTTGCCGCGTGCCTGTTGACTGCAAGGGAGACAAACAGTCAACGGAGGAAACTACAAAACTTTGATGGACTTGGTGCCGTTTTGGTGCTGATTTTCTTCAGTCTGGTTCTTTGTATCCCGTCCTTTGGACAGAATTTTGGTTGGACATCCACTGCCTTTACAGGGGTGTTGATCGCCGCAGTCATTAGTCTGGTCGGCCTGATCGCTGCCGAACGAAAAGCGGTGCATCCCATCCTGCCCGGCAGATTTATGATGCGAAGCGCCTTTATTCTCAGCGTTCTGGCCTTATTTCTGACGCAGGGACTGATGCAGGCAAACATGACCAACACCATTGTTTTTGTGAACTATACCCAGCCGGACAACACCGCCATCTCCGGTTATGCCATCTCGGTCATGTATGTGGGAATGTCTCTGGGAGCGGTGCTTTTAGGACCCTTAGCAGACAAGTTTGAACCCAAGTTTGTGCTGACAGGTTCCCTGCTGTTGACCGGAATCGGCTGCGGAACGCTACTTTTGTTTTCCGAGGTGACTTCCGTCTTGCTGCTGATGGCATCTTTGGGTATTCTCGGCTTTGGACTGGGCGGAAATGGAACGATTTTTATGAAGGTAGCATTGTCCAAACTGCCGGCGCAGGAGGCAGGAGCGGGGACAGGCACTTATGGTCTGTTCCGGGATCTGGCCGCACCCTTCGGTGTGGCGGTGTTCGTGCCTCTGTTTACCAACCAAATCACAAGTTTGATCGCAAGTGGCGTTAGGGAAGTCAATGCCGCCATCCAATCCATTCACTCGCTGGCAATGGCGGAGCTTCTTTGCATCGCCGCCGGCGTGGTATGTGTATTCTTTTTGCCTAAAATTCGCAGCAAAGGAGAAATGGTATGAGATTAAAAAACAAGGTCGTGTTGGTCACGGCATCCACCAGGGGCATCGGACTTGCCTGCGTGAAAGCCTGTGCAAGAGAAGGCGCAAAGGTCTATATGGCAGCCAGAGATCTGGCGCGGGCAAAGACCATTGCAGAGGAGCTCGGCGAGAATGTCAAATGGGTCTACAACGATGCAACGAAGCCGGAGACCTTTTCTTCCATGGTGGAAGAGGTCGTCGCCGATGCAGGCTGCATCGATGTGCTGGTGAACAATTTCGGCACCTCTGATCCCGGCAAGGATCTGGACTTTGCCCATACGGAGCCGGAAGTGTTTTTGGAGACCGTCAAACTGAATTTGCAAAGCGTCTTTCTGGCGAGTCAGGCAGCTGTGAAGCATATGGAGGCAAAACAGAGCGGCAGTATCATCAATATTTCATCCGTGGGCGGGATCGTGCCGGATATTTCTCAGGTTGCTTACGGGACCAGTAAGGCGGCCATCAACTATCTGACCAAACTGATCGCCGTCCATGAAGCAAAAAATAAGATCCGCTGCAATACGGTACTGCCGGGGATGACGGCCACAGATGCGGTGGAAAGTCGTCTGACGGAAGAATTCCGAAACCTGTTTCTACGGCATATCCCCCTTGGCAGAATGGGCTTGCCGGAAGAGATCGCCGCGGCGGTGGTATATCTGGCAAGTGACGAAGCTGCCTACACCACCGGGCAGATTTTGACTGTATCCGGTGGCTTTGGACTGGCGACACCTGTATACGCTGATTTGTCCAACAAAGAATACCGCCGCTAAAATGAGATAGAATGCAAAAAGCACTGCACCGAGAAGAAAAACTTCTCGGTGCGGTGCTTTTTGCACTTGTCAGTTGTTTTTCGCTTCGACCTTGTGGTCAATGGTCACACAATAGCTAACACAACGAAGTCATCCACTCCTCTATGAAGGATGGGGTTCTTTATGATGCTGATTTCACCCAACAAGAAAAATTTTTAGCAAAAAATTGGAACTGGCATTTTGCATGAAAAAATTGCAAATGCTTGCAAAAAAAGGGGGTTTGTGCTAAAATGCATGGTGAAGAATTGTCTGCATTGACAGCCGGTTAAGGCTGCTTTGAAACCGGAAATATGCTGCTGGAACAACAATGGATAGTTGTTCTGCAGTGCTTTGGGCATAGATATTGTGTCTGCGTGGGAAGGAGGGTGATCGTTCCGTGTATTCCCAGAAAAGAAAAAGCTGGATCAAGCATCTTGATTTTATACTCCTGGATATACTTTGCCTTCATATAGCTTTTGTATTGGCTTATATTACGCGCCATGGATGGTCCAACCCCTATACAAAACCCCTGTACAGCAATGTGGCTATGGTCTATACATTGGCGGATCTTGCGATTTTGATCATGAGCAGCACCATGAAAAATGTTCTGAAGCGGGGATTTTATAAAGAGATCCTGCATACAGTAAAAAATGTCCTTCTGGTCGCCTTTGCTATTTCCGCATTTCTGTTTTCTGCCCAGTATGGTGAGGATTATTCCCGTATCACATTCTACCTGACCGCAGTGTACTACCTGTTTCTCTCCTATGCAGTGCGGCTGGGCTGGAAAGCCATGCTGCTGCGAAGGAAAAATGAAATGTTCCGCTCCGCGGTATACTTTGTCACGACCAGTGACCGGGCGGAGAATGTCATTGCCCGGTTTCAGGATAACAATATGGGCAATTATGAGATCCAGGGCATTTGCCTGTTGGATCAGGATGCGGTAGGGGAGAAGATCCTTGATTTCCCTGTCACTGCCGCAAAGGATGAATTGCTGGGGTACTTGTGCGATAAGTGGGTGGACGAAGTATTCGTATCCATTCCTGTCAGCGGAGAATATCCGGAAGAACTGATCAACGACCTTACAGAAATGGGCATTGTGGTCCATGTGCAAGTGGAACAGCTCCATGTGGAGGAATGGCAGCATCAGGCCATTGAGAAAGTGGCGGGTTTTACGGTGCGGACATTGAGTATGACCATGGCGACACCACAGGAACTGCTCTGGAAGCGGACCATGGATATACTGGGCGGTCTGGTTGGCTGTGTGATCACTCTGTTTGTGACATTGATCGTCGGACCTCTGATTTACATCAAATCCCCCGGACCGATCTTCTTCAAGCAGACCCGGGTGGGCAAAAACGGCAAGCTGTTCAAGATGTACAAGTTCCGCAGCATGTATCCCGATGCGGAAGCACGGAAAGCGG
>JAZNFJ010000119.1:0-41454 GCA_045589035.1 Candidatus Avilachnospira sp. | reverse complement strand
CGATGAGCAGGATGGTCATGTTGAAATTCTCTCGGATCTCGCCGATGAAAGCAGTCAGCTCATCGGTTTCCTGGGGATTCATGCCGGCAGCGGGCTCATCCAGCAGCAGAAGCTGCGGCTCGGTAGCCAGCGCACGGGCGATCTCCAGACGGCGCTGCTTGCCGTAAGGCAGGCTGGTTGCCAGTTCGTCCTTCACATCCCAAAGGCCCACGATCTTCAGCAGGTCCTCCACATGGCGGCGGTGGGCAGCCTCTTCCTTCTTGTTCATGCGGAAGATGGCGGAGAACACACCGGCCTTGGCACGGCAATGCTTGGCGATCAATACATTATTAAATACAGTCTGGGACTTCCAAAGGCGGATGTTCTGGAAGGTACGGGCCATGCCCATCTTGGTCAGCACATCGGGAGTAGGCGCCAGCTTCTGGGTATAATCCCCTGCGTGTTCGCCGGCATAGAGCTTCTTCATCTTGCCCTGGGGATAGTTTTCCACGATTTTCTCTTCGTTAAAGTACACAGCGCCGTTGGTGGGCTGGTACACACCGGTAATGACATTGAAGGCGGTGGTCTTGCCGGCACCGTTGGGGCCGATCAAGGCGACGATTTCGCCTTCGTTGATCTCCATGGACAGGTTGTTGACAGCAACGACGCCGCCGAACTGCATGGTGACATTTTCGACTTTCAGCACGTTTTTCATTTGTCAGCGGCCTCCTTTTTCTGCTTTTTCGCCCGCTTGTTCAGCAGATCCGGCAGTTCCTTGTCGCCCATGATGCCCTTGCGGAAGAACAGGACGATGACCATGATGATCACAGAGAACATCGCCATACGGAAGCCGTTTTTGAACACGCCGGGTGCGCTGATTCCGAGGAACTTGCCGGAGTCCAGACCGCGGAGCAGCCACTCGGAGGAGAAGATGTACAGGAAGCTGGCAATGACAGAGCCGCTGACGGAACCGATGCCGCCGATGACGACGATCAGCAGAATTTCGTAGGTCAGAGTGCTCTTGAAGGGGGCAGCTGCGATGGTGCCCATGTACATGGCCATCATACCGCCGCCGATGCCGGCAAAGAAGGAGCTGATGATGAAAGCCAGACGCTTGTGCTTTGCCAGATTGATGCCCATGGCCTCGGCTGCCACTTCGTCATCGCGGATGGCACGGAAAGCGCGGCCGTAGGTGGAATTGATCAGCAGCACAATGACCGTGATCATCAGACCTGCCATGATCACATAGGGTGTGGCACGGTTGAAGGTGGGGTAGCTCTTCAGCAGGTTGGAGCCGTTGGTCAGAGGGCCAAGGGCATTCCACTGGAAGAAAGCGCGGACGATCTCCGCAAAGCCCAGGGTGGCAATGGCCAGATAGTCGGACTTCAGACGCAGGACCGGCAGGCCGATGAGGTAGGCGATCAGCGCTGCCAGCAGGCCGCCGATCAGCAGAACCACGATGACACCGAGGATCATGCCCATATCGCCGCCGCCGAACAGCTCCGGCAGGGAGAACTTCACGATACCGCCGTCAAAATACTGATAAACACCGGCGCGCTTGGCAACGGGGATCATCAGAATACCGTAGGAATAGGCGCCCAGCAGCATAAAGCCTGCCTGACCCAGAGAGAACAGGCCGGTGAAGCCGTTGAGCAGGTTCATGGAAACCGCAACCAGTGCGTAGACGGCTGCTTTCTTGGTAACAGTGACCGCAATGTGGTAGGTGGGCAGGGTCATGTCCAGCACCACGCAGGCAGCCAGGACAGCCAGCAGGATACCGGCCGTAAAAATTGTCTTTTTCTTACTCATGTCATTTCCCTCCTTACACCTTGTCGGTGACCTTTTCACCGAACAGGCCGGTGGGCTTGACACACAGAACCACGATCAGCAGAGCGAAGGTAAAGGCATCGGAGAAGGTGGTGTAACCCACACCCTTGATGATCTCTTCGCACAGGCCGATGATGAACGCACCCACCACAGCACCGGGAATGGAACCGATACCGCCGAAAACTGCTGCCACGAAGGCCTTCAGACCGGGCATACCGCCGGAAGTGATGGCAACAGAGGGGTAGTTGGTGAAGTACAGCATGGCGCCGATGGCAGCCAGGAAAGAGCCGATGATGAAAGTCATGGAGATGACCCGGTTGATCTTGATGCCCATGAGCTGAGCCGTCTCAAAGTCCTTGGCAGCGGCACGCATGGCCATACCGATCTTGGTGTGGTTGATCAGCAGAACCAGCACCACCACCAGCAGAACCGTCAGGAAGGGGGTGACCAGAGTGACCATCTTGGTGGATGCGCCAAAGAGCTCCACATTGTTGGAGATCCAGGGAATGGGGTTGGTCACAGGCTGGGGCACGCCGCCGGTGATGTAGAAGGACAGGTTCTGGATCAGATAGCTGACACCGATGGCGGAGATCATGACCGACATTCTCGGTGCGTTGCGCAGAGGCTTATAGGCTGCCCGTTCAATGACAAAGCCCAGAATGACCGTGGCGACCAACACCAGAGGCAGGGCGATGTAGAAGGGCATGGAAGCCGTGGCATAGACCATGACCAGACCTGCCACCATGAACACATCGCCATGGGCGAAGTTGATCAGGCGCAGGATGCCGTAGACCAGTGTATAACCAATGGCGATCAGCGCATACTGACCACCCACGGAAATACCGTTGAGCAGATACGGGAACATTTGCTGCATGGAGATTCCTCCTAAGTAGATTTTTTGCCGTCACAAAATACAGGCCGTCTCGAAAAAACAGCTGTTTTACCGCTCTTTCGAGGCGACCCAATAAACAGCGAAAAAAGAGGATGGCAGCGGTCACGCCGCCATCCTCTTTCCATATAAATTTTGAATTAGTTGACGCCCTGAACCTTCACGAAGTCCCAGTTGTTGGTCTCAGTGTTGGCAGCCTTGATGTAGGCAGCGTCACGGATGGCATCGCCGATCTCATCAAACTCGATGTGGCCGGAAACGCCTTCATACTGCACGCCGGGCAGAGCTTCCAGAACAGCAGCGGGCTCGATGGAGCCGGCAGCCTTCAGAGCTTCCAGAGCGGTGAAGTATGCGTCGTAACCCATAGCGGTGACAGCAGAAACCATATCGTTGCCGCCGTTGTTGGTCTTAGCATCGGGGTTGGCGTTGATCCATTCCTTGATGCCGGTATCGAACTCGGAGCCGCTTTCCTGATAGAAAGTGGTGATAGCGACATCAACATTCTTGCCCTGAGAGGATTCCAGAACCATGTTGTTGTCCCAAGTATCGGAACCCAGCAGAGCGCCCTCGAAGCCCTGAGCGTCAGCAGCTTCGATGATCAGCTGTGCATAGTTGGTGGAAACGGGAGCCATGATGACGCCAGCGCCGGCAGCCTTAGCATTGTTGACATAGGAAACGAAGTTGGCAGTGCCTTCGGTAAAGTCTTCGTTGATGACTTCGCCGCCGAGAGCCTTGAATGCCTCGGTGAAGTAGTAAACCAGACCCTGGTCATAGTCGGAACCCAGCATAGCCAGTGTATAAGCGGTGGTCACGCCCAGTTCGTTGTATGCATAGTTTGCCAGAACGGTGCCCTGGAAGGGATCCAGGAAGCAGACGCGGAAGTAAACATCGCAGTCAGAGGTGACCTGGGGGTTGGTGCAGGTGACGCCGATGGCAGGAACGCCAGCTTCAGCGAAGACAGCACCGCCGGCCATGGAGACGCCGGAACCGTAGGAACCCAGAACCACGGAAACATCACGGTTGATCAGTTCTGCAGCAGCAGAGGGGCCGTTCTCAGCAGAGGTACGGTTGTCGACGATCTCCAGCTGGACCTCATAGGTCTCGCCGCCGATTTCAACGGTGGGCTGGACATAGTTAGCATACTGCATACCCAGGATCTCCTGCTTGCCGCCAGCGCCGTTGTCACCGGTCTGAGGCTCGAAGACACCGATCTTGACGACCTTAGCAGCGTCAGCGGGGGTTTCGGCCTTGTCAGCGCCGCAGGCCACCATGGACAGAGCCATGACGAGAACCAGAACGAGTACAAGAATCTTTTTCATTTCATTTTCCTCCTAATTGATACTTCAGATTTCGAGAATCTGATGCTCATAAATGGAATTTTACCTCTTTTTTTCCTGTTTTGCAATGCAAATTATTCACAGAAGTTTTTGGCGTTTTTTCACTTCATCCCACAAAAGTCCACGGAAATACGTCTATTTGTTTTTCCTCGGCGGACATTTTGGTGAATCCGCGCCATTTGTGCCACAAATCGCCCGTCAGTCAAAGACACTTGTCTTTTGTTATTTTGCCGAAAGGTTTTTAACTTTTTTCAATCCCTCCGTCACGGCTACGCCGTGCCACCTCCCTTTGCACAAGGGAGGCTTTGGCCTTCACGCAATAAAAAGGCCCCCTTGTGTAAAGGGGGCTGACAAAAATCTTTGATTTTTGGCTGGGGGATTGCTTTTACTTTCTCCGCAGAACCACGGCTGTCCGTGCAGGCAAATACAGCTCCACATAGTTCCGTCCGTCAAAGACCTTGCTGTGGTAATCCATATGGGCGATCTGTCCCCAGCCGCCATAGCACCAGTCATCGCTGCACAGAGCCACTTCGTAGACACCCTCCTGCCACACCGGCACCAGCATATTGTTCTGGGACCATTCCGGATGGAAGTTCATAGCAAAGAGCAGACCCATTCGCTCGAAGCAGATGACCTTTTCCGGCTCTTTCAAAAGCTGCAGATCTGCCATCTTCTGGGAGAACAGGTTATGTTTTCTTGCCATTTCGATCATAGCCCGGTCAAAGGCGCCCAGGAATTCATACTTCAGGAAGCCGTTTTCCAGCAGGCTCCACTGTCTTCTGCAATAATGGAAGCTCCAGCCGTTGCCCTCACGGGGGAAGTCGATCCACTCAGGGTGACCGAATTCGTTGCCCATAAAGTTCAGATAGCCCTCTCCGCCGCCGCCAAGGGTGAACAGGCGGATCATCTTATGCAGAGCCATGGCACGGTCAATGACCGGATTGTGGCAGGCTCTGTCCATATCCGTATACATGGCAGCATCCGCCAGACGGAAGATCATGGTCTTATCGCCAACCAGCGCCTGATCGTGGCTCTCCACATAGGCGATGCTGTTCTCACCGGGTCTGCGCATGCACATGCTGCCCCACATTTTCCCGATCTCCCAGTCCTGATCCTGCTTTTCCTTGACGGTCTTGATCCACATATCCGGCAGGCCCATAGCAAGGCGGTAGTCAAAGCCGATGCCGCCCTCCTCGATGGGCAGGCACATACCCGGCATACCGGACATATCCTCGGCAATGGAAACGGCATTGGGGTTCACTTCCCGCATGACCTCGTTGGCCAGCTGCAGGTAGGTGATGGCATCCACATTGGTATTATAGGAGAAATAAGACTCGTTGGGACCAAAATCCGTGCCCAGACCGTGGTCGTGATAGAGCATGGAGGTGACACCGTCGAAACGGAAGCCGTCAAAATGGTACTCCTCCATCCAGTATTTGATATTGGACAGCAGCAAGCGGAGCACACCGGTTCTGCCGTAGTCAAAGCACTTGGTACCCCAAGCAGGATGCTCGCCCTTATTGCCCTCGTGGAAGAACTGCCAGACCGTGCCGTCAAAGAGGTTGATGCCCTCGGAAGTGTTCTTCACCGCATGGGAGTGGACAATATCCAGCAGGACCCGGATGCCCATTTCATGGGCCTTGTTGACCAGATATTTCAGATCTTCTGCCTCGCCGAACCAGGAGGACGCAGCAAAGAAGCTGGAAACCTGATAGCCGAAGCTGCCGTAATAGGGATGCTCCATAATGGCCATCAGCTGAATGGTATTGTAACCGGATTTTTTCACCCGGGGCAGCACATGGTCCGCAAACTCCCGGTAAGTACCCACTCTGCCCTCTTCCTGGGCCATGCCCACATGGGCCTCGTAGATGTACAGCTGTTCCTCGCCCTTGAAGTCCTGATCTGTCCAGGGGAACTGGCGCATATCGTCCAGCACCACGGCATTGAAGGTGGTGGTTCCCTTTTTCTGCACCACCCGGTTGGCAAAGAGGGGGATCCGCTGCAGTCGCTGGAGGTTGGCATCCACCACCACTTTCACTTCGCAGCCATGCCACAGGGCATCATCACCGGGCAGATAGATCTCCCAGCTTTCCTCTCCCACCCGCTTCAGGGGATGAGAGGTGAGATTCCAGTTATTGAAATCGCCGGTCAGGTACAGCTGATGGGCATGGGGTGCCCATTCCCGATAGTACCAGCCGCCGGGGACATGGTGGAAGCCGTAGTAATGATGGGCATTGGCAAAATCACTCAGCTTGCCGCCCTGGGGCATCAGCCGCCATTTGGCCCCCTCATACATGGCCATGCGGAGATCAATATCCCATGCGCAGCTCTGCAGTTGGGGATTGTATTCCAGAATTTTATACATAAAACCACCTCATAAAAAGGAAATTTTGTTGCTATATGACCAGTATACCATCTTCGCATGCCCTTGACAATGGAAAAAACAGTTGTCAGAACCGCATTTCTATTTTATAATGTGTGTCGAGAGAAAAAATAAGGGGGTATCCTCCATGAGTTGGGATTTTACCTTGGCCAATTACGGTCCTGTCTGGCAGACCCTTGTACAAATCGGTTTGCTTCTTCTGTTTATGCTGCTGGGAAACATTCTCCGCACGCAAATTCCTCTTTTCCGAAAATGTCTGATCCCTTCGGCACTGATTGGCGGTACCCTGCTGCTCATCACCAACATTATCTGTAAGTCCTTCGGTTTTCAGCTGCTGGATATGCGCACCATGCAGGTGGTCACCTATCACTGTCTGGGCATCGGCTTCGCCGCCATGACCCTGAAGACAGAAAAAAGCACCCTCAAGGGCACCAAAGCACAGATTTTTGAGTTCGCAGCCCTGCAGGGCGGTGCTTATATGCTGCAGGCCTTTGTGGGTCTGGGCATCACCATTTTGCTGTTCATCCTGAGCCGGAACGGACACAACCCCATTTCCTATGTCTGTGGACTGATCCTGCCTCTGGCCTATGGTCAGGGTCCCGGCAATGCCCTCAGCTGGGATATCAACTTCACCAACACCCCTGCCGCTCAATTTGCCGGCAATGGCAGCTTCGGTCTTTCTCTGGCTTCCATCGGCTTCATTGTAGCTTCTGTCTGCGGTGTGTTCTACATCAACTACTTTAAGCGCAAAGGCTTACTGAAGGTTCGTAAGGCCACTGTTTCCGAAACGGAAAACCCCGCCAACCCCGACGGTGACGAGATCCCCGACAGCGAGTCTGTGGATAAATTCTCCATTCAGATGGGCTTTGTGGCTCTGGCCTATGCCATTTCCTTTGGCATCATGTGCCTGCTGGCTGTCATCTCCGACTTTACCAACTCCATCGCATGGGGCTTCAACTTCATGTGGGCCGCCATCGGCGCCACCCTCATCAAGTTTGTGGTCAAGCGGCTGCGGAAGGACAAAGTCATGACCCGGGGCTACATCAATAATTACCAGATGGACCGCATTTCCGGTTTTGCCTTTGATTTAATGATCGTGGCCGGTGTGTCTGCCATTGAGATCAATGACATCCGCAACTATATCCTGCCCATTCTGGTCTTGACCGTGGTCGGCGGTGTGATCACCTACATTTATATCCGGCTGACCGCCAAGGAGTGCTTCAAGGGCTTTGAGCATGAGTTCTTCCTGATGAGCTTCGGCACATTGACCGGCACCGCTTCCAACGGCGTAATCCTTATGAAGGAAGCAGATCCCGGTCTGATCACCCCCACTTCCAGCCTGTACATCCTTTCCACCTTCCCTGCCATGGTGTTCATCGCCCCCCTGCTGTTCCTGCTGGGCTTTGCCGCCGGCTCTTTCACCAAAGCCTGCATCGCCTTTGCCATCTTCTTTGTGCTGTGGGTGCTGTACTCCGCGTTCCTGTTCCGCAGAAAGCTCTTCCCCAAGACCTTCAAAGATGCGGTTCCCGAGTGGAAAGAAAGTGAATAACAAAAACAAAAACCCCCCAAACCCCATGGCTTCGGGAGTCTTATTTTTTGTATCAATCTTCGCAGCTGACTGCTTCGTCAAAGAGGGCTTCCACTTCTGCGTTGGGAGCCTTGGTGCACAGGGACACCACCACAGCCACGATCAGACCAATGATGAAGCCGGGAACGATCTCGTAGATACCGGTGGACTTCAGAACCACCAGCCACAGAATGTCGCCCACAGCACCGGCTGCGATACCGGCCACAGCACCGGCGAAGTTAAACCGCTTCCAGAACAGGCTCAGCAAAATGGCAGGACCGAAGGCTGCACCAAAGACGCCCCATGCGTTCTCCACCAGACCCATGATCGTGCCGGAGTTGGGGTTCTTTGCGATAAACAGAGCAACCACAGCAATGGCCATGACCACAATACGGCTGACCCACAGCATTTCCTTTTCGCCGGCCTTGTCCTTACGGATGACGGGCTTATACAGGTCGCTGGCAAAGGCAGATGCAGAAGCCAGCAGCTGGGAGTCGGCAGTGGACATGGAAGCTGCCAGAATGGCAGACAGGCAGATACCGGCCAGAATGGGAGGGAAGATCATACGGACCATCTGGATAAAGACGGTGGAGGTATCTTCGATCTCGCCCAGGAACATTCTGCCGATGGTGGCCACAGCCACGGACATGAGCAGGATGATGGCAGTCCAGGAAATGCCGATGACGCGGGACTTCTTCAGTTCCTTGTGGGAACGGATGGACATGAAGCGGACAATGATATGGGGCATACCAAAGTAGCCCAGACCCCAGCCAAGACCGGAAACGATATCCTGCCAGGAAGAGGTGAAGTTAAAGAAACCGGCCTGGCCCAGAACCTGCCATTCCTGTGCGGGGTTTTCCACCAGAGCCAGCGCAAAGATGGGTGCCACCAGCAGCGCAGCCAGCATCAGCATACCCTGGAAGAAGTCCGTCCAGCAGACAGCGGAGAAGCCGCCCAGGAAGGTATAGGCAATGATGATGAATGCAGCAATGTACATGGCGGTTTCGGCAGGGATGTTCATAACGGTGTTGAACAGGGTGCCGCAGGCCTTGATGGAGGAAGCAGCATAAACTGTGTAAGCCACCAGGAAAATCACCGCGCACAGCACCTGCAGAGCCTTGCTGCCGGACAGGAAGCGGTTGGTCAGGTACTGCGGAATGGTGATGGAGTCCTTAGCCTTGATGGAGAAGCGACGCAGACGGGGTGCTTCAAAAATCCAGCTGAGGATATAGCCGATGAGCAGGCCGATAGCGATCCAGGTCTGGCCCATACCGGCAGCAAAGATGGATGCAGGCAGACCCATGAGCACCCATGCGCTCATATCGGATGCACCGGCGGACAGGGCGGAAACCCATGCGCCCATCTGACGGCCGCCGAGGAAGTAATCCTTGTCGCCGCCGTTCTGGTTGGGCTTGAAGAAGAAATACAAGCCGATACCCAGCATAAAGACGAAATAGGCAATAAAAATTACCATTTCCCAGTTCATAATAACTCTCTCCTTTGCATGAATTTTTTTCATATATCCATGCTATAATTGTGATATGTTGATTATAGGCGATTTGGCAACTTTTTGCAACGGGCACTTTGTGACATTAACGTAGAAAAAACCATTGCCAAAACTGCATTTATCCATTATTATGTACAAAAAGAGCACATATCCATGAATTATTCGCATGAAACGGCGGTGCTTCCCATGAGCATGAAAAAATATGAAGTATTTGTCAAGACCGTGGAACTGGGCAGTCTGACCAAGGCAGCACAGGCTTTGGACTCCACCCAGTCCCGCATCAGCCATGTGCTGAAGGATCTGGAGCAGGAGTTCGGCTTCTCGCTGCTGCAGCGCAGCCGCAGCGGAATCCAGCTGACAGAAGCCGGTTCCCTTCTGCTGCCAAAAATGCAGGCCATTTTAGAGCAGAACGAAGCATTGCAGGAACTGGCAGAAGATATCCGCTCTGCCGATGCCGGCACCGTTCGGATTGGTGCCTTTACCAGCGTGGCTGTCCACTGGCTGCCGGGTATGATCCGGGATTTTCAGAATGCCCATCCCAAGGTAGAGCTGCAGATGCTCAACGGTGACTATCACGATATGGAGCAATGGCTCAAAAACGGAGATATTGACCTTGGTTTTGTCAGTCTGCCCGCACCGGAGGGTGTACTGACCATCCCATTGGCAGAAGACCCTCTGGTTGCCATCCTCCCCAAGGGGCATCCTCTGTCCCGAAAAGAACAGATTCCCATTGAAGAACTGACCAAAGATCCCTTTATCAGTCTGCGGCAGAGTTCTGCCCAGGATATCCACCGTGCTCTGGACAAAGCCGGCATCCGTCCCAACATCAAATACACCACCCGGGACGATTATGCCATTCTGGCCATGGTGGAGCAGGGGCTGGGCATTTCCATTGTTCCCCGGCTGCTCATCAAAGGAAGATCTCAAAACCTGGACGTCCGCAGCCTCATGCCTGCTGCCAGCCGCACCATTGCACTGGCCATCCCCAAAGGCGACCGCTCCCCTGTTGCGGAAGTTTTTATCCGCACAGCAGAGCAGTGGATCCGGGAGAATATAAAAGAATGACCGCAAAGCGGTCATTCTTTTTGCTTTATTTGGGCCGCATGCCCTCGTGGGCAACCATCGCAGCTTCGGGATTCAGATTGCACTTCAGTCGGTAGAACTTCAGATTTTTGGTCAGCCGATCCATGATCTGCATATAAGTGACCATGGCTGCCGGATTGCCGGGACGGTGGCTCTGCTGCAGCAGCATGGGCAGAGCATCCTGCGCTGTGATTTCCGCGATTTCGTTCTGTTCGCCGCGCTCCAGAATGCAGATGGCCTGGAGGGGCGCCGTCATGTTGGTGCCCAGATTGTGCTTGCCGTTCCAGGGCGTACCGCAGACCAGCACGCCGTCTTTCGTCAGCTTCAGCAGGGGCTTGTCATCATTCACCATGACGGCCCGATCACCAAAGGCTTCCCGCCAGAAGCGAGTATGGGTAGATTTGCCGGTGCCGCTCTTGGCGGTGAACAGGTACGCCACACCATCCACAGCAATGGCAGAGCCATGGAACAACAGGCTGTCATAATCCATCAGCTTTTCCACGATCTTCCGATAGACCGCAAGGGTTTCCAGATAGGAGTCGGGATGATCGATGACCGCTCTGCCTTCCGCAATGTCATCCCGGGCGGATTTTTCCCGCTCAAATTCCAGATCTGCCTGTGTGGTTTCCACAGAAAAATCCGCAGGTTCGTCGCAGACATAACCTTCGCAGTACTTTTTGATATACGGATACATGGCCTTGACCTCAATGACGCGGCCGGCCAGTTTGATTTTAAATTCCATCGCTTGTTCCTCAGCTTTTTCTCCAGACCATTTTATTGACCACGCCGGTGTAGGACTGGATGAGCCGCACCACCTTCATGGACACGCACTCTTCCACATAATCCGGCACGGGAATGCCATGGTCGCCGTTTTCTTCCATGGAAACTGCCGTTTCCACCGCCTGCAGCAGGCTCTTTTCATCAATACCCGCCAGAATGAAGCAGCCTTTGTCCAATGCCTCGGGGCGCTCGGTGCTGGTGCGGATACACACAGCCGGGAAGGGCTTACCGATGGAGGTGTAGAAGCTGGATTCCTCCGGCAAAGTGCCGCTGTCGGACACCACGCAGAAGGCATTCATCTGCAGGCAGTTGTAGTCATGGAAGCCCAGAGGCTCATGGCAGATGACCCTGCTGTCCAGTTCAAAACCGCTGGCTTCCAGCCGCTTTTTGCTTCTGGGATGGCAGGAATAGAGAATGGGCATATCGTACTTCTCTGCCATGGCATTGATGGCAGTAAACAGAGAAGTAAAGTTCTTTTCCGTGTCGATGTTCTCCTCCCGGTGGGCGGACAGGAGCATATACTTGCCCTTGGTCAGACCCAGACGGGTATGGACATCGCTGGCTTCGATCTGGGGCAGGTTGGCACGGAGCACCTCTGCCATGGGAGAGCCGGTCACATAGGTCCGCTCCTTGGGCAGGCCGCACTCATGGAGGTACTTTCTGGCATGCTCGGAGTAGGCCAGATTCACATCGGAGATAATATCCACGATTCTGCGGTTGGTTTCCTCCGGCAGGCACTCATCCTTGCAGCGATTGCCCGCTTCCATGTGGAAGATGGGAATGTGCAGCCGCTTGGCGGCGATGGCGGACAGGCAGGAGTTGGTATCGCCCAAAATCAGCAACGCATCCGGCTGTTGCTCCACCATCAGCTTGTAGCTTTTGGCGATGATATTGCCGATGGTTTCGCCCAGATCCGCACCGACAGCATTGAGATAAAAATCCGGTGCCCGCAGACCCAGATCATCAAAAAACACCTGATTGAGGGTGTAGTCGTAGTTCTGGCCCGTATGGACAAGGATTTGGTTAAAGTACAGATCGCATTTTTTGATGACGGCAGACAGGCGGATGATCTCCGGCCGGGTGCCGATGATGGTCATAAGTTTCAGCTTTTCCATGGTCAAACCTCCAAGAAAAAGGTATCGGGTCTGGCGGGATCAAAAGGCTCGTTGGCCCACATGAAGGTCACCAGATCTTCCGTTTCGCTGAGATTGATGATGTTATGGGTGTAGCCGGGGATCATTTCCACCACCTGGATCTTCTCACCGGAAACCTCAAATTCCACGATCTCCTCGCTGCCGATCTTCCGCAGCTGAATCAGACCGTGACCTGCCACCACCACGAATTTCTCGTTTTTGGTGTGGTGCCAGTGGTTACCCTTGGTGATGCCGGGCTTGGAAATGTTCACAGAGAACTGACCCCGATCAGCAGTACGGATGATCTCCGTAAAGCTGCCTCTGGCATCGCAGTTCATCTTCAGATCGTAGATAAAACTTTCCTTGGGCAGGTAGCTGAGCCAGGTGGCATAGAGTTTCTTGACCAGAGGATCATCCAACTGGGGCACAGCCAGACTTTCCCGCAGCTTGGGGAAGGACAAAATCGTATCGGCAATAAAGCCGAGGGTGGTTTCATGGTGGACCGGGACAGCGCAGTAACCGTCAGCCAGCTTATTGGCATTGCCGCGGACAGCCGCGATCAGTTCCTCCACCACATCGTCGATGTACACCACATCCATTTCCACCGTGGGATCGTTGACCTGAATGGGCATGCCGTTGGCGGTGTTGTGGCAGAAGGTGGCGATGGCGGAATTGTAGTTGGGTCTGCACCACTTGCCGAAGACATTGGGGAAGCGGAAGACCAGAACCTCCGCACCCACCTCTTTGCCATAGGCAAAGAACAGGTCTTCACCAGCTTTTTTGCTCTCGCCGTAGGGACTGCCGGCATAGCGGCCGGTCAGACTGGCCTGCACGGAGCTGGAGATCATCACAGGGCAGGTGTTGCCATGCTTTTTTAAGGTATCCAGCAAGGTGGAGGCGAAGCCAAAGTTTCCTGCCATAAACTCTGCCGGGTCTTTGGGGCGGTTGACTCCCGCCAGATTGAGGACAAAATCGCACTCCTTGCAGAACTGATCCAGTTCCTCCAGGGTGTTGTCCACATCATAGGCAAAGACCGTCAGATCGGCAATTTCATGGTCAGGGCGGCGGTCGTGACCCACGCGGATCTCCTCCAGCGCCGCACACAGATTGCGGCCCACAAAGCCCTTTGCGCCGGTGATCAAAATGTTCATAGTTACTCCTTAAACTGGAAGTCCAGGCCCACAAAATCCAGGGCCTGCTGATAGGTTTCGATTTCTTCTACACTGCGTTGCTGTAGCTTGTTCCGCTGCACAGCGATGCGATCTCTGCGGAACAAAATTGTCCGCACCCACCGCACGACCCAGAACACCGGCAGCAAAACCGGTAGTTTTTTCAGTGCGGGATAAATCAGCTGCATATTTTCAAGGGGTGGGAACAGGATTTTCCGCAGCCGCATAGCCTTGCCCTTTTGTGCAGAGCCTGCAGTTTCCGCATCCCGGGCACCAGCAGCAGCAGATTTGTTTTCCTTGCTGCCAAAAGAGCCACTGCCAAAGACGAACTGAGAGATAAATTCCGTCTTTTCGTCGGTTTCTTCTTCTTCAAACCACACACGGAGCAATTTGGAGATATTCTCCCGGAATTCCAGGAGCCGCAGCTTCTCCAGCTCCCGGCAGACATAGCTTTCATCCAAAGTTGGCACGCTTCTCTCAAAGACCCACAGATCCAGCACATGGCGCAGGCCGATACCGCCATCACGGTAATGCTTGGCAAAGTGGGTAAAGAGGTAGATGTACTCGTCCTCCGCCGTCATAGCCCAGCGGCAGCCGGTCTGTACCTTTGCCAGCCGCCAGCCATCGCCGAAGTAACGGAAATAGTCTTTGTTATAAGAGGGCATCAGCCGCTTATGCAGTTCCAAATGCAAAATTCCACCGTTCCAGATCAGTTCATGGTCACTTTCCAGCACTTCTTTATAGTGCTGCGCTTCCAGAATTGGCACGATCCGATCGTACTGATCCAGCTTGATGAGGATGTCTGCGTCACCCATGGCTCGCAGCTCCGGCTTGGGATAGCGGGGCTTCATATTGCAGCCCTTGACGGGCATATAGTCGATGCCTGCTTCCTCGAAAGCATCACACAGCTTTTTGACAGACTGCAGCTGCATCTCGCTGACCATCATATTTTTGCAGTAGGTCTGAAACAGCTTCTGCATCCACGGCAGATTTTTATCCACACCGCAGTTGACCGCACCGGCATAGACCAAAGGTCCGATCTGGTGGCACTTGATAATCTTCTGCGCCGTTTCCCAGTCGACATCCGCCGGCAGGGGTAATGCTTCTCCGGTGATAGCACTTTTCAGAAGAATTAAAATCCCCTGTTGTGTTGCGTTCATTACTTGTTCTCCCATGCGTCCAATTCTTCGCGAATATAAGCCAGTTCCAGCAACTTCTTCTGCACCTGCTCCACATTCAGCAGTTCGGTGTTGCTGGAGTTGAACTCCGTCAGAGTGTTTCTGGTCACATCACCGTCTTTGAAATACTTGTCGTAGTTCAGATCCCGCTTGTCGCAGGGCACGCGGTAGAACTCGCCCAGATCGGTGGCATTGGCGCATTCTTCGTTGGTCAGCAGGGTTTCATACATCTTTTCGCCATGGCGGATGCCAATGACCTTGATCTCATGGTCGGGGGCAAAGAGGCCTGTGACCGCTTTTGCCAGGGTTTCGATGGTGCAGGCAGGGGCTTTCTGGACCAGAATGTCACCGCTGGAACCGTTCTCAAAGGCAAACAGCACCAGATCCACCGCTTCCTCCAAAGACATGACGAAGCGGGTCATGGAAGGCTCGGTGATGGTGATGGGGGTGCCGTTCTTGATCTGATCGATCCACAGGGGGATCACAGAGCCGCGGGAACACATGACATTGCCGTAGCGGGTGCAGCAGATCTTGGTATGATCGGTGGTACGGCTCTTTGCCACCACCACCTTTTCCATCATGGCCTTGGAAGTGCCCATGGCATTGATGGGATAGGCGGCCTTGTCCGTAGACAGGCAGATGACAGCCTTGACACCGGCATCAATGGCGGCGGTCAGCACATTGTCCGTGCCGATGACATTGGTCTTGACGGCTTCCATGGGGAAGAATTCGCAGGAAGGCACCTGCTTCAGGGCTGCTGCATGGAAAATGTAGTCCACGCCGTGCATGGCATTCTTCACAGAAGCCAGATCCCGCACATCGCCGATAAAGAATTTGATCTTACCGGCTGCTTCGGGCATCTTCGCCTGGAATTCATGGCGCATATCGTCCTGCTTCTTTTCGTCACGGGAGAACACACGGATCTCGCCGATGTCGGTCTGCAGGAAACGGTTGAGAACGGCGTTGCCGAAAGAGCCGGTACCGCCGGTGATCATCAAAGTTTTGTTGGTAAAAAGACTCATAACATTACCTTCTTTTTATCATGCTCAATATTTGTTTATGCTCATTCTTATTTAATCCAACTGCCCACAGGAGCAAAAGATATACCAGAACAATCAGCACAGCTTTTCCAAAGAGGCCAATCCAACTAACTTCAGGTATAAATTCCCCGATTGCAAGCCCAACTGCCAATGTCCCCAATGCAACACCACACCATCTAATATAGGTTTTCTTAAAGTAGGCTCCTATATCAATGGACAGTCTTTTGTGGTAAAGCACATTAAATGCAACTGTTCTCAGCAGATAGGCTATACATATAGATATTGCAGCTCCCACCACACCAATCAGCGGAAGCAGGACAAAACTGCATATTACATTGGCAACTGCCATTCCTATGTAGATCAAAGCTTGCTCCTTGACAATATCTTTTGCCAGCAACGCAGTTCTGGCAATTTGCTGCGGAACATCTATCATACTGGGAAAAATTAGGATCAGCGCGCAAATATACACCAACTCATAGCCATCCCCCAGCCACAATGTGACAAACTCTCTTCCCACACATATAAAGCCGAGGTAGATCAACCCAATGGAGATTACATGAAAACGGCCAACCTTTCCCATCAAGTCCGATAGCTTTTGGGTTGCGCTTTTCTGCCCAAGAATTCTGGATATCTTCGGCATAAACATGCCATTGATTGCCTCAGAAAAAGAAAAGACATAACCTTCCAGAGATGAAGCCAAGCCAAATATCGTCACTTCCACAGAACCGATCAAAGCAGCAATGATGGTGGGCATGATGGAAAAAATAAATCTGCCTGCAATATTACCAACCGTAACCCATACAGAATAATCAAACAGCTGTCTAGCCACAGATTTATCCCAAAATTTAAAGTCAGCCCGCAGCGATGTTTCTTTTTTTATGCACAGATATTTAATCGCTACAAAAACAACATTGCTTAATGCATTGGCCAAAACCATGGCATATACGCCCATCTTCGCTACGAGTGTAATTACAATCAAAAGGACACTCACAGCTTTCTGCCCAAAGCCACATAGTTTAACAGCAATGAAGCGTTCATTGGCCATTAAGACACTGTTGTTGGTCGTAAAAGGGAAACAGAGTACGCTATATGATGCAACAATAATGAAAAGCCGTTTATATATGACCAGCTCCTCGGGTGTCAGATTTTGATAAATTCCATCTATCAAAAAATAAAACCCGAACAGCAAAACAGCAATGATACCTGCAAGACAAATAAACAGCTTATACACAATACCCATGAATCTGTTTACTTCGTTATGTTGTCCCGCAGCATAATAATTGGAAAGGAACTTCGCCACAGCAGAGCTAATACCAAAGTCCAGCATAAAAATATTAATGACCGAAATCGCCAGCGTATACAGCGCATATTGGTCATCTCCAATTTCGCGGATCATCCACGGTGTGTACAGCAGGCCTGTCAAAATATTAAACGCGATCGTCGCATAAGAGATGATTGCGCCAATGGATATTTGTTTTTTTTCGTTTACCATATTCTCAGCCAATTTTTATTCTTCTTTCATTCCTTACAAACCAGAATGCAACGCACCCCGATACACCTTTTCTAAACTTTCAGCCGATTTCCGCCAAGAAAACACTGCAGCCTTCTGAATGCCGTTTTCCGCCATTCTTTGTGCTTCTTCTGGATTTTCAATAGCATATGTAATCGTATCCACAATTGCATCGACATTCTTCTCCTCAAACAGAAGTCCATCTGTTCGATCATTTATAATTTCAGCAGCACCATACAATCTGCAACCGCAAGTTAAAGTCCCCGTTGCCATTGCTTCTACATATACACACCCAAAGGCTTCAAAATGCGACGGCATAATGAAGATATCAGACAAAGCCATCTGTCGGGCAACATCGTCATACGGTAAAACTCCCAAAAAGTGAACCGCATTGTCTATGCCAAGCTGGGCACACATGTTTTGCAGCCGTTCCCGCTCAGGTCCTTCACCGACCAAAACCAATTCAACACGGTGTCCCTGTTTGATAACCTTGGCAACCGCTTGTATCAAGTAGGATTGTCCTTTCAGCGGAATTAAGTTTGCAACACAAAGGATCCGAAACACTTCCGTATCCACATTTTTCATTCCAACAAAGCGCGTTAAATCGACTCCGTTGTATACGGTAAAAACCGGTCCATGATAGTGTAAGCGAATTTTTTGGCAAGTGCAGTCGCTTACTCCAATTGCACCGTCAATGCGATTTAACAGCGCCATTCTGTGCAAGTTTTTATAGGATCTTACGATTGCCTGCTTCGTGGATTGATAATAATCTCTCCACACATTTAACCCATGAAAGTGTGCAAATACTTTTGTAGAATTCCCTTTGCACACATTGGCAATTGCCTTGAATGGCCGCGTGCTGCCAATATGTAGCGAAATGACATGATAGTTTTCCTTCAACAGGAAGGATTTGATCAGATCTCTTTTTAACGGTGTCATCAGCAGCTCATCCCGCTTTGAAGAAAAGTATTCCCAGCAAAAGATTCGCAACCCGTTGCGCACACTCTCCATCCTCAGAGACTGATTCACATTTTCGCTTCTTTTCAAGCGCAGCACATCCACATCGTTTCCCAATTCCCGAAGTGCCTGCGCCTGTTGCTCAATAAAAATACAGTATTGCGGTTTCTCATCGCTGGGATATAGCTCAGACACAAACAGTATTTTCATCTATATTCCACCTCATCTTTATACGCAATCCAATTTTCTCTTAAGATTTCTGCCTTGCTGCAGGGTCCATCTCTAAAAGGTACTTCTTTGCCGCTTCTCAGGCAGTCTGCCAGCACCAACAATCTTTCGGCTGCCGTCTGTGCATTCCATGTTTCCGTTATGGTTTTGTATGCTGCTTCGCCCAGTCTCCTCTGCTCCATCGGATGATCCAGAAGGGCCTTCACTTTTTCCACCAGCATATCCACATCGCCGGAGCGGTAAATACAGCCGTTTTCCCCGTCTTTGACGAGGAAGGGTGCCGCACCGACCGCATGACTGGTTACCACCGCGCAAGCAGAGTTCATACTCTCATTGAGAACCGCACCCCAGCCTTCGCCAAAATCGCTGGTAAAGAGATAGATATTCGCCTGCTCCATATAGGAGCGGACTTCCTCCGGGCTCTTCAATCCAAGAAGTTCCACACAATCGGACAAGTTTTTCTTCGCGACCATCTGCTGCAGCTGTTCCTCCATGGGGCCGCTGCCAATGAGTTTCATGCGGAAATGATATCCGCTTTTCTTCAGCTTTTCTGCTGCCAGAATCGCATCATTCGGATGCTTCCAATCGATCATCCGGCCGGCCCAAAGAACCGTCGGGACATCCTGCTGCTTTTCCCTCTCCCAGAGGGAGGTTTCGTAGACTCTCGTTTCCGGGAAATAGCCCCAGCGGAAACAGCGGTTTTTGTAATTGCCAAACCGGGCTGCATCTATTGCCGTATAGGCACTGGCACAGAGCATATAGATGGGATATTTCTGAAATCTACCGTGATGGAGCCAGGCACCCACATAGTCCCGCAGCCAATTCTTAAACGATTTTCCATTTTTATAAAACCGCTCTGCATAACGGAGCGTCAGTCTGCCCTTTTTCAGGCGTTCCATAATCATATTTTCCGGGGCATTGCCGAAAACAACCACATCTGCATCCACCAGCAATTGACGGCAGACATCTTCCGGAATATCGTAGGACTCCACCAGAAGGTGGCGATAGTCTTTGTAATCCGGATATTTATGTTCCTCACCCGGCACGATCGGCTGGTTTACCAACACAGAAAAATCGCTGGCCTCAACCATCGCTTTGCAAAATTCAGTTTGATGAAAGGTCAACCGATTGGTTGAAAATACAAATTTATTCATAAATTAAAGTTCAAAAGACGACTTTTGCGGGAATATCTCCTCAAAAATCTCCACCAGTTTCTGTTTTTCCCCTTCAAAATCGATGGCCTCCACATTGTCATTGAGGCACAGCAACTTATACCGACCGGTACGAAGACTCCGGTACATCTCCTCGCTATTGGCGCCAATGGTGAAAAATTTTCCGATATTTGGCTTTCTGGGTGTGAAATTACCCTTGCAGATATTGTATTGACTCATGACATACTGGTTCACATCTTCCCGGCTGCGGAACTTGTGGCTGCAGGTATTTTGCAGCAGTTCCGGCTCCAAGTTCCACACTTCCTCAAAGTTGGACTTCAGCATAGAGCTGGGCAGATGGAAATTCTGAAAGCCGGTGAATTTGCCAAGGATGCCGTAATAAAAATTTTTCAACAGCAGCTTTCCATAGCAGGGGGCAAACCACTTTTTGAAATACCCCTTTAAGGTCGCCCGCTTGGGGAAATGGGCATTAATCACGCTGAGATTGTTGCACAGATAGTGAACAAAGGGGTCCCCCACCACAGAGGGGGTCATGGCGGACATTATGGGGCTTTCACAGGGTTTTCCGTCCACAAAGAAGTCCGTTTCCTTCACCGGTGCCCCAAGGAACATATCGTCGTTAAAGTAGACAAAGTGCTCCGCCAAACCTTCGATCCGATGGAAATTCAATTCAATCGCATGAGAACTGAAAGTGGGCAAATATTCCTCCGGAATATAGTCCTTATGATCTACCAGATGCAGTTTTTCATGGTCCTTATTGAGCCATTGAGGCACCTGATTAAAGGTCACAAAATGAATTCTTCTGACCCATGGTGCATACTTCTCCACGGCACGAAACCAGTATTTCAGAATATCCCAGTCACGGTATTGGGCCTCACTGATAGGGTTGTTGCTGTATTGGTTGCGAACACTGACCCATTGGGGGTCACTGCCATCTACCCAGGGTATGACAAAATCAATTTCCATATTGCAAACTCCTGTTTCCCCATGACCGAAACATTCCGTTTCAGCCATTAATATCGTCTGGCTCTAAGATATGAGCCCTGGTTATCGGCGGGAACAAACATTCCTTCTTCGAGCATCTCTTCTTGCTCATCATATCTGGCCAAAATCAAAAAACCAAAACTCAAAACATACAATCCAACGCCGCCGGAAACCAATGCCGCCTCAAATGTACCCAGCAGCAAAACTGCATAAAAGGCAAATATGCACATATGTCCGAATTCCGATCTTGCTTCATCCAGGATTTTTCTTACACCGGCATGCATAGTTAGGATGAACAGTACAAAGGGCACCGTTCCATAAGAAACAAGCACATCCAGATGGGTATTGTGCATCTGGGACATACCTCTGCCACCGCTGATATCATAATAAGCGCCGATCACAGGCGAACGCTCATAATATGCCAGCACATACTCCCAGATCGCCTCTCTGGAGTGCAGGTTCTTTCCTCTCGCAGAAAAGGAAGAAAACCATTTCTCCAAAATGCCGCTCTTTGCCATGCCCAGATATACAAACGCAATCAACAAGGGTGCCAAAATCAAAACAAAAGACATGGCGGGAGATATTCTGACATCTTTCTTCAAGACAACATTGAAGATCGCAAAAGCACCGAAACCAATCAATGCCAAAATCGCACTTCTGGTGCCAGTTTCCTTCAACAGCCAAAACAGGGCTAAAAACAACACCACGATTACCGCCCGTACAAACCAATGGCGGTAACGATAAAAAGCAATTGCGCAATAAAGCAAGGAATGCAACAGAAACATACCCGTCAGATTAGGGTTTGAGAAGTTGAGGCACAAGTAAACATCAACATAGCCTCTAACTCCAAAGCCCCAGTACATCACTATATACAGTGCCGCAATAGACAAATTGATCCCCAGAACCCAGTCCACCAGCTTTTTATTCACATATATTCCGTTTGCAATCGGCAGCATCATCACAGTACAGGAGAATATAATCAACTTTTTGTAATACGCAAAAGCAATTGTTTCTGCCTGCATGGTCACATGAATAAAGGAAATTACAATCGTCACAACAGCCAGAATATGCAAACCATTCAGCTTCGGTATCATCCAAAGCTGCAGCAAAAAGGTAAAAACCAGTAGAAAAAAGGTCATATGGAACAGCAAGCTGACCAAGCTCTCTTTTTCCTTCATGATAAAGAAACAAATACAAAAGAGGAGTATTGTTTCCAATATATAAACTTTACTGTCTGCACTTAATTTTTCCATACCAGTTCCTCATAGCATTTGATATACGCATCGGTCATCTGCTTTTTTCCGTAGGCCTCATGGGCTTCGGCAGCATCTGCTCTCGCCGTGCAATACTGCACCAACAGCTTCTGAAGCCCGTCCAGATCGCCATATTCGGCAAAATCGCTGTACTTGGGCAGCGCAATTCCTTCCGGCGCACCGGCTTTAAATCCCACAACGGGCGTACCACAGCACAGGCTTTCTGCCACCACCATGGAAAAGGTCTCCCGTTTGCTGGTCAGCAGCATCACATCGGCAGCAGAATAGTATGCCGCCAGTTCTTCCTGATTCTCCAATCTGCCAACGTTGATAACATTTGTGGGCAGTTCCATATCCGGATTTCGGCTTCCTACCACTACAAACACCATCTCCGGCAGTCGCTTTGCCAGTTCCACCACAAAGGCACCACCCTTAATGTGGCCCGGTTCTGTAGAGAAAGCAGCTGTCACATGAAGCACCATTTTTCGGTCGTCGATGCCCAGCTTTTCCCGAATTTCTGTCCCATGAACAGGGCGAAATACATTTGTATCCAAGCCGTTCATCACTGTCACATGGCGCAAGTTTGCCAAAATAGGTGACGACTGTGCCCGTTCCATGAGCCAGGGGGACACAGAGGTCACCATGCAGTCTTCTTCAAAGCCCTCGAAGGCTTTTTTCATTTTCTTCCAGGAGGCTGCCGTGCCGTCAAAAAACAGAGATCTGGTCTCCTGCTTCACTCTGGGGCAGTTGCCGCAGCCGGTTCTCCATTTTTCGCACTCCAAGGCATAGCCGCAGCTTCCCGTGTGCATGAACTCCGCATGGAGGGTCACAAGGGTCTTGATGCGATGATTCTTCAGCCATGTGATCAGCCGATAGACATTGACAAAATAGCCATTGATGCACTGCAGATGCACCACATCGGGCTTTTCTTTTTTGATGATAGAAATCAGCTTGTTGGTGGAGAAGAAGCAGCCACCGTACATCAGACCGGTAAATCGTGTCAGCAGGTTATTCAGTTTGGAATAGGCTTCCCCACAGGTTTTGTATACATGGGTTTCGGACACAGACGCACCTCTGCCGTAGCAGACCACGGATTCGTATCCCCGCGCCAACAGTTCCTGATGATTGTCCCGGGTGATCTTACCTGTGCTGCCTTTACCGTAGACACAATTTACCTGCAAAATCTTCATGCCTGTGCTGCCTTTCTCAAAATTTCCTGGAAGCGGGCAATGCCCACTTCTTCCCGGTGATTTTCTCGGACGGTCTTTGCCGCGTTTTCCAAGTATCGACTGCGTGCCGAGGGGTCTTCCACCAGCAGCCGCAGGGTCTGCTCCAGTTCTTCCGGGTCAGACACCACGTAAGCTGCCTGCCGCTCTTTCAGATAACGGGCGCAGGCCAGTTCCGGTGCGGCATAAAGCAGGAAACAGGTTCCGCTTGCCAGAGAATCCGCCATTTTGGTGGAGAAGCCGTATTTCAGATCCTCTCGGTAGAAGGGGTCCTGACTCTCGCCGTGGACTAACAGATCGCTCTGCTGCAGCACCTCCACCACCTGCTCGTAGGGCACAAAGCCCTTCATGCAGATGCCGGGGCAGCTTTCCAATGCCGCCTGCACCTGTTCGTTGGGTGCCTTGCCGTAGACATTCAGCCGCAATTCCGGGGATATCTTCTGCAGGGCATTGCCGATCTCGATCAGCGGCTCATGGCGACCAACACCCAGATTGCCCAGATAAGATGCCACAAAGCCCTCGTGGGGCTGCTTTTCCGCCGCGGTCACACCGGTGGCGGTGTAGACCGTATGGGAGGAATGGGAAAACTCCCTGTCATAGTCCTGCTGCAGAGGCTCGCAGATGTAGATGGTTTCTGCTGCCATCTGCATCACTTTGCGGAACTGCCGGCAGAACTGTCCGTAAAACACGGGGTAGAGTCTGTGGGCCAGACCCGTTGCCCGGAAATAATCGAATTTTTTGAAGTAATACCCCTCGCTGTTATAGACCACAAGGGGAATGTTATGCTTTTTTGCAAGCTTGCGCGCCAGCTTGCACATAAAGCCGCAGTCACCGGCCTGCAGAAGCAGCACTTGGGGATCAAAGGCCTCCACCCACTGGGCAAAGGCTTTGTAGCCCCACCGTTTGCTGTTCCAGATCAGTTCTCTAGCCAGCATGGTCTTGGCATTGCGGCCGCGGCTCTGCTTCAGATTGGCCTGTCCGCCTTCAGTCTTGGGGGATTCCGTCACCACACCGCCGGACTTGCCTTTTCCCAGAAAGGCCCGAAGGGCCTGCCCGTCGGTGACGCAGTAGTAATTGCCGCAGACATCAAAATCCGGTTCTTTTGCATGGATATAAAACTGTGCCAGATTCTCCCTGGTCCAACCCAGGAAAAAATTCCGCAACGTGCGGCCGTTGGAGCTGCTCGGAGATAGACACTCATTGCTGATAATCAAAACACGGGGAAAGTTCTGTTCACTCTTATATTTCATGGTACTCTTTGATTCCTGTCAGTATATTTCTATAAATTTCTACAGGCAACAAATGGGAGATTTTTCTTCCCTGCAAAACAAAATACAGTCCATATATTCTCGCCAGTTTCCCATAGGCCAAGGCAAGAAAAACGCCCTTGTTCCGGTAGAAAACCGCATCATATCCTGCAAACCAGGTAGATGTGGTAAAATCCACCGTTGCCAGATTGCCGGGATTTTCGTAAATTTTCAGTCCAGCCTTTCTGCATTGACGGAGAAACAGGCTTTCCTCTCCCGATCCGTACTTTGTTCCGGCACCAATAAGGGTGTTCATGGACAGGCCTGTTTTCACGATCTTGCTGCGGCGAAATGCCAGCCGTACAGATCCATAGTACTTGTTATGAGGCGCCTTGCGAGTTTTTTCGATGGATGTCTGCTTTGCAGCGCCTTCCCGATTGATGCATCTGGTATTGAAAGCCATAATATCGGCCAACGGCTGCTCAGCAAAAGCACGTTCTACCATTGCCCCATATCCATCTGCATATACGATGTCGTCATCGGCGAAAATGCAGATATCACCGCTGGCATAGGACAAGGCCATGTTCCGGCTCTTGGACAGACCACGCTGACAGGTATCCACCCATACCACACGATGACCCTCATATGTAATTTCTTCATAGGTGGTTCGATCGCACTGATTGATCACAACCGCATCCGTCTGCAGATTGAGTCTTTTCAGCAGTTCGTGATCTGTCTGATGCATGGTCGCAACCAGAACTTCTACTTTCACAGACATTCTCCTATCCAAAAAGAACAAACTGTTCCGTTAGTTTCCGATATACTCGGTATAGTCCTTCTCCACATCGAAGATCATAGCATGGACGGCGGCTTTCTGGGCTTCCTCAGAGGGTAGCTTCATATAGTCGCCGTAGCGGTACTCCAGATACTCCTTGATTTTCTCAGAGCCCAGCAACACGGTGTCCTCAAAGGGTACATCCACAGGATCGGAGAAGAAGGAGGCATCAAACAGGCCATTGCGGAACTTGGCGGGGGTGATCCAGTAGCAGTAGAGGAAATCCCCGTCCTTGCCGTCGTACTTGTAAATATGCTTGTAGCAGACCTTTGCCATCCACTTGCAGGGCATCAGCTTCAATGCTTTCAGCACCAAAGCCTGAGAGGAACTCTTGGGCTTCCAGTTCCGCTGGGACAGGCCGTAGAGGGTGACAAATTTGGACTGGTAATACACCAGCTTCTGCACGAATTTGCTCTTGGGCACCTTGTGCAGGATCATGATATCCACATAGATGCCATGGTGCATATCCTTCCGCTGGGCAAAATTCTCCTCGATAAAGGTGGTGCCGTTCATGCGGATCTTGGCATACTCCAGATAGTTGGGAGTCGTCCGCCACTCCTGCAGCACGAACTGCTGGCTCTGCTCCTTTTCAAACACCGCCTTGAACTTCTCATACTGGTCCGGGGTCATGAAAATATCCAGATCGTCGTCCCAGGGGATGAAGCCGCCGTGACGCACCGCACCCAGAGCCGTACCGCCCATGATGTAATAGACGATGCCGTTTTCCCGGCAGAGCCGGTCAATATATTTCATGGTGTCCAAAATCTTTTCCTGGACCTTTCTCACATCCTGCGGTGCTGCCATAGGAATACCTCTCAGAATTTCTTCGCCAAATAATAGTACTTCTCCATGAATTTCCGCAAAAACGGAATGTTCATGGCAATTTTTGCTGCCGCCTTCACGCATTTGAAGATGGCATCCTTTACCACCACACCAAAGGCAAACCGCATCCAGCGGTGGGGGTGGGTGCTGATAATATTGCCGCCGTTCCGATCCAAAGCCCCAAACAGGGCCGTCAGATCGTCGTAGGCGATATTCTTGTCATCGCTGTTTACGATGTCATTTTCAAAGGGGTCGAAGATCCACTTGAACCGTCTACCCGCATCGGAGAAATAGCGGTATTCCGTGGAGACGGCGGTGTGGAAATTCACCATGATATCGGAAATGGCGGGATATGCTTCCCGCACCTTGGCGCTGCGGAAGAAATCCCGGTTGGAGGTGTAGCCCACCCGCTCCACAATAGGGTTGCCGTGCTGGCAGACGGTGGTGATGGAAAAACCATTCTCCTCGAACATCCGGCGGTTTTCCTCAAATTCCGACACGGCAGCCCCGAGGTCGCCCTTGTTGCTGTCCATGACATCATAGTGATAGGAAATTTCGTGGCCCATTTCCTGCATCTTCTGCAGGAGCGCCACATTTTTTTCGTCTTTCAGCAGGTAGGCCTGCACATAGTAGCTGCCCCGGTGTCCATGCTGCTGCTCAATGGCAGCCATTTCGTAAGCATGGGGGACATCGGTTTCCACATCGTGCTTCAGAACCATATACTGCCGTTTTTCTGCGGTGACTTCCTTTGCCGAGATGGCATGGATGCCGTCATCCGCCAGCTTTTTGCAGAATTTGCTCCAGGCTTTGTAGGTAAAGATCATTTGTTCAGCCTTTCCCGCAAAATGGTGGAAGAAATGCCGTCGGTGTGGTCCAGATAGACCACGGTGCAGCCCACTTCGGCAAATTCTTTTTCATACCGCAGCCATGCTTCCGTGCCCTTCCAGTCGCTGCCCACAAATACCGCATCGGCGCCCAGTTCCTTCACGGGGCGGATCTTATCCATATCCTCCTGCAGAACGACTTTGTCCACATAGCGGATGGCCTCCACAATGGCGACTCTGTCAGCTTCGCAGATAATGGGATACTTCTGCTTGCGGCTGTAGCACAGCTCATCGGTGGTGACACCAACGATGAGGTAATCGCACTGTTCCTTGGCCCGCTGGATAATATTCAGATGACCGATATGGAACATATCGAATACGCCGGTGGTATAGCCGATTTTATATTTCTTCTGTGCCATTACGATTTACTCCTTGCAAAGGCCTTGAACACCCAGCCTCGGATCCGGTTGGGCAGCAGCACCTGCACAATCAGGCGCTTGACCACATTGACGGCATAAGTGCCGAAGCCGATGACGCCCTTCTTCCACATGTACTTCTGGAGCTTTGCCTCGCTCTTGAAATAGCGCATGCCGCCTCTGCGGCGATACATATCCGCGCCCACCCGGACATGGACCAGCATATCCGGGGTGTTGGCAAATTTCATGCCTGCCAGATGCATTCGCACCCAGAGGTAGTAATCCTCGTCGTTGTACCAGTCCACATAGCCGCCCACGGCATCCACGGAGGATTTTTTGAACATGACTGTGACCTGATTCATGGGGCAGCGGGTCTTGAGATAGCCTTTAATCTCCTCATCGGTGCAGGGCACATGGCGGGCACCGACGATTTCTGCGGGAGTTTCCACAAATTCATCGATCATACCGCCGACGATATCCACATCGGGGTCTGCGGCAAACATGGCCAGCTGCTTTTCAAAGCGGTCCGGTACACTGAGATCGTCTGCATCCATCAGGGCAACCAGTTCGTTGGAGCAGTTTGCCAGAGAGGCTCTGCGGGCATTGCCGTGACCCTGATTTTCTGCCAGCCGCACCACCCGGAAGACCGGATTCTGCTCATAGCTGCAGATGATCTGATCCAAGGCTTCCGGCACAGGGCCGTCCACCACCAGCACCACTTCATGGGGCACGGCGGTCTGATTTAAAATGCTGTCCACTGCCTGCACAAACCACCGGGGATCATCGCCCCCGTAGACGCACATGGCAACGGAAAATTTCTGTCTTTCCATACGCTCTCCCGCCGTTTACACGGCAGCTTTCTGTCTTTCTGCCAGCAGGTCTTTGGCCTGCTGCTGCAAACGGTCATATTCCGCTTGCTCCACCTGTCCGGTACGGAGCAGATAATCGCCAAGATCCTCGGCAGTTTCCATGCCTTCAGCGGAAATATCCTCCCGCTTGACAAACTTCACCACCGTCTGCAGGACGATCTTCAGATCTCCCCAGAAGGTGACTTTTTCCACATATTCCAGATCTGTCGCCAGCTTTCCTTCCCAGGAAATGGCATTTCTGCCCCGAACCTGTGCCAGTCCCGACAGACCCGGTGCCACGCAGTGGCGCTGCCGCTGCTCAGGAGTCATAAAGACCATATCCCGCACCAGCTGGGGTCTGGGTCCGATGACGGACATATCGCCCTTGAGGATATTCCATGCCTCCGGCAGCTCGTCCAGACTGGTGGAGCGGAGGAACTTGCCGAACTTGGTCAGCCGCACATCATCCGGCAGCAGATTGCCCTTTTCATCCCGTTCATCGGTCATGGTGCGGAATTTGCAGAGGTTGAAAATCTGCTCATTTTTGCCGGGTCTGGGCTGGCGGAACAGCACCGGGCTGCCTAGCTTCACCCGCACCAGAATGGCAACGATGGCATAGAGCCAGCAGAAGACGATCAAAGCCGCAAGGGCACAGAAAATATCCACCGGCCGCTTGAACCAGCGCTCATAAGGGCCGCAGGGCTTGCGATTGGTTTTCATGAAATCCCCTCTTATCAGAAGCAGCTGCGGATGGTATCCATGACCATCTGCTGCTGGGCCTCGGTCATCTTGATATCGCTGGGCAGGCACAGGCCGCGCTCAAAAATATCGGCGCCCACATCGCCCTTGGCGGACACGAAGTCGCAGTCAGCAAAGACCGGCTGCAGGTGCATGGGCTTCCAGATGGGACGGCCCTCGGCATTGATCTCGTTCAGTGCCAGACGCAGCTGCTCAGGTGTCACGCCGGCATTCTTGTCCAGCAGCAGGCAGCTGAGCCAGAAGTTGGGGGAACTATCCGGCAGATAGGGGTTCATGGTCAGAGGCAGATCCTTCAGACCCTCGGCATAGCGGTTGTAAATGGCGACCTTCCGCGCTTTGTGCTCCTCCAGATGGAGCAGCTGGCCGCGGCCGATGCCTGCCACCACATTGCTCATGCGGTAGTTGTAGCCGATTTCCTTATGCTCGTACCAGATATAAGGCTCTCTGGACTGGGTGGACCAGAATCTTGCCTTCTGGATGGCCTCGGCATCATCGCTGAGGAGCATACCGCCGCCGGCGGAGGTGATGATCTTGTTGCCGTTGAAGCTGACGGCATTGTATTTGCCAAAAGTGCCGGTCTGGCGGCCCTTGTAGGTGGCGGACAGACTTTCTGCAGCATCTTCGATCATGACGACACCGTACTGCTCGCACAAAGCCGCGATCTCATCCAGCTTGGCAGGCACACCGTAGAGGTTTGCCACCATAACGGCCTTGACCTTGCCGGCATACTTCTTCAGCGCCAGTTCCAGGGCTGCGGGGTCCATGTTCCAGCTTTCGTATTCGCTGTCAATAAATACGGGCACGCCGCCCTCGTATGTAATGGGGTTGGCGGTGGCGGCAAAGGTCAGGTCGGAGCAGAGGACAATATCTCCCTGCTTCACACCTGCCAGTTTCACAGCCAGATGAAGGGCTGCAGTGCCGGCATTGAGGGCAGCAGCATGACCCACGCCCAGATAGGCAGCCAGTTCCTGTTCAAATCCATCCACATTGAATCCCAGGGGTGCGACCCAGTTTTTATCAAAGGCTTCCTGCACAAATTTCAGTTCCTCCCCATGGGTAGTGGGAGTGGACAGCCAAATTCTCTCTGCGCTCATGATTTTCTTTCCTCTCTTATTCAGCCAGTATAGCCTTGTCCGGCATTGCTGCCGAACAAGGCTACTGTTTTTAACCAACTATTTTATGATGGAACAAATCCGTCCATGTTTCATGGATGCCGTCCATTTTACGGAAATAATCATGTCCGTTGGCGGCTTCCTGAATATCCAGATAATACCACTTCATGGGATCCAGATTGTCATGGAAGGTCTTCATGCCCTGAATCAGATCCTGGCAGAACTCCGGCGCACGCTCCAGCACACGGTTGATGAGGGTCACGGCTTCAGCGCGGGTGATGTAGTCATTGGGACGGAACTTGCCCTGATAGCCCTTGATCCAGCCGCGGGTGGCTGCGCTGTTGATCTCATCGGCAGCCCAGTGTCCGGCGATGTCGGAGAACATATCCTGACCCACATAGTAGATGTCATCAAAGCGGGCTGCCACAGCGGCAAACTCGGCGCGGGTCATATTGTTCTTGGGACGGAAGGAGTCATCGGGATAGCCCTTGACGATACCGGCATTGGCCATGGTGGCAATGGCGGCTCTGGACCAGCGATCGGTTTCCACATCGGTGAAATCGCAATCGGTGGTGTAATACTGCTCGCGGCTTGCCTCCGTCAGCAGGCGGTAGAAGATGGTGGTCACTTCTTCACGGGTGATGTAGGCATTGGGCTGCACATTGCCATCGGGATAGCCCTTGATGTAAGCAAAGTGCTCATCCTTGTTGAGGCAGGCACCGCTGCCGGGCTTCACAGGCTTCGGCGGCTGGGGCTGGGGCGTGCTGCCGCCGTTGCGGATAACGGTGACGGTGTAGGTGACACCGAACTTCTTGTCGGTTTCCACAGTGTTCTTGAACTTGATCTTGTGCTCCACATCGGGCCACAGATCGCCAACCACAGAGGTCTTGTCCCGCAGGATGGCCTTCAGGGTACGGTCACCGGCCACAGGCTTGACTTCTTCGTAGTATTCTTCCACATAGTCGTACCACTTCTGGTCGCTGCCGGTGGCATAAGCGGCCAGACCGGCATCCATGACCATCTTCATAGCCAGAGAGTCGAACAGCCACAGATCGGTGGAGCGGTCATGGGGGTGGTACATATCATTGATGATCTTCACCACTTCGTACAGCAGGTTGGTATCCTCTGTCAGATAACGGGTGGTACGGGAGAACTTATAAATGTAGGGGTTTCCCTCGTCGTCCTCAATGGACACGGTCAGGGAAATGGGGTTGGCAGCCATAGCGGGGATGGCCAGCACGGTGCACAGCACCAAGACCAATGCCAACATTCTAAGGAAACGCTTTTTCATGATCAAACCATTCCTCTCTTTTCAAGTTCGGACATATACCATGCCTTTTTCAGGCTTTTTTCCTTTGCGTAGGTGTCGATGACCTGCTGGACCAATTCGTCACTCTGGCCAAACTGCTTCTGCAGGGCTTCCAGTTCCGCCACCAGACCATCCATTTTCTTATCGCAGTCTTTTTCCAGACCCGATGCCTTGGAGATATAGGTGCTGGCAAAATCCACAAGATACTTGCCTTTGCGTTTCTCCGCGGGAATCGCTTTGTAGGCAGCTATGCCGTCATCCTCCAGCTTTTCCAGCGCATCCACATACTCCTTGCGGAGGGCGTAGACCTTATCCACAATGGCTTTCAGCAGTTCCTCGTAGGAAGGCTTCTTCTCCACAGGGACAGTCTGCTCAGCCACAGTCTGCTCAATCGCATCCGGCCGGTCTTCCTCATCCGTACCCTGCAGCTGCTGGCGGGCATCGATTTCCTGTGCCGCAGCCAAGGCCGCTTCCAGCATATCCTGCACCTGCTGGGTGTTTTCCTGCAGCTGTACTTCCAGTTCTTCCTGGGTATACTGGGTATAATTCTTTACTGCTTCAATATTATTCTCCTGCCAGCGGTACAGACTGTAACCAGCTACCGCCAATATCAGAAAGACAATCAGAAGCACCCACGGCCATTTTCTGCGGCCGTTTTTCGTCCGTTTCATGTCAATTTTCTCCCATGGGGCTGCTGGTGATGCCATTGACACTGACCTGCAGCTGCCAGTTTGCCAGTTCCAACGCAGCAGGACGGTGGGTCACAGCAATACAGGTGCGGTCCGGCAGTTCCTGCAGCCGCTGCAGCACCAGCTGCTCTGTTTCGGCATCCAATGCCGAGGTGACTTCGTCCAGCAGCAGAATGGGCGCACCGCCCAGAACAGCTCTGGCAATGGCCAGCCGCTGTGCCTGTCCTTCGGAAAGGCCGTGGGCATTTTCACCCAGAACCGTTTCCAGCCCATCGGGCAGCTGGGGCAGATAGGCATCCATGCAGCTGCAATAAACCGCCTCTTCGATCTGCTGCTCCGTCGCATTGGGACAGGTCAGCAGGAGATTTTCACGGAGTGTGCCGCTGAAGAGCAGATTGCCCTGGGGCACATAGGCAAACAGCTTCCGGGTGGCTCTGGAAATATCCACGGTTTCCTCTGCCGTTTCCACCTGCAGTTTGCCGCAGTTGGGCCGGAAAATGCCCATCAAAAGTTTAAAGATCGTACTCTTTCCGATACCGGAAGGTCCGGTCACCACGGCAAACACACCCTTGGGGATCCGGAAGGAACTCGTTGCCAGCACTTCGTCCCGGTCATAGGAGAAGGCCATATCCTCTGCCGTAATGGCAGTTAGTTTTTCGTACAACTTATGGCCGTCCAGACTGTCTACGTTCTCTGCATTGCCGCAGATCTCCTCGATCTCCATCAGGCGCTCACAGGATGCCAGCATAGCAATATACTTGGGATAGAAGCCGGATGCATGGATAAAGGGACCCTGCAGTTGGCTGACCAACTGGGTAATGGCAGTCAAATCACCAAAAGTCATGGTTCCTCTGAACACATGCAACGCACACCATGCAAGGGCCGCAAAGGTGGATCCATGGGTCAGAATACTGACGAGTGTATTGGACAGAACGGAGAGTCGGCGGCGCTTTCGCTGGATCAGATAGCGCTGTTCCATTAGGTCATCGGAGCGATTTTCCACCTCGGCGCCCACATCCATAGCCTGCACCAGCATCAGCTTCTCCAGCGCTTCCTGCAAGAAGCCGGAAACCTTTCCGTTGGCGGCACTAACTTCCTTGCTCATTCTGCGAAGCACTTTTTGCATCAGAGCAGTCAGCACGATCACCATAACACCCACAGCAGCCATCGCTGCCATAAACCAGGGCTCCATAGCTGTCAGCACAGCCACAACAGCCACCAACCGTGTCGCAATAGAAGTATAGCCGGGCAGAGTGGAAAGGATGCCGTCATTGACCTGCCGGACATCATTGTTCAAACGATTGATCAGTTCACCGCTATGGTACTTTGAAAGCTCTGCGTAATCAGCTTCCAGCATATTATGGAAGATTTGCTGCTTCCAGTCCCGATCCAGCAGAGCAGTCAGCTCTGCATGAAGATAGCGATAGATCGTCTGGCACACCAATGTGCCTACAATAATGCCAATTTGCATCAAACAGGCGCGGAGCAGATCGTTGCCGGTGCCGCTAACTGCAGCATCAATGACCTGCTTTGTGCCTAAAGCAAAGGCAACGCCCAATAAGGCGCTGCCTGCATTGGCGGCAGTCATCAGCAGCAGCGCGGGGACTCTCCGCCGGAGTTTTCGAAATAAATAGAGAAATTCTTTCATATAAACAGCCTTCTTATGGCTTCTTCGTACCAAACAGTCGCGCAAAACGCAGCTTCAGCCACGCCCTTCCGCCTTGGAAAAGCCGTCGCACAGGTCGGGAAATATGCCACACGCGGCAATACAGCTTGTAGCGCCAGTCTTCCACAGAATAGCGCTTTCCCTTACGGACAAATGCCGTTACAACCGCGATCATCTGATCATGGCGGACAGGATATTCCAACACAAACTGATGGTCACCCATACATCCATATGCTTCATCCACCCTGACAATCCGGTGCATGATATACTGACCATCATCTCTCTGATACAACGGCAGGTCATACTTTTTCAACTTTTCGGGCAGCGGAGAAAACTCCACCATATCCCGCTTCTGCTCCAGCATAGGGCGCATACTGATGCCACTAAAGGAAAGTGCAACTCTTTTCCCTTCAGCTAACTGCGCTTTTATCCGGGGCATCACTTGCTCCAACGAAACTGCTTGCTCAGACAAGGAAACCATGCTCCTGTAACTTTGCAACAAAAGCCGTTACTGCCCGCTGCGCAGTCGCTTCGTCCACATCGTACTCTGTCAGCAGTGCAGCCGTCAAAACAGCCTCACTGACATCAACTTCCATCAGTTTCCACAGAAACGCACCGGTTTCATTGAGGGTAATCATCATATTCATATCCAGATCGGCAGCATTGGGAATGACCACCTGCTGACCGGCAACCTCCTGAAGGAGCAGACCATCTTTCAGTTTCATAGGTTTACCTTCCTGCTAAATTATAACTCTAGTATTCTTTCTTAATCAGTCACGATCAACGGTAAGATCGTTTGAGGGATCATAAATGGAGCCCATATCGTTCGCCTCATCGTTGGGGTCTGTCGTAGGCAGCATGGACGGCGTTTCATCTCTTTCAAGGTCATTCTCGGTTCCACTGGTGCGACCGTTCTTTTGGGTCTCCTGCGCAGACTTAAACTCCTGTTCCGTAAAAACACCCTGCGCAATCAAACTCTGCGCAAGTGTTGTGTTCGTTTCAACCATGTTGATATTCATAGCATTCCAGAAGATCACCACAGCATCACCACGAGTAAAGGAGGCATCCGCTGCAGCCCTATCAATCAGACCAACCTTCTTTGCCAGTTCATAGGGCTTATCCCAAGTAAACTCAGGATTCTCACCGGCGTCGGAGTAACCCAATGCGCGGAGCACCAGTGTCAGAAACATATTGTCTGCCAACTGGACATCGGAACCGAACTTGTCGGGCCCCATGCCATTGGTGATTGCATTGGTATAGGCATAGCCCACATAGCCGGAAGCCCAGGTGGGAACATCCACAAAAGGCGTAGTATAGGTGGTGCTGAGTGCTTCCGCTTCCTTGCCGATCATACGGACCAGCAGTGTGATGCCCTGGGCACGGGTCAGGTTCTGATCCAATGCATAGCCAGCCGTACCGCCCATACCCTGGAACAGACCCAGTTCATTCAGTGCATCAGCTGTATCCTGCTGTTTGACAGAATAAGCAGATGCGGGAATAACTGCGGAAATCAGCATAATGATAACCAGCGTCATTGCAAACAATCTCTTTTTCATCTTATACTCCTTTTCCGGAAAAGACTTTTATCCTTCGGCATAGGTCTTATTTAAGGCCCATGCAGAAAGTTAAACGTCACCTATTTAGGTTTCCCCATCCTCCATGCCGGAGGATGGGGAGTGATTCTTGCGGATAGCTTGTGAACAGCGAACCCTATGTTTCTGACTAATTCCGTGCTATGTCGCGAAAATCTCAGTGCGAATTAGTCGCGGCTCGTATCGTTTTCGGTAGGCTCGTACACTTCCACGGAAGCAGCAATCACATCCTCGACAGCGAAAACCAGAACCTCAACAGAGGGTTCGACGAAGAACTTCATTTCAAATTCACCTCCATAATCATAATCAATAATACTCAATGGCATTCTCTGCATCTGCAACAATCAGTGCGCAAAGGCAAATCTAAACACACAACTTGCGCCAACACCGAAAAATACCACAGGTACACACATAACGTGCTTTGAATTCTGCCAAATTCTATACACGAAGGGAGACCGTACAGCAAGACATATTTGCACCCTCCCATCTTTAGATCATACCACAATCACTTTAGTAAAAGCAAGTCATCCAATATTGTGAAAACAAACGAATTTCGACCCATCTTTTTGGCCAAAATAAACATTTCTGTTAGGGCCTACCTGCTGCAAATCACATTCTGGCAGATAGTCCCCAATATTTAGGGACTTACTTACATGCTTTATATGCCTTGGTTCTCTCTCCATAGGTGACCATCCATTGGACAAAGTCTCTCAACTTCTGAGAGCTGGCCGGATCAGCCAATCTGCGGGCTGCGTAATACTCCGGACTATATGCATAAACACCGCTGCAATGCTCGACTCCATTGCTGTCTGTCACACACATAGCTGCATAGATCGTGTCTCCGAAGTCGGATGCATAGATACCGTAGGAATAACCATAGTACTCCCATGTGCCATCCACATACTGCACAAAATCATGGGGGATCTGGACAAGTGTTGCATTGTCTTTGGAGAGAGGTACACCTGCGTCCTTCAGTTTCTCGTATTGTTTCTTGTTCCAGAAGTACATAGTCGCATCTTTCGCATCAACAAAGGGAGAAGGATCATTGCCTACACCCATAAACAGTTTAACTGTAATAGCACCGGAAACAGTCAAGGCCCTGCCGGTACATGCAAGATTGCCAGTTTTTGCAAAGTTAACCATCATATCTTCGGTAGGTTCTACAATTGCATCCAGCACACTGTCATCCCAATTTAGATCCAGCATTTCTTCAGGAATGTAGCCTCCGCTGACATACTCGTCCAACTTTTCATTTGCCAGCATATCCATATTTCTATTGAAATATTTTTGTGCCACAGCACCATAGTTCAATAGACCGACCAAAAGATGCTTCTCCTTCATAATCTTCTCAGAAGTATCATTCCTTTTGAGCATCTTATCACAGTAAGTAAGAACACTGTATTCCACAATGTCACCATATGCATACTCGCCGTCAACCTTCAGATAGGGGCGGAAATAGAAGGTTTTCCCGTACTCCCATGCAGGAATCGGCTGTTTTGCAAAATACTCGTACACGCCTTCATACATGCCGGAAGCTTGAATATAACAATCCTTAAACTCGGTACCGTGCACAGCATCACGAGGATCAGCAAGCATAGTGTCTTCCGTCCAGACCAGAACACCGCCATTATCGATGATGTTCTTGTCATACTTGGTCTCAGCAAAGCCCTCAATACCACGGTACTGGATAAACACCTTAATCTGCAGCAGACCGGATGTGTGCAGTGTCTTACCGCTGATTGTGATATCACCGGGGATATCCTTCTCCCACTTAGCGGTCAGGGTGATGGTTCTGTAGACAGGCTGCGTGAAGTCATATCTGACATCGCCCTCGAACCAGCCGAGGAATTTGTAGCCATCTCTGGTGGGTTCATCAGGCTCTGCCAAAGGCTGACCGGTTGTTGCCATCACAGTGGTGATCACACCATTATTATCAAAGGTAACCTCGAACGCTGCGGGATAGTCAATCTCGATGATATAAGCACTGTCGGTAGCCGTCATCCTCAGGCCGGAAGCTACATACAGACCAGAGGCCGTATAACCATTGCGATAGATGGTCATGGGAACAGTTGCGATGACAGCTTCATCAGTGTCAGCCAACAGATTGATCACAGCGCCCTCTGCTGCAGCTTTCACTGCGTCATACAGAGATTCGTAATTGGTGCCGTTCAGCTCTGCCACATAGTTCACATTGCGTTCCCACTTGGCCGTCAGGGTCAAGGGGGTGGTCACAGCCTTGCTGAAATCGTAGGCCACATCGCCCAGATACCAGCCGGCAAAGACATAGCCTTCCTTGGTAGGTGCGGTGGGTGCGGCAACAGCAGAGCCGCTGGTCACACCGACTTCAGCCACATAGCTGCCGCCGTTGGAGTTGAAGCGGACAGCCAGCGTACTGGAGCCAGCACCGCAACCGCCACAGGGTTCTACGATATAGACGCGGTCAAAGTAGTAGTCATATTCGGCACCCATGCCAAGCCAGTTAGGCTCTTTTGTCTGCACCGTCTTCAAAGACATATAGGCACCGACATTCACACCAACCAGATCTTTCAGTTCCCGGACCATGACCTTACTCTGAACAAACCAATTAAAGGTATACCAATAGTCTTTATTTATATCCTGAGCAGGAACCGTATTGCCATCTAGTTCGTAGACTTTATATTTTTGTCCATATGCGTTCTTTGCAGCCGACGCAGGATTACCAAAGTTGATGGATATAAATTTATCTTTGCCAGAGTCATCCTTGCCTTGATACTGCAAAGCAGAAAACGCAATATACGAGTTACTGGGATTACTTATTTTAGCAGCCTTGCCAACATCCGTTTCCGAATCATCAACAAGTACCACACCATTAGAAGTATTGACAGAGAAATCGTTAATATCAAAAGTGCGAACATGCTCCAAGCCGATGCCCTTCTTGCTCAGATAGGTCAGCAGATCGCTGGGGTATTCACACTCCACCTCATAGGTGGCTGTACCGCACACGTCGCAGGGTGCAGAGTAGGTCTTGGTAGAGGCATCGTAGGTGTAAGAGCCGGTGATCTTATGGGGCAGCTTGGTACCTTCCACCTCCGCTCTAACTTCCTTGCCACAGATGGGGCAGGGACCAATTGCGTAAGCATTGGAACTGCAGGTTGCAGGAACCTGGCTCTGAGAATTGGTGACGATGGTATGATCTGCACAATCCTCCACAAGAACCAGACGGTCGATGTAGACGATGCCTTCACCAACGGCGGGATCACCCTCGATCTTCATAGACAGGTATAGATCCACTTTTTTGTCCTTCAAGTAAGACATACCTTCCGTGGACAGGGATACCGTTCTGCCAAAGAACTGGAGTTCCGGTCTGCCGTCAGCATAGAAGGACGTATCTTCAATGTGGTACAGCTTATATCCATTAGCAATTTCCACCGCAGGACTATTCAAAAACAGCTTGAAATCCGCATTCGTATGCAGCGGATTGGTGTCGCTGATCACAAAGCTGTTGCTGGTAGAGCCAATGTAGTTATTAATCCCTGTCAGATTCCACCTCAGCGCACTGCCGCCATTGGAGCCGGCACCGGCCACACGGCTGACATAGCCCATGTCAACGAGTGTTTTGGGCAGCGGATCCTCGTCTTCATTAAGCGAAGTTTTCAAGAAGAAAGCGGTAGCGGGATAGTCATAGATATGTCGTTCATCCAGATCCGGGTGGTCGGCCAGGATCTGCTGCGGCAGTTCAGGCCACCACATGGTGCCATCGGGCTCCAGTTCGCCCACATAGCGGGCATAGCGCTGGAGCATGTAGCCGGCACTACTGTCCGTAGAGTAGCGGTTGCCCATTTCGTTGACACCGTCAATAACAGAATCTGGATCCTGCTCCACCTGATTACGCCAGGTGAAAGATTCTACCAGACGTCTGCCGATTTCCTGCTTGTTTAACTGGAAAGTGATACCCATCTGGACAGCTTCGGCATAAAAGCGCTCGTAATTCTGCAGAATAACACGGTCCAGACCGCTTCGCGCCACATTCAGACGGTTCAGATAGAGTTCGCGCTCTTCCTCGGTAATGGAGGTGTCTTTCATGGTCTCGGCAACGGCATTATCAAAATACTGATTGCCCTTGACAATGTCCGCTCCGTCCAGCCAGGCAGCATTAATGACCTCGTCTGTGCCAAAAACGATTGCCTTGTTATAACTATATGCAGCACTCTCCATATAGCGCAGATAGGCATAGACATCTGCACCGGCAGCTGCGCCGTAGTAACCATTGGTGAAGTCCTGTGCCAGGTCATAAACATCCTGCGTAGGATCTTCCATGATCTTGGTCATGAGCCACAGCTTCATTTCCCAGAAATCGTTGGTATTGTTTCTCTGCATCTCCGCGAAGACACCTTCGCCGCCTACTTGCGCAAAATACTCGTAGTCGTTCTGGAACTTGAACATGTTGGGCAAGACACCACAGAATTGATCGTACACAACAGTATAGTCCCAGTAGTACAGCTGGCCATCTTTCAGCAGGTTAGACCATGCGTCCAGACGGGCCTTGACCTTGGCATTGTTGGGATGATCAATATCGTGCAGGATGTCCACGTCACTACTTGCCAGACGAACCATAACATTGGAAGCAGGTACAGTGCTGTCCAGAGGCACCTCAAAGTACTGCGCATAAGCACAAGTCGCAATGGTGATCTCGGGGTGGGCCTCGCCCACGATCTTCGCGATCTTATTGACGAACTTCAGCAGGTGACCGGAGGGGCCGCTGGCTGCCGTGGAAGCGGTACAAGCGGCACATTCGCAGAATCTGCCCATATCATTGGGAGTGACGTCCGCAAACTTGGGACGGGCTTTGCCGGCACTGTCTGCAGCGGCGTAGTCGGAAACAATATTCTTGATGATTCGCTGGGCGTACTCTTCTGCCAGTTCATCATTGGACATACACAACTGGCCGTCGTTCACACGGACACCGCCAATCTCGGCAAACCATTCTGGATTGCTTGCAAAGTCCGTAGCCTTGAAGTAATGATTAAAGGTATGGGTATGATAGGGGCTGGTGTAGGTGATCTTGTCACCGTATTCCACAGGTGCCTTGCTGACAAAGCCGTTCATGCGGTTGCGAGTAAAGAACAGTGTGCTGTTGGCGCTGCTTTCTGCACCGGCGGTGTAGATATCACGATAGCTGAAAGCAGGCTCACCGCTGACGGAATAATTGGTGGGAATGACCGCATCGGTCATGGAAGGCACATACTCCTCCCACATGTTCCACCAACGGACACCCAGCATGTCTTCCAGCAGGTGGTAGACAGCATAGAGGGTACCTCTAGTGCCGCCGCCGATCAGATAGACGTTCCTGGTGTCGGTCTTGATGGTCCATGCTTCGCTATCCGCAGGGGCATCTTTGTAAGTAAGACCGGCATTCGTTTTGGTCTTTACTGTCTCACCAACATAAATACCGACATTAATTGTCTTCTCGGTCGTGTCGATCTGGGGCATTGTACCCGTGATCTTGTACAGATAGCGCTGCAGCTCTTCTGCAGCAGTTTTCTCCTGATCCGTAGCGCCCTCGGAAGTATAGATCTTCATATTCTCCAGAATCAGACCGCTTTCGGCTGCGCCGACTGTAGTCACGCCTACTACTGTAATAACCAGCAGCAGGACAGCAAGCCAACGCAATAAACGCCTTCCGTGTTTCATAATTCTCCGCCTTTCCTGTTTTCCCATGTATGCCCTGCAACACAGCGCAAGGCAAACACCCGCAAAAAACAACATCATACTTACGGTAAAATTTGGTTTTCTCACACATGATGATACCAACCGCTATTATAAATCCATATTAACACACTTGGTAAAATTTTTCTATACATAAATTTGATTTTTTTGTTTTTGAAACCATTTATTTTCAGCTTTTTTTGCAGAAAAATTCATGTTTAACATTTAAATCCCATATCTTGTGTTTTTTCTCAGCGCCATACACTAGACTATTTCTATAAAAACGAAAAACGGGGCTGGGTACATTTGTACCCAGCCCCGTTGGGGATCAGTTTATACAGATAGACTCAGAAATTACTTCTTATTGAAGTGAATATCTGCATACTCGCCGTAGACAACCATTGCCTTCAGCAATGCCTTTTCTGCTGCAGGACAAACAGTATCGGAC
>JAZNFJ010000118.1:0-4422 GCA_045589035.1 Candidatus Avilachnospira sp. | reverse complement strand
TTCTACATTGTTTCGTCCCTGCTCACCTACGGACAGCAGCTTCTTATGATTCGCCTGTCCCGTGGCATTGTCAAGCGGATGCGGGAGGATATTTTTGCCAAACTCATGCGGATGCAGGTCAGCTATTTCGACCGTACCCAGGCAGGGGATATCATCTCCCGGATTTCCTATGACATCGATACCCTGAACGCCACCCTGTCCACCGACCTGATCCAGATCTGTTCCAGCGTGGTGACGGTGGTTGGTTCTCTCACTATGATGCTCTCCATTTCGCCGAAGCTCTGTCTTGTGTTTGCTGTGACTGTGCCTCTGGCGATGGTGGTGACTACCAAAATGGCGGGGATTTTCCGTCCTCTGTTCCGGGCAAGATCCGGGAAGCTGGGGGAACTGAACGGCTATGCGGAAGAACTGCTCTCCGGGCAGAAAACCGTCCGTGCCTATTCGGAAGAACCCACTATGATCGAGCGCTTTGCCGGGAAGAACAAAAATGCCGCCGATGCGTATTTCAAGGCGGACTATTACGGCACTATGGTTGGCCCCACCGTAAACCTGATTAACAACCTGTCCCTGACCCTGGTCAGCGTTTTCGGCTCCATTTTGTATATGGGCGGCGCCATCAGCCTGGGGGATGTGTCTTCCTTCGTGCTGTACTCCCGGAAATTCTCCGGCCCTATCAACGAAACTGCCAATATCATCAACGAGCTGCAGTCTGCTGCCGCTGCCGCTGAGCGTGTATTCCGCCTGCTGGATGAAGAAGAAGAATCTCCGGATGAAAGAGATGCTGTGTGCTATGGAGAAGAACCCGGCATGCTGCCTGTGAAGGGGCATGTGGAAGCGGATGATGTACGCTTCGGTTATGTACCGGATAAGGAGATTATCCACGGTCTCAATATGGATATCAAACCCGGTACCACAGCGGCTATCGTAGGCCCTACCGGTGCAGGGAAGACTACCATCATCAATCTGATTATGCGGTTTTACGATCCCGATTCCGGTACAATCCGGCTGGAGGGAAATGATATTACCCATGCAGTACGGGCAAGCCTCCGGCAGAGCTATACTATGGTTCTCCAGGATACATGGCTGTTCTCCGGTACCATTGCGGACAATATCGCCTACGGCAGCAGCAAACCTGTGAGCCGTGAGGAAATTGAAAAAGCCGCCAGAGCTGCCGGAATCCATTCCTTCATCGAAAGTCTGCCGCTGGGGTACGAAACTATCCTGACGGACGAAGGGGTGAATATCTCCAAAGGACAGAAGCAGCTTCTCACCATTGCCCGTGCCATGATTTCCGACAGTCCCATTCTGATTCTGGACGAAGCTACTTCCAATGTGGACTCCATGACGGAAATGCGGATTCAGTCGGCTATGCAGAAGCTGATGGAAAACCGAACCTGTTTTGTGATTGCCCACAGACTGTCCACCGTGCGGAATGCGGATGTGATTTTTGTCCTTCGGGACGGTGTGGTGATCGAACAGGGGAACCACGATGCACTGATGGCTTCCGGTGGATTCTATGCCAGACTCCACGGTGCACAGTATGAAAACTGATATTCCCAAAAACGTCCTGAATCAAAACAGGACGTTTTTTGATCCGTTTGAATTCATTAACAGATATTAAAGATAGAAAAAACTATGAACAATATGTAAACAATAAAACAGCGGTATTGCAATCTGCCGAAAAAATGTTATACTTTAGACATACATACTGCAGAAACTGCTAAAATGCTTTTCATAATTCAAGCATTTGGAACAGCAAGTACTGCGTTATGGAAAAATACTTATCCGGAGGATTTGTTATGAAAAAGCTTATTGCTCTCACACTGTGTGTGATGCTGACTGTTTGTCTGGGACTGACCGTTCCTGTATACGCAGCAGAAGACTTTTCCGTATGGGACGGTTCTGTAGATACAGAATGGCTCAACGAATCTGAAAAGACTCACGTCATCGACTCCGCAGCCAAGCTGGCCGGGCTTGCTAAGCTCACCAACGATGCAGCGATCGGCGGCAGCACCGGTGCCTATGAAGGCCACACCTTCTACATCACCGTGAACATCGACCTGGCAGGTAAGGAATGGACTCCTATCGGGACCAACTACGGCATCAACTTCGCCGGTAACCTTGAAGGGAAACTGGGCGGCGTGGAAGGCGCAGCTCCCACCATCAAGAACTTCGCTCTCACCAATACCGCAGGCCACGGCAACACCGGTTTCATCGGTACTCTCCGCGGCGGTTCCGTGAAGAACCTGACCTTCGAAAACGCCAGTGTTTCCTACATTGAAGGTTCTTCCCTGGGTATCGTTGTCGGTTACATGAGTAAGGTTGTTACTGCATTTGAAAATATCACAGTTATCAACTCCCATGTAAAGAGCACTGCAACCCGTCAGGACGAAGGCGTTGGCGGCGTGGTAGGTTATGCCAAGATTGACAAGGCTCTGAACTTCAAGAATATTGCATTCATCAATGGTACTGTTGAAGGTGCCATCGTGGAAACCGGCGGTATCATCGGTTATGCCAGAGTGAATGTTGAAAATGAACTCATCACCTTTGAAAACTGCTATGTTTCCGGTACTGTTACCGGTAACGCAGGCAATGCCGGCGGTATTGCAGGTAAGCTGCAGGTTCTGAACGACAGCGACGTATTCACCATGAAGAACATTCAGACTGAAAACCTCACTGTTAAAGCTGGTACTGCAGGTTCTCTGTTCGGCCAGATCACCGGTGGTACTGTAGAAGTACAGAACGGTCTGATGATCAACTCCACCGCTTCCGTTGCAGATGCATCCGCTCCTGTTGACGCTACCGACTGTTTTGCCAATACCGATGACGTTGTATTCCTGTCCCGCACCGATGCTGAACTGACTGACCTGGCTGCCAAGGACACCCTGAAGGAATTTGACTTCGGCGGCGTATGGACTGCAAGAGCAGGCAAGACCGCAATCCTGACCCTGGCTATGGGTGCTGACGATGTGGAAGCCGGTGTTGTAGAAGAAGTAGCAGCAGGCAGCGCTCCCCAGACCTTTGATATGGGCGTTGTAGCAGCTGTTGCCGCTATCGTTTCCGCAGCAGGTTATATGCTGAGCAAAAAGAGATAAAACATAATTTGTCAATGAGAGACGGGTGTGTCATGCATCCGTCTCTGTTTTTTATCGGTTCACACAGATTTATTTTATATATTTCCTGTTTTCACTTGCACTTTTCCGATGGGTGTGATACAATATCACCAAACAAACCGGTACAAACGGAGACTAACTATAAAAAGTCAAGTCCCAAATGAAAAGTTTTGCAAAAAAGCCCGCCGCCCTTGACAAACAGCATCCAGATGCTGAGAGAAACCAGCGAGGGTGACGGAGAGAGCAAAACAACAAAGGCCACCGCCCCCCTCGCCGAAAAATGGTAGCATCTGAATGCTTCGGTTCGTCAAGGGTGCGCTGCGCCGGCTGGTGTAACTGGAAACTGTACGCTCAGGCTCAAGAGAGAACCGGTTGGGGTCTGTATGAATCCCCTGTTGATTCAAGGTGATATATCAGCCTGACAAGTTTCTTTGCAGCATGAGACACAGCAGTGTTGTAATGTTTACCTTCGGCACATTTCTTTTTGAGATACGCTGCAAAAGTGGGTTCCCATCGGCAGACCCGTTGTGCTGCAAGAAGAAGTGCCCAGCGAAGATATGCAGAACCGCGTTTTTCCATCTTCGCATGGGTGGAATAGATTTTACCGGATTGATAGGTGGATGGAGAACATCCCGCAAAGGCAAGAAGCTTGTCAGGATTATCGAAGCGTGAAAAATCACCGACTTCCGAGAGAATCATAGCACCTGTAATAATCCCGATACCGGGGATTCCGAGGATCGGAGAATTGATGGAAAGCATAAGAGACTTGATCTGTGCTTCAATCTCCTCGATTTCGGTATTGATATCAAGAATTCTGCGGATCGTATGCTTCAATTCCAGGGATTTAGCGTAGGAAACCGATCCTATGGAATTTCGTGCCGCATCACGGATGGAGATTGCTCGTTCTGTATTAAACTTTCCCCTTGAAGCTTTGCTTAGAAGGCAGATAAGATGCTTGAGATTGCATTCAGCTATGTAAGAAGCACCGGGACATTCTGTAAGAAGGGCATAAACGGCTTTCACGTGTAGAGAGGATACCAGTTCTTCCAGTTCGGGAAACAGGATCGTTACGAGCCTTGAGACGGACTGTTTCAATTTTGTCCGCTCATTTACCCGATCAAATCTGTATCTGGATAGTGACTTCAGCTCAGTTTTGTGGTATAATGTGTCTGAGTAGGGCTTTAAGCTCACGTCAGACAACACAATACCTGCAATAGTACGAGCGTCTATCTTATCCGTTTTGGTTTTCCGGAGACTGATGCTCTTCCGGCATTGACTGGTGTACAGAGGATTTAAGACATAGGTGGTC
>JAZNFJ010000117.1:0-4495 GCA_045589035.1 Candidatus Avilachnospira sp. | reverse complement strand
TGAGCCGACCACAGCTTTGGATGTTACTATTCAGGCACAGATTCTGGAACTTCTGCACGACTGCAAGGAGCAGACCGGATCTGCCATTTTGCTCATCACCCACGATTTGGGTGTGGTGGCGCAGATGGCGGATTTTGTGGTGGTCATGTATGCCGGCCGTGTGGTGGAGCAGGGAACGGTGGAGGAAATTTTCTCCGATCCTGCCCATCCCTATACCATCGGTTTGATGAAGTCCAAGCCGGTGGTGGGCAAAAAGACCGAGAAGCTCCACAGCATTCCCGGCTCTGTGCCCAATCCTCTGGATCTGCCGAAGCATTGCTATTTCAAGGATCGCTGTGAGCATGGCTGCGAGGACGACTATCCCCCGGAGATCAAACTCAGCGAAACCCATGTGGTTTCCTGTTATCAGGGGTCAAAAGATGCGGATTGCCACGCCGCCGAAGGCGGCTCGCAATGACACGGATGAAAAAGGTGGTGTAAAGATGCAGGACGATCTGCTGGTGGTCAAGGACCTGAAAACCTATTTTCCCATCCGGCAGGGGCTGTTTCAGAAGACCGTCGGCTGGGTCAAGGCGGTGGATGGGATTTCTTTTTCCATTGCCCGCGGCACCACCATGGGTCTGGTGGGGGAAAGCGGCTGCGGCAAGTCTACCGCCGGCAGAACCATTTTGCGGCTGGTGGAAAAAACCGGGGGAGAAGTACACTTTGACGGCACGGATGTGTATTCTCTGAATAAACAGCAGCTGCGCCGTCTGCGTCCGGATATGCAGATCATCTTCCAGGACCCTTTTTCCAGCCTTTCGCCCCGATTGCCTGTGGGAGAACTGATCGGAGAGGCGGTTCGCATCCATGGCATTGTGCCCAAGGCGGAGCAGGATGCCTACATTTCCAAAATTATGACCGATTGCGGCCTGCAGCCCTATCACAAAAACCGCTATCCCCACGAATTTTCCGGGGGACAGCGGCAGCGGATCTCCATTGCCAGAGCCTTGGCGATGAAGCCGAAATTCATTGTCTGTGATGAGCCGGTCTCGGCTTTGGATGTATCGGTGCAGGCGCAGATCGTCAATCTTCTCAAGGATCTGCAGCAGGAATACGGCATTGCGTATCTGTTTATCTCCCACGATCTTTCCGTGGTGGAGCACATTTGCCATCAGGTGGGGGTTATGTATCTGGGATCGTTGGTGGAGTATGCGCCAACGGAACAGCTATACAAAAATCCCCTGCATCCTTACACGCAGGCGCTGCTTTCCGCCATTCCCGTGCCGGACCCGGATGCCAAAATGCAGCGGGTGGCGCTGAAAGGCAGTCTGCCATCACCTGCTGATCCGCCTAAGGGGTGCAAGTTCCACACCCGTTGTCCCTATGCCATGGATATCTGCGAAGCCTACGTGCCGGATTTTGTGGAGTTGGAGGAAGGCCACTTCTGCGCCTGCCATCTCCACGCACCGCCGAAAAAAGACCCCGAATTCCAATGATTTCGGGGTCTTTTTGTCAGTTTTTGTAGAGCATGACAGCTTCGTAGGGACGGAGGGTGCCACCGGGGATGCCGTCATAGTTGGAGAGCAGCAGCTGTGCCTCCCGGAAAGCTTCCGGCATGGCAAAGGGCAGCACTTCTTCCGTGAAGTTACAGACCACCAGCAGATGCTCGGTTTCCGTATCCCGGGTGTAGGCAAAGATCTTCTCATCATCGGGGAGAAGCAGGGTAAAACTGCCGTTCCGGATCACAGCATAAGTTTTCCGCAGTTGGATCAGCTTCTGGTAGTGATAGAACACGGAGTTGGGATCGGCCAGAGCGGCCTCGGCGTTGATCTCGGTATAGTTGGGATTCACCGACAGCCAGGGTGTGCCGGTGGTGAATCCGGCATTGGCGCCGCTTGTCCACTGCATGGGGGTACGGGCGTTATCCCGGCTTCTGCCGTCGATGGAGCGCATCACATCCTCCGGGGCATAGCCCAGAGCAATGCGTTCTTTATAGAGGTTCAGGGTCTCCACATCCACATGCTGCTCCATGGGCAGACGGATGTTGGTCATGCCCAGTTCCTCGCCCTGAAAAATATAGGGTGTGCCCTCCATGCCGTGAAGCATGGTCGCCAGCATTTTAGCCGACTGCACCCGATAAATACCGTCATTGCCCCACCGGGACACCGTTCTGGGCAGGTCATGGTTGTTCAAAAACAGACTGTTCCAGCCCACGTTGTGCAGTTCCTGCTGCCAGCGGCGGAAGCATTCCTTCAGCTTCGGCAGGGAAAGGGGGATCATGTCCCATTTTTCCTTGTCCGGCTCTTGATCCAGCAGAATGTGCTCAAACTGGAAGACCATGGACATTTCGCTGCAGTCCGGTGCGCTGTACAGTTTGGCACGCTCCGTATCGGCACCCCATGCTTCACCCACGGATACCAGACCTTCCTCCCGGAAGGCCTCCCGGGAGAGTTCCCGGAGGTAATCGTGGAGGTTGGGGCCGTTGGCGGCAATTTGTTCGTCTGCCACCTTGCCGATCTGGTCAATGACGTCCAGCCGGAAGCCTTCAATGCCCTTGTCCACCCAGAAGCGGATGAATTTGTAGAGGTCTTTTCGCATGGAAGGATTTTCCCAGTTGAGATCCGGCTGCTCCGGTGCGAACTGGTGGAAATACCATTTGCCCACTTCCTTTGCCCATGTCCAGGCAGGGCCGCCAAAGACGGACCGCATTTCATTGGGGGGACAGTCCGGTGTGCCGTTCCGCCAGATGAAGTAGTCGTAGTAAGGGCTGCTTTCGCCCTTCAGCGCATCCAGAAACCAAGGGTGCTGATTGGAACAATGGTTCAGAACCAGATCGAAAATGATGGAAATGCCCCGCTTTTTGCCCTCAGCAATGAGGTTTTCCATATCTTCCATAGTGCCAAACAGGGGGTCGATGGCGCAGTAGTCGGAAATATCATAGCCGTTGTCCACCTGTGGAGAAAGGCAGATGGGAGAAAGCCAGATACCATCGATGCCAAGGGTTTCCAGATAATCCAGCTTGGAGAGGATGCCCCGGAGGTCACCTACACCGGAGCCGGTGGTATCCAGAAAACTCTTGGGATAAATCTGATAAAAAACGGCTGATTTCCACCAGCCGTTTTTGGTCTTATTTAATCTTTCCATACTCAAATTCCTGCCATACAGACGGCCATGACGGCCTTGATGGTGTGCATGCGGTTTTCGGCTTCGTCAAAGACGATGGACTGGGCACTTTCAAAGACCTCGTCGGTGACTTCCATGTCCTGTCTGCCGAACTTTTCGCCCATTTCCTTGCCCACGGCAGTCCGCAGGTCATGGTAGGCGGGCAGGCAGTGCATGAACTTGCACTGAGGACCGGCATTGTCCATGACGGCCTTGTTTACCTGATAGGGGCCCAGCTTCTCAATGCGTTCTGCCCAGACTTCCACAGGCTCGCCCATGGCAACCCACACGTCGGTGTAGATCACATGGGCCCCCTTGGTGGCTTCCATGGGATCTTCGCAGAAATTGAGGGTGGCGCCGGTCTCGGCGGCGATCTCCTTGCAGGTATCGATCAGAGTCTGATCGGGGAAGTACTCCTTGGGTGCGCAGGCGACGAAATCCATGCCCATCTTGGCGCAGCCGACCATGAGGGAGTTGCCCATGTTGAACCGGGCATCGCCCATGTAGACCAGCTTGATACCCTTCAGAGAGCCGAAATGCTCCTGAATGGTCAAAAAGTCTGCCAAAATCTGGGTGGGATGGAATTCATCGGTCAGGCCGTTGAACACGGGCACACCGGCATACTTTGCCAGTTCTTCCACGATGGTCTGTCCGTAGCCCCGGTATTCGATGCCGTCATACATCCGGCCCAGGACCCGGGCGGTATCGGGAATGGACTCCTTTTTGCCGATCTGGGAACCACTGGGGTCCAGATAGGTGACGCCCATGCCCAGATCGTAGCCGGCCACTTCAAAGGAGCAGCGGGTACGGGTGGAAGTCTTTTCAAAAATCAGGGCAATGTTCTTGCCCTCCAGCATGCGGTGGGAAATGCCGGCCTTTTTCTTGGCCTTCAGATCCGCTGCCACATCCAGAAAATGCTGAATTTCTGCAGGAGTGAAGTCCAGCAGCTTCAGAAAATGCTTTGCCATAAGGGATTCCTCCTTATTGATAACCGGCGACGAACTCTGCCAGTTCCGCGATCTGCCGGGTGGTTTCTGCCACGCAGGGACCGCCGTAGCTGCCCCGCTGGCTGACACAGGTCATCAGATCGATAGCTTCGTAGACACCCTCGTCAAAGGCAGGGTGGACAGCCCGGAATTCTTCCAGAGAGAGCTGCTCCAAGGTGATGCCCTTGGTGGTGCAGGCATAGACCAGCTGGCCGGTGGCCTTATAGGCATCCCGGAAGGGCACACCCTTCTTGGTCAGGAAGTCGGCGCAGTCGGTGGCGTTGATAAAGCCCTTCTTGGCGGCTGCCAGCATGTTGTCCGGCAGGACCTTCATAGTCTCGATCATGGCGGAGAACACAGGTACG
>JAZNFJ010000116.1:0-11523 GCA_045589035.1 Candidatus Avilachnospira sp. | reverse complement strand
CCCGGGACGCGATGGATATTGAGGGCCTTGGCGTAGCGATTGTGGAGCAGTTGATTGAAGCGGATTTGCTTCATTCGCCGGCTGACCTCTATTATCTGGATAGGGAAGAAGTGGAGAAGCTTGAGCGCATGGGTAAGCAGTCTACGGATAATCTTTTGCGTGCGATCGATGCAAGCCGGGATAATGATCTCTTCCGACTGCTCCATGCATTCGGTATCCGCCAGGTTGGTGTAAAGGCTGCCAAGGTGCTTGCCCGAACGTTCAAAACTTTGGATAATTTGATGGCTGCCACTGTCGAAGAGTTGACGGCTGTTCCGGATGTTGGCGGTGTGACGGCAGAATATCTGGTCAACTGGTTCCGTGATCCCCGGTCTGTGGAAATGATTGAGCGACTTCGGGAAGCTGGTGTGAATTTTGAAAGCAAGGACCAGTTTGTAGATGAACGGTTTGCCGGAATGACGTTTGTTCTGACCGGTGGGTTATCCTTGTTTACAAGAGGTGAAGCAACGGAAAAGATTGAAGCTATGGGCGGAAAGGCATCTTCCTCCGTTTCTAAGAAGACGACCTATGTAGTAGCAGGTGAAAACGCAGGGTCGAAGCTGAAGAAAGCGAATGAATTGGGAGTTCCGGTGCTGTCTGAAGCTGAGTTTCTGGAAATGTTAAAATAAACGAGAATCCTCTGCGAAAGCAGGGGATTTTTGTTATTGCTTCGAGTTGACAAGACAGCTGCCAAATCATATAATGAAACTAAGATATCAGAGGGAGGGAATGCTGTGAATAAGTTCAGTGCATTTCTAAAAAGAAAGAATGTTGTGATTTCGGCGAAACGGTATGGTATCGATGCGTTGGGTGCTATGGCACAGGGTTTGTTCTGCTCTTTGCTGATCGGCACAATCGTAAAGACCGTTGGTCAGCAGTTTGGAGTTGCAATGCTGATTACCATCGGCGATTTTGCATCTGCTATGTCCGGCGCTGCAATGGCAGTGGCGATTGGCTATGCCTTGCAGGCACCTCCGCTGGTGCTGTTCTCCCTGGCTGCAGTGGGATATGCCGCAAATGTCAGCGGAGGCGCAGGCGGTCCTTTGGCTGTGCTGTTCATAGCGATCATTGCAGCTGAACTCGGAAAGATGGTGTCTAAAGAAACGAAGATCGACATTCTTGTGACTCCATTGGTGACCATAACTGTCGGTTGTTTGCTGTCTGTTTGGATTGCACCTGCCATTGGAACGGCCGCCAGCTATGTGGGCAATTTGATTATGTGGGCAACGGAACTTCGTCCGTTCTGGATGGGCATTTTGGTGTCGGTTTTTGTCGGTGTTGCACTGACGCTGCCGATCTCCAGTGCAGCCATCTGTGCCTCTTTAGGGCTGGTTGGGCTTGCCGGTGGTGCAGCAGTTGCAGGCTGCTGTGCCAATATGGTTGGTTTTGCGGTAATGAGTTTCCGTGAAAACCGCTGGGGTGGTCTGGTTTCTCAGGGCCTTGGTACATCTATGCTGCAGATGGGCAATATTGTAAAGAATCCTAAAATTTGGATTCCTGCCATTTTGACTTCTGCGATTACAGGGCCGATTGCCACCTGCGTGTTTAAATTGGAAATGAATGGACCTGCGGTTTCTTCCGGCATGGGAACTTGCGGCTTGGTCGGACAGATTGGAGTCTATACCGGATGGCTGGATGAGATAGCTGCTGGTACAAGATCGGTAATCTCTGGAATGGATTGGCTGGGATTGATTTTGATTTGCTTTATTCTTCCCGGTGTGTTATGCTGGACTCTGGGCTTGGTCTGCCGAAAGATTGGTTGGATCAAGGAAGGTGATTTGAAACTGGACTGAGGTGATTGGGTGGAAATAACGATGCTGTGTAATGCGGGGCTTGCTCTGCGTTATAAGAATAGTGTCCTGTTTGTGGATGTTCCCAATGGTGAAATTGCGCCTTTCTTTGCATTGGATGAAGAAACGTGGCAGAAGATTATCGCCGGAGAGTGTCCATACGAGAATATAGCTGGCTTTTATTTCACACATAACCACCCGGATCACTATCACGCGGGAAGATTGGCTGCCTATTTGGAGAAACACCCCGATGCGCGCGTTTTTCTTCCTGATGAGGAATGTGAAGATGGCGTGATTACCATGGGTGAGTTTAAAATTGAATATCATCGGATGCCTCATGCGCCTTTGCCGGAAGAAACGCCCCCTCATGTTATCTCGAAAATATATGCGGGGGATAAGGTGGTCTATATTGCCGGTGATGCTGAGCTGAATGCGGATGGGCATGCTGCTTTTATAGGAGAAAAGCAGGTGGATGCGGCATTCTGGAACTCTATGTATTTGTCCAGGCCGGATACAAGAGTGCTGCTTCAAAAAGCGGCAAAGAAAAATTATATCTATCACATGCCGGGAAATGAGCCGGATGTTTTTGGCCTTTGGAAGAAGTGCAGAACCAATTTTCGCCGCTATGGTGAAGAATTGGAAAACGTGACGGTTATGGACCGATATCCCTATACAGTTGAAGTTTAAAAAGAAAGCACCTTTGGGTGCTTTCTTTTTGTTGTTATACAGAAAAGAGGACTGGCATACTTTTGAAGGGGGAGGGGATTGTATGAAAAAAACAAAAAAGATGAACTATCAAAATGAATTGCTTGGACTAGTAGTGATGTGCGTGGGTGCATTGCTGATCAGTTCTTTGCTGGGGATGTTGATCTCGAAGGAGATTGTTCCGGAAGTCACAGGGCCGATTGCTACTGTAGCGTTGACAGAATTGTTGGTGGTTGTTACCTGCTATGTGACGGTGCGAAAGAGGGGGCAGCAGAGGTTTTTGACGGCTGTGGTGCTGGCAGCTGCCTTTTGCGTCATTCGTCTTCTGGCGGGTTTGATGGCTAATTTTGATGGCGAAATTCAATTACTGCCATGTTTGATTACGGTTTCTGCAGGGGCTGTAGGCGGAATTTGGGGCAATGCAAAAAAGAAGCGGCGAAGATAAAGTGAATGCTTTTATGCAAAATGTCTTATTCTATAAAAACGACAATTCTTGCAAAAATTTTGCAAGAAGAATTGCAAAATCAATATTTGCAAATCAAAAGTGCAGCAGATACTATATATGGTGTGACAGGGAAGAGATAGCGCGACAAAGGTTACAAATAGTTACACAGTTAACATAATGCAATTTACATAATATTTTGGCATAATTGACAAAAATTTACGAATTTGCTAATTTTCCTTGAAATTTACGCAGATTTGCTATATATTATCATCACTTGATAATTTTTATCCGGTAGAAATAATATAGAGCATGAATTCTGTTATGGTTATTTATTCCTCTTGGCATTCGTAAGCTGAGAAGGGGTGTAATTATCATGCGGTTTTCATTTTGCAAGAATTCTGTATTTTGTGCTTTGTTTTTTAGTTTCTTTCTTATTGGCACAATATGTGGAATATTTCTGCTTCGATGTATGCTTCAGTCTGATCGGCTGTGGCTTTTGACCTACTGTTCTGTGCTGAGTCGTGCATCTTCTGCCGGCTTTTTTCCGGAACTTTGGTTTCATCTTATACCGATGCTGCTTGCTGCCGTATTTTATTTTCTGCCGTATAAGGACAGGCTGTTTCCTGTTTTGTTCTTTTTTAAAGGCTGCCTGTTATCATACTCCTTTGGTGCGTTTAGCACGCTGGGGGTGCCATTCTGGGATATTGTGCTGCGTAATGTCTTTCTGCTGCCTGTGTTTTACGGGCTGTGCCGCTTACTTTGGTACAAGAGTCCCTACTAATCTGTGAGGATAATGTTATGATTCAAATCTTGGAGGCCTATGAGGAGTACCTCATTCAGGTGAAGCATTCATCTGAGAATACGGTATCTTCTTATATGCGGGATCTGCGGCAGTATGCTGCATATCTACAGGAATTGAATATCGAGGTTGTGGATGCAGATCAGAACGCTGTTAACGGCTATGTTGGTCATATGCAGAACAAGGGTAAATCTGCTGCCACGATTTCCAGATGTCTTGCTTCCATGAAGAGCTTGTATACCTATGCTGTCAATCAGGGAATGAAGGATGTAAACCCCGTTGTGGGAATTCATGTCGAGAAGGCAGAGAAGAAGCTTCCACAGATTCTGACCGGCAAAGAGGTGGAACTTTTGCTGGAGCAGCCGAAATGTACCGATCTCAAAGGTTATCGCGATAAGGCGATGCTGGAACTTCTCTATGCGACCGGTATTCGAGTCAGTGAGCTGATCAATCTGGATGTTTCTGATGTGAACATACTTGGCGGCTTTGTGAAGTGCGGCGCAGATGAAAAGACCCGTATTATTCCTTTGTATCCTGCCGCAATCAAGGCGCTTTCTGATTACATGACGGATGTTCGCCCCAAAATGGTGGCTGACACCGATGAAGATTCTCTGTTTGTGAATGTTTCCGGCGAGAGAATGTCCAGACAGGGCTTCTGGAAGATTATCAAATACTATCAGGAAAAAGCTCAGATTGATAAGGACATTACACCGCATACACTGCGGCATAGTTTCGCGGCACATTTGCTGGAAAATGGTGCAGATCTTCGTTCCATTCAGGAAATGCTTGGTCACAGCGATATTTCCTCCACGCAGGTTTACGCACAGCTGGTGAAGCACAATTTGAAATCTGTATACCATAAATACCATCCCAAGGCATAAAAGAACCTCTTGAGAAACACATCTCAAGAGGTTTTTTCTATTTATTTTGCATTGTTTGCCCGTACGGATATCATTTGTGCAGCAATAGATACTGCAATTTCTTCCGGTGTTTCCGCTCCGATTTTCAGACCGATCGGAGTTGTAATTCGATCCACATCGCTGTCAGAGAAGTGATGTTCTTCAATAAGTGCTTTTCTGACACCTGCCGCTTTTGCTGCACTGCCAATTACACCGATATAGCAGGGGAGTGCGCGCAGCAGCTGTGCCTGTACTAAGGTATCGTATGCGTGTCCGCGTGTCATAACACAGGCATAATCATCGCTGTTTATGGAAACAAAATCTGAAATTCTTGTAAAATCAATCAATAAAACCTGATCAGCAGTAGGGAATAGTTTGGGATTTGCGAACTCCGGGCGATCATCCATTACCACGCACCGGAAACCGATACCAGAAAGAAGAGGCACCAATGCCTGTGCAACATGGCCGCCGCCAAATATGTATACACGGCTGGAGGAACTGATTTGCTCGATGAACAGATCACGACCATCCAGATTGATACGTTTTGCCTTTGCTGTCAGGTAGGGAAGCAGCAGGGAAGGGGCATCGTCTTTACCGCACAACATCAGCTTTCCTCCGCTGGAGAGATCGGATACAAGCCATAAATTTTCTCTGTTAGAAAAGCGGCTATCTGCTTCTTTTGCAAGATTTACACAATCGTTATCATCAGAGGAAAGATAGTGAAAAAATACTTCCACAGCGCCGCCGCAAATCATGCCCAGATTTTGCACATCATCCCTGGTCAGGGAGAAGTTTCGGTGTTCTGAAATCTTTGTTTTCAGAACATCCTGTGCGATGCAGATGGCGCGATATTCCACAGCACCACCGCCAATGGTACCGCAGGTCCGTCCGTCTTCATTTACCAGCATTCTGGCACCGGCACCTCTTGGCGTTGCTCCGGTGGCGGCAGTAACTGTAACCAGGACAATATCGGATCCGGAGGAAAGCAGCTGATACATGGACTTTATGATTTTTTCCATAATAATACCTTTACGGGAGAATCAAAGACCGGTCATAGCATTCAGTGCTTCCAGCTGCTGCATATTCAGACCGCGCTTCATAGAAAGACCTTCTTCAATGTCCACATCGATCATGGTGCCGTTGCTGGAGCAGATGACGCGATTGGATTTTCCTGCGGATAGAACTTCCACCGCCTGATAGCCCATACGGGTCGCCATAACACGGTCGCGGGCAGTAGGAGTACCACCGCGCTGGATATGACCCAGAATGGTGACACGGGGGCTGAGCGCAACACTTTCCTCGATCTGTCTGCCGATCTCGATGGCACTGCCGGCACCTTCCGCCACAACAATCATATAATGAGTCTTGCCACTGAGGCGGGAACGGCGGATTTTCTCTGCGACATCCCGCTCGAAATCCACGGGAACCTCGGGCATCAGAACAGCGGTAGCGCCAACTGCCAGACCGACATAGAGAGCCAGATGTCCGGCGTTTCGTCCCATAACCTCAACAACAGAACACCGTTCATGGGACTGCATGGTGTCGCGAAGACGGTCAATGGCGTCGATTGCGGTATTGGAAGCGGTATCAAAGCCGATTGTATAGTCTGTACAGACGATATCATTGTCGATGGTGGCAGGGATACCTACGACCTTAATACCGTGCTTAGCAAGGGCCTGAAGGCCTCTGAAAGTGCCGTCGCCGCCGATGGCTACGATGCCGTCCAAGCCAAGCAGTTTGCAGGTAGCAGCAGCTTTTTCCTGTCCGGCCTGGGTGCGGAATTCGTCGCTTCTGGCAGTGTAGAGAATAGTACCGCCGCGGTTGATGGTGTGGCTGACATTGGTGGTGGTCATGCGCTCGATATCGCCGGTAATCAGACCGTTATAACCTCGGCGAATACCAATGCATTCAATGCCGCGATAAAGGCAGGCTCTGACAACACCGCGGATGGCAGCGTTCATGCCGGGAGCATCGCCGCCGCTGGTCAATACGCCAATACGTTTTACTTTGTTCTCCATAATCATACACCTCGGGAAATTTCTATTTGCTATGGATATATTTTATTGTTTTTCTGCTATCTTGTAAAGGATAATTTCATTGCAATATTTCTTATTGCATGCTATAAAAAACATAGGTATTATAGTTGGAAAGGGGAGGTACATATAAATGGAGTTTAAATTCGTGACTGCATATAATCACGAAGCGATGACAGCCATGGCATTGGCGCTTCGTAAGACCGTTCGAAAAAAGCATAGCCGTCGATCGCATGTTCTTGGTTGGATTGTAGTTGTACTGGGATTACTGCTTAGTTTACCGTTTGGAAACGAGCATTTTGAGGTGAATTTAAAAACTGTCATCACATGGCTGCTGGTCGTTATCGTTTTTGTTGCATTGATGAAAGAAGATGCAATCAATGGGTATTTTGCGTGGAAACGAATGCTGCCGCAGCTGAAGAGTGCAGAAACTGTGTTTACTGCTGATGGTTATCGCTCAGTAACGGAAGCTGGTACATCTGAATTTCATTACAATAACATTGTTTCGTTGGCGGAAACAAAAGAATACTTTGTATTTATCTTTAGTAACAGCCATGCACAGGTATACGATAAAAGAAAACTGACCGGCGGAACGGCGGAAGAATTCCGTGCGTTTATCCGGGATGTGTCAGAATGCACCATTCATAAAGTGTTTTAATTCCAAAAGCTAACCGGAGGGAAGGATGATGGATATCTGCCCTCCGGTTAGCTTAGAATGAAACCAACGCAACAAAATAAAAATTTTGTTGCGTTCGCGGTATAGGTGTGCTATAATAGAACCATCAAATGGCGCGAGGTGTGCTTTATGGAGCGAAAATATGACTGCCCTCAGATCCTCCGGGATTTTCTGACTTACCACGAAACGATCAAAGGTCAATCTTCCAAAACCATTCAGGAATACTATCTGGATCTTCGGATGTTTCTTCGCTTTATGGTACTGGTTAAAAACGAAATGCCCTATAATACGGATTTTGAAACGATTCCAATTAAACAGGTTGATCTGGACTTTATTAAATCTATTACCGTTTCGGATATATTCGATTTTCTATCCTACTTGGCGAATGATCGAATCAAATTTGAAGATTCTCAATCTGCTGAAGCCGGGATTGGCAATGCCGCCCGTGCCAGGAAACTGTCTGCCATTAAGTCCTTCTATAAATATCTGACGGTCAGAACAAAACAACTGACGGATAATCCGGTACAGGATTTTGAATTTCCCAAAATCCGTAAATCTTTACCGAAATATCTGACGTTGGAAGAATCCAGACGATTGCTGGAGTCTGTCCAAGGTCCTAATGCCGTTCGTGATTTTGCGATCTTAATGATTTTTCTTAATTGCGGCATTCGTCGTGCCGAGTTAGTCGGTTTGAATATCAGTGATGTCTATGACGATCGAATTCGTGTGGTCGGTAAAGGCAATAAAGAGCGGATTGTCTATATGGGTTCTGCCTGCAAAAAAGCCATAGATTCCTATCTTTTGCAGAGAAATCGCATGGTTTTGACGGATAATCGTGCGTTATTTGGCTCTCGTGACAAAAATCGCATTAGCATTTCTGCGGTACATCGGCTGGTCAAAAAGCATTTATTGGCCGCAGGCTTGGATGCAACACAGTTTTCCGCTCATAAACTGCGTCACACAGCTGCTACCCTTATGCTTTCCAATGGCGTAGATGTCAAAACTGTTCAGGAAGTTCTTGGACACGAAAATCTTAATACCACCCAGATCTATACGCATATTGAAAATACTGAATTGAAGATCGCATCAGAGGCCAATCCCATCTCTAAAATCAAAATCAACAAATAAACAGAACACACCATTATTCCTAAAATGTTAGAATAATGGTGTGTTTATGTTATAGAACAAACTCGATTGCCTCTCGAATGTTGCGAACACGGATCAACTCCAAACCCTTGGGAGGCACGATGCCGGCTGTCCCCTGCTTGGGAATGATGCATCTATTGAAGCCCAATCTGTGTACTTCGGACAATCTCTGGGACAGGTTGGAAACGGCACGGATCTCCCCTGTCAGCCCGACTTCACCAATGGCAGCGGTATTGCTGTCAAATATCTTATCCCGGTAACTGGAGGCAGCTGCAAGTACCACAGGGAGATCGGCAGCAGGCTCGTTGAGGTGCAGACCGCCAATAACATTGATATATATATCATTGGAACTGAGGTTCAGCCCTCCCCTTTTTTCCAGAACGGCCATCAGAAGGACTGCACGGTTGTAATCAAAACCATCTGTGGTCCGTCTGGGCACGTTCAGTGAGGATCTGGCTGCCAGAACCTGTACTTCCGCCAGAACAGGGCGGGTACCCTCCATGACGCAGGCGACACAAGTGCCGGGTGCATGGGTGGGACGGCCATCCAATAACATTTCAGAAGGATTAGGAACTTCCCGCAGACCGGTATCCGCCATTTCAAAAACACCAATCTCGTTGGTTGAGCCAAAACGGTTCTTGGCAGCACGGAGAATACGGTAGTTGTGCTCACTTTCACCTTCAAAGTACATCACACAGTCCACCATGTGTTCCAGCACTTTCGGACCTGCAATGGAACCTTCTTTGTTTACATGACCGACCACAAAGACAGTGATGCCAGCAGACTTAGCCAGCTGCATCAAAGCCATGGTGCAGTCTTTTACCTGCGAAATGCTGCCGGGGGAAGAGGAATTGTCACCGCTGTAGAGTGTCTGAATTGAGTCGGCGATCAGAATATCCGGTTTCAGATCGTTGGCAGCTTCCAGAAGGACGGAAAGATCGGTTTCAGAAAGCAAAAAGAGGTTTTCCGTTGTTACACCCAGGCGATTTGCACGAAGTTTGATCTGGGTTTCACTTTCCTCGCCGGAAACATACAGCACTTTCTGCGATTTTCCAAGTTCAGAACAGATCTGCAGAAGCAGTGTGGATTTACCGATACCGGGGGCACCGCCAACCAGCACCAGCGAACCCTTTACAGCACCGCCGCCAAGAACCCGGTCCAGTTCTCCCAGTCCGGTGGCAAAGCGAACTTCACTGTCGCAATCTACTTCTTTTAAAGTTTTTGGGGTTCGCTTCTCCCCTTTTCCAACAGCTGTTTTTCCGATTCTAACTGTGGGCTGTTCCTGTTCCACAATGGTATTCCACTCGCCGCAGGCAGGGCATTTTCCCTGCCAGCGCGGCGTTTCGTTTCCACAGGAAGTGCAATAAAATACGGTTTTAGATTTCAATATCCTGTTCACCCTTTGCTGCGTATTGCACAAATGCACCTGTTATGGCACAAATGAGTTTCTTTTGGTAATCCGGCTGCTGCAGAAGCGCTTCTTCCCTGCTGTTGGACAGAAAACCGCACTCTACCAGAATGCCAGGGCACTGGATCTTGTCCATCAGATAGACAGACTGCGCGGCTTTACACGGCCGCTTTGATGCAGGTTTGAGCGTCGTTTCCAATGTTGTTTGTGTCAGCTGCGCCATACTTCTGCTTCCATCTGTTTTTGCGTAAAAAACCTGAGGTCCCGCAAACTGCTCTTGGGGAAAGTGGTTTTGGTGGATACTGATCAGCATAGCGGGCATGATCCGATCAGCCATGGCCACGCGGTTTTTCAGATCGGAAACCTTCTTTTCAGAGTATGTTTCGCAGCCGTCTGAGTAAATGGCAGTATCTTCCGTGCGAACCATAACTGTGTTTATGCCGCAATAGCGCATGATCTGTTCCAGCCGGAGAGAAATTTCCAGGTTCAGCATGCTCTCAGATGCGCCCGTTACGCCCGTGGTACCACCGTCTTCTCCACCATGACCTGCATCAATGATGACCGTCTGAGGGAGTTGAGAGATCACTGCGGATGCCACAGACAGGTTGTATCGTACTGCTCCAAAAATCAACAGGCAGAAAGCGGAAAGTATCACAATTCCGCCAATTCCAAGCCTTTCAGAATGCCTCATTATACCATCTCCTCAGATGAAACATATGAAGCCTTCCCTGTCATTTATGATGATTATAGCACGAATATCTCCATAAGAGAAGTGTCGAATGATACACAATTCTGTCAAAGGTACATAGGATGAATTGGCAGCCAAATCAATCGTTCAAAAGGAGGAACCGTTTTGAACTCAAATCATCAGACTCCGGCACAGAATTGCACGGATGCACAGGGCGCATTGCCTGCATGTGCCCCCCTTGCAAATCCCTATGTGCCTTTTCAGCAGGAAGATGCACAGACATATCAGGCGCCCATGGGCATGGTCCGCGGTACCATGTATCCGGGACTGGATCTTCCCTTTATGGGTATGGTTAACCAGAAAGAAAAGAGCAATACTCCCCTGCACCGTTTGCAGGCTTTGAACTTTGCCGTTTCAGAACTTGGCTTGTATCTGGATACCCATTCTGAGGACCAGGATGCTACCGATCTGTTCAATCAGTATGTAGAGCAGTATGCGGATGCATTAAAACAATACGAGCAGAAACGCGGCTCTACGACCCAGTTGGGTGCTGCATTGACCGGACGGTACGAATGGCTGGAAAATCCCTGGCCGTGGGATTACGATGCCAATATGGAGGGCTAATATATGTTTATTTATGATAAAAAGCTTCAGTATCCCGTCAAAATCGCCAATACTGACCCCAAACTGGCATCTATCATCATCAGCCAATATGGTGGACCTGATGGAGAACTGGGTGCATCTCTGCGCTATCTGAGTCAGAGATACTCTATGCCCTATCCGGAACTGAAAGGCCTTTTAACGGATATCGGTACAAGTGTAACAACATAATACCGAAACGACCCGGTCAAATATTTGGCCGGGGCGGATGACTATTCAAGTTTCAATACCATTG
>JAZNFJ010000115.1:0-3159 GCA_045589035.1 Candidatus Avilachnospira sp. | reverse complement strand
CAAGCCTGTTTACGGCGAAGCCGGCAGCGGTATGCATGTGCATATTCTCCTGCTGAAGGACGGCGAGCCTGTCTTCTCCGATGATGACGGCTATTCCCCCCTGAGCAAGGAAGCCCACTGGTTCATGGGCGGTCTGCTGAAGCACATCAACTCTCTGTGCGCTCTGACCAACCCCAGCACCAACTCCTTCAAGCGTCTGGTGCCCGGTTTCGAGGCTCCCGTGACCGTCGGTTACGCAACCTCCAACCGGTCCGCCGTTATCCGTATCCCCGCTTATGCCAAGACCCCCAATCTCCGCCGCTTCGAACTGCGGAACCCCGATGCCACCTGCAATCCCTATCTGTGCTACGCAGCCATCCTCATGGCAGGTCTGGACGGCATCAAGAACCAGATCGATCCCCACGAAAACGGCTGGGGTCCCTACGATATGAACCTGTATCTCCTCTCCGACGAGGAAAAGGCAAAGCTGAGCCATCTGCCCACTTCTCTGGATGCCGCTCTGGATGCGCTGGAAGCCGATCACGACTACCTGACCGCCGGCGGTGTCTTCCCCGAAGCTCTGCTGAAGAACTTTATTGCCACCAAGCGCGCCGAGTGTGCAGAACTGTCCAAGATCCCCCATCCTGCCGAATTCGATCGGTACTACAACCTGTAAGAAATCCAAAAACGCCGGCTCAGCCGGCGTTTTTTTCTGTCTTCTTTTCGTATGTGACCCATCCAACCACCTGTCCGGACAGCACCACCGTGTACAGAGAGAACAGCATTCTCTCCCAGGGGATATAACTGGTGGACAGAAGCAGAACCGTCAGGTCGCTGATAAGATAGAATGTGGGCAATTTCATGCCCGTTAGTTTTCGGACACTCATGCCGAGGGCATCGTCACCGCCGGGAGCGCCGCCAAAGCGGATGGACAAACCGCCGCCACCGCCCACAAAGAATGCACCGATGGTGGCTGCCCAGAAGGGCATATCCGCCAGCTGCGGCCAAAGAGGCGGCCACAGTTCACAGATGGCATAGGTGCCGGAAAAAGCCAGACCTGCCACGGCGGAATAGATAATAAACCGCCAGCCAAGGACAAACAGTCCAATGGCATAGCAAATCAAATTCAGTACAAAGCCTGACACCGCAGGAGACCAGCCAAACCAGTGCTGCAGCAGCAACGTTGCACCCAGCACTCCGCCTTCAGTCACATTGGCAAGGGCATGGATATTGTACAGTCCGAAAGCCTGAATCGCACCGCCTAAAGCCAACATCAGCCACGGCAGAACCTTTTTGCGAAAAAACACAGCCAAAACTCCTTTGTTTTAGTTTCGATATTGTAATATGCGGTCATGGAAAAGTCAAGATTTCCTGTCTGTTGTCATTTCCGCACTTATCTTGCATTTTTTCGACAAATAGAGAATATTTTTCATTTATTTGGAAATATTCTTTTCTTCTCCGTTCATGTATAATAAGAAAAACCCATCGTAAAAGGAGGAATCCTTTTGTCCCGCACGGTATCTCAAGGCACTGTATTTTCTCTTGTTCGTATCTGCGAGCCCAGTGGCCCGCATCCTACCATTCCGAAACACTACTACGAGGAAAGCTTTAATATCACAATCATTTTCCAAGGTCAAGGGGTCTGTACCATCGAAGGTGTCCCCTATCCTTTGACAGACGGTACCATCATGCTGATCCATCCGGAGGATCTGCGGAATTTCCATCTGCTCCACGGTGGCTACCACGACAGTCTGACCATACATCTCCACGACCTGTTTTCCCTCTTCCCTAATCAGGATGTGGTCAATCTCATAAAAAACCTATTTCAACAGAACAAATGGTTCCCGTCCAAAAACTATCAATCCACCAATCTCGCTGCACTTCTTGAGGAGCTGAAAGGTACCTTCCACGAAGAAAATCCCATTCAGGAATGTCACCAACAGACTTTGTTTGCACATATATTACTGATTCTGCAGCAATTGGAAAAACAAAAAAACAGCCTTCCACAACGGGGTGAGCAGGACGAGCGCATCACGGAAATCTGCAGTTACATCAACGATCATCTGGCAGAAGATCTGACTCATGAACATCTGCAAAAGCTGTTTTTCGTCAGCAATTATCTGCTTGGGCCTAAGTTTTTGAAACAGACAGGACTGCCTTTGACGGAGTATGTCATCACCAAACGACTGATGCGCACCATCTGTCTGGTCAACCATGGTATGGGGATCATTGAGGCTTCTTCCGCCGCGGGCTTCAACACTTACTCCCATTTTTACAAAGTCTTTAAGCAGCACTTTGGGCAGTCACCCAGTTCCTACTTTAAAAAATCACAGTAGGTCCCCAGTTTTTCTTGACTTTTTACCACATTTTCCATATAATTTCCTCCCGTGAACAGATCTTGGATCGTGAGGAATTTTTATGGATTTCGGTTTTCGTCTGATTTTTCAGAGCATCCTGCTTGGCATCGGTCTTGCCATGGATGCCTTTTCCGTTTCTCTGGCCAACGGTCTTAACGAGCCCTGTATGAAAGGCAGAAAAATGTGCGGCATTGCCATGGTTTTTGCCATCTTCCAGGGTCTGATGCCCATGATCGGCTGGATCTGCGTACATACCATCGTGCAGTATTTCCGCTCTTTTGAGGTGCTGATCCCGTGGATCGCCCTGCTTCTGCTGGGCTACATTGGCGGCAAAATGCTGCTGGAAGGCATCCGCAACAAGGACGAGGAATTTGTCTGCCATCAACTGACCCTCTCCGCATTGCTGCTGCAGGGTGTGGCCACTTCCATCGATGCCCTTTCCGTTGGCTTCACCATTGCCGACTACGATCTGTTTTCCGCTATGATCGCTGTACTGCTCATTGCCGCCGTGACTTTTATCATCTGCTTTATGGGTCTTGCCATCGGCAAAAAAGCCGGTACCAAGCTGGCAGGCAAAGCCGGTATTCTGGGCGGCGCCATCCTCATCTTCATCGGATTGGAAATTTTTATTACCAGCTTCTTTTAAATGCAAAAACAGCAGCCAAATGGCTGCTGTTTTTTATTGTATACGAAAACCACGCGATAGTCGCGTGGTTCAAAAGAGCTTAAGCGATGAAAAGAATCCTAATGTGTTAAAATGGCGGTGAGCCTGCCAGCTTACGGACCAAATAACACATTAGGAGGACATTATCATGAGTGAACA
>JAZNFJ010000114.1:0-16236 GCA_045589035.1 Candidatus Avilachnospira sp. | reverse complement strand
CCTTGGCGTGGAGGAAGAGGATCTGACCCATGGAGCGTTTCTTCGCTATGAAGAGAAGCTCCACGCCAAGCTGCTGCCCTTTCAGGAAAAAATCACCGCTTTCCGCCATGTAAAAGAGGACTGGGAAGTGGAAAAAATGCGGAAAGCGCAGAAAATTGCTGACCGCACCTTTGAAGAAATTCTTTCCGTCATCCGTCCCGGCATGACGGAAAAAGAACTGGCAGCGGAACTGATCTACAGGCTTTACCGCAACGGCGCTGACGGACTGTCCTTCCCGCCCATTGTGGTATCCGGTCCCAATACCAGCCTGCCCCACGGTGTCCCCGGTGACAGAAAGCTGCAGTATGGCGATTTTATCACCATGGATTTCGGCTGTAAGCTGGATGGCTACTGCTCCGATATGACCAGAACTGTGGGTTTGGGCTTTGTGTCTGAGGAAATGGCAAAGGTCTATGATATCGTCCTGCAGGCGCAGACCGCAGGTATTGCCGCCACCAGAGCCGGTGTGACCGGCAGGGAAGTGGATGGGGCTGCCAGATCGGTCATCGAAGCGGCAGGCTACGGCAATTATTTCGGTCACGGCTATGGTCACAGTCTGGGCCTGGAGATCCACGAAGCCCCAAACTGTTCTCCCTCCAATGAAAAACCCCTGCCTGCAGGGGCGGTCTGTTCTGCCGAACCGGGCATCTATCTGCCGGGCAAATTCGGTGTGCGGATCGAGGATGTGGTGGTCATTACTGCCGACGGCTGCGTGGATATCACGGAAAGCCCGAAAAATTTGCGGATTATTTGAGGAAACATGGAAATTCCTCTTGAAAATGTGCCGTATCTACTGTATAATCGGTATGGAAATTTTGTATTTTAAAAGAGTCTGCTCCGCAGGCAATCTTAGGAGGATTTATTATGATTTCTGTTAGTGATTTCAGAAATGGCGTTACCTTCGAAATGGATGGTAAGGTCATGCAGATCGTGGAGTTCCAGCACGTGAAGCCCGGTAAGGGTGCTGCATTCGTCCGTGTTAAGATGAGAAACGTCATCACCGGCGGTGTCACTGAAACCACCTTCAACCCCAGCGACAAGTACCCCACCGCTTTTGTGGAAAGAAAGAAGATGGAGTACTCCTACAACGACGGCAACCTGTACTACTTCATGGACAGCGAGACCTTCGAAATGATTCCCATTGACGAATCCACTCTGGACGACAGCTTTAAGTTCGTCAAGGAAAACGATACCTGCACCGTTCTGTCCTACAAGGGCAATGTCTTCGGTGTGGAAGCTCCCAACTTTGTTGACCTGGTCATCGCTAAGACCGAACCCGGTGTCAAGGGAGATACCGCTACCAACGTCACCAAGCCTGCTGTTACTGAAACCGGCGCTGAGATCAAGGTTCCTCTGTTCATCAACGAGGGCGACAAGATCAGCATCGATACCCGTACCGGCGAATACATGGGTCGTGCAAAGGGCTAATGCTCTGACCTTTTTTTGAAAGGAGAACTAGTTATGACACTCACCGAAAGAACTGCTTATCTCAAGGGCCTGATGGAAGGCATGGAAATCGACACCGAAACCAAAGAGGGCAAGCTGTTCAAGGCCATTATCGACATTCTCGATGATATGGCACTGACTGTCAGCGATGTGGAAGATGTCGTGGATGCTGTTTGCGACGAACTGGATTCTGTGGAAGAAGATCTGGACGCCATCGAAGAATATCTCCTGGACGAAGAGGACGATGACGACTACGAAGACGAGGACGACGATTACGACTATGATGACGAAGTCATCTACGAAATCAAGTGCCCTGTCTGCAACACCGTCATCAATCTGGATGAGGAAATGCTGGAAGCCGGTTCCATCGAGTGCCCCGACTGCGGCGAAGAGCTGGAGTTTGACGCCGACGAACTGGAAGACGAATAATAAACAGCCGGCCATGCAGGATCTGCATGGCCGGATTTGTATGGGCCTGTAGCGCAGCTGGGAGCGCACTACATTCGCATTGTAGGGGTCGGGAGTTCGAATCTCCTCAGGTCCACCAAACAAAAAAGACGCCGAAAGGCGTCTTTTTTGTTTTTCTACACGATCTCTTGCTCCAACTGGTCAAAACCGGCAGTGGAGAAAAATTCTCCAAGGGTAATATCCAGACCGTCACAGAACTTCTTGATGGTGACGATGGATACATCTCTGCGACGTTCGTCCATCATGCTGTAGGCAGTGGAGGGCGTGACACCGGAGCGGTAAGCTAACTCGTTGATTTTGATATTTTTCTCTCTGCAAAGTTCCGCAAAACGCATTGCAACCATATCCTTGACGCTCATAAACTTCACCTCAAGAATATGGTATGGCAGATTACGCAAATGAATATACGCACCTGCGTAATATTTGTTTGTATGATATTCTGAAAAATGGAAATGGCTTTCATGCAAATAGGCAATTCTAAAACCTAAATGAATAGGGTATATTACTGGAAAGATGTGAAAAAACTTTAAAAAGCGTTTTTTTCTACATAAAATAAGGAGTTAAAAAATTTTTAGGACAACTAAAAATTTTTTTTGGGGGGGTAGACTGCCTCCTCTCAGAAAGGAGAAGTGTATGCAAGAGAATAAAACCCCCGGAGTATTGTCTGCGCTTCGAGATGATGAGGTTGTCTTGGAAATCTGTAAGTTTATCCATGCACATCTCAATGAGGATTTGACTTACAGGCGGTTGGAGGAAGAGTTGTTTGTCAGTCGTTATCATCTGTCGGCAAAGTTCCCTGCCCGGATGGGTATGTCTGTGACGGCTTATATCATCCGTCAGCGGCTCCAGAATGTGATTCGGTTGGTGAAGCAGGGAGTTGGTCTGGAGGATGCCTCTTTTCAGTCCGGTTTCAATACATATTCCCATTTTTATAAGAAATTTGTCCGTATCTACGGCGTATCTCCCAGAGATTACTTCAAACAGAGATAATAAAAACCCCGTTCCGTTGGGAGCGGGGTTTTCGCTTGCTCAGAATACCAGCTGTACCAGCAGCATATAGCAGACTGTGCCGCAGAGGATGCTCAGAAGGGTATTGCGCTTCCAGATGTGCAGCAGACCCACCACACCGCAGGCGATGATTTCCGGCAGGAAGTCGGCAAGGGCAGAGAAGCGAATGTCCTTCAGACAGTAGACCACCAGCATAGCCATAATGGCGAAAGGTAAGGTTTTGCTGAGTTTATCAATGAATTTAGGTGTCGTTCCCTTTGTAAAAATCAGAAAGGGGAGAAACCGCAGCATGGCTGTGACCAATGCGATGATGGCGATGGAGATCCAAACTTTATAATCATGCATGGCAAGGCTCCTCCTTTCTCAGGCAGAGGAACAGGGCAATCAGAGCCATGGCGGGAATGAGGAAATTGCCGCTGCCGAAGATCAGCAGGCAGATGATGGAAGCAGCCAGACCGATGATAGCGGGGATATGGTCTTTGTTGGAGAGCCATTGCTCCACCAGAACGGTCAAAAACAAAGCCGTCATGGCAAACCCCACACCTTCTGTGTTGAACTGCAGCAGCGTGCCTGCGGTGGCTCCAAGCACAGAGCCTGCCACCCAATAGCAGTGATCCAGCAGCGAAACCAGCAGATAATACTTGTTTTTCTGGCTTTCCGGAATGTGCGGTGCGCTGCCGCAGACCAGAGAATAGGTTTCATCGGTCAGAGCGAAAATGAGGTAGGGTTTCCGATTGCCGACTTGCTTATAGGTGTCCAGCATAGAAATGCCGTAGAACAGATGTCTGGCATTGACCATCAGGGTGGTGACTGCCACGGTGAGGAGGGAGGCTCCACCGGTGAACAGTCCCACGGCCACATACTGCATGGAACCTGCATAGATGCAAAGGCTCATCAGAAAGGCATGTAGGATGCCGAATCCCGAAGATTTGATCAAAAAGCCAAAGCCGATGCCCAGAACCAGATAGCCGGAAAGGACAGGAAGGGTATCCAGCAGGGCAGATTTTACGGTGTGTTTCATGGTTGGGATTGCTCCAGTTTCAGTAAGAATTGTTTTCGCTCCAATCCGCCGGCATAACCGGTCAGACTGCCGTTTTGTCCCACTACCCGGTGGCAGGGAATGAACAGGGAAATGGGGTTTCGCCCCACGGCGTTACCCACGGCTCTGGCGTTGCCCGGCAGCAGCTGCCCATAGGTAACGGTCATTCCGTAAGGGATTTTGGACAGCTCGCTCCAGACACGAAACTGAAAAACCGTCCCCTTTGGGGCAAGGGGTGGAAGGAAATCAGGGTCTTGCCCGGAAAAATAAACATCCAGCCAATGCTCTGCCTGCAAAAGTACAGGCGAATCACTGATTGCAGCAGGCAGATGGGCGGGGAAGTGCTTCTGTCCCACAAACCAGCAGCCGGTGATGGAATTGTTTTCTGCAGCCAGAAGAATCTCCCCAAGAGGACTGCGGTAAAGTCTTGTTTCAGTCATGGGATACCCTCCTTCAGTTACTCATTGTCTGCGGTTTTGGAGAAGAAGTCAAGTCTTTTTGCTGGTTCTTGTAAAATTTATTTCTTTACTGTATAATAGAAGAAAAAAGGAGGTCGTTTCCTATGGATCAAAAATACGAAGCCTTATTTACCCCCTGGAAAGTGGGCAATGTGGAGATCAAAAACCGCATTGTTATGTGCCCCATGGGCGGCACATCCCTCTTTGGTTGGTTTGAACTGACCGGCTGTAAGTTCGATAAAGAGGCCGCGAAGCTGTTTCTGGAGCGTGCCCAGAACAATGTGGGTCTGATCATCCCCGGCATCGCACCCCTGCGGGATACCTTCTGGGGCAAGTGGCTGTGGCAGAATCCCAAGATGTTTGAGGATCTGAAGGAGTTTATGGACGAGATCCATAAGACCGGTGCCAAGCTGTTTATCCAGTTGACGGCCGGTATGGGCAGAAGCTGGGCCATTACGGAACTGATTGCTCCCATGCATAAAAATAAGTTTACCAGAGCGCTGCTGAAGCCTGTTCTGGATACCAATCATGAACTGGCAAGCCCCAGCCCCCTGCCTTCCCGCTGGGATCCGGAGATCACTACCCCCGAGATGACCAAGGAGCAGATCCACGAGATCATCGAGGCCTTTGCCAAGACGGCAAAGCTGTGTAAGGATGCAGGCGTTGACGGTGTGGAGATCCATGCAGTCCATGAAGGCTATCTGCTGGACCAGTTCACCATGGAATGGACCAACAAGCGTACCGACGAGTACGGCGGCAGCTTTGAAAACCGTTTCCGTTTCCCTGTGGAAGTGGTCAAGGCCATTAAGGAAGTCTGCGGCAAGGATTTCCCTGTTTCTCTGCGTTACTCCGTGGAGTCCAAGGTCAAGGGATTCCGGGAAGGCGCCGTACCCGGCGAGGAGTATGTGGAAGTGGGCCGCAATATGGCAGAATCCGAAAAGGCTGCCAAGTATCTGCAGGATGCCGGCTACGATATGCTCAATGCCGATAACGGTACATACGACAGCTGGTACTGGGCTCATCCACCTATGTACATGCCCCAGAACTGCAATCTGGAAGATGTGGCACATATCAAGAAATTTGTGGATATTCCCGTCATCTGCGCCGGTCGTATGGAGCCGGAAGTGGCTGCCCAGGCCATTGCCGAAGGCCGCATTGACGGTATGGGCGTGGCTCGTCAGTTCCTGGCCGATCCCCAGTGGATCACCAAGCTGATCGAAGACCGTCTGGAGGATATCCGTCCTTGTATCTGCTGCCATGCCGGCTGCTTCAACTTCTCTTCTTCCAAGGGTCATGCCAACACCCAGGATCTGTCGGATACCATGGGTCTGGCCCGCTGCGCCATCAATCCGCCCACCATGCAGTCCAGGAAGTACAACATCAAGCCCGCCAAGAAGGCCAAGAAGATCGCTGTCATCGGCGGCGGCATCGGCGGTATGGAGACGGCTCTTGTCTGCGCCAAGCGGGGCCACAAGGTCACCCTCTATGAAAAGTCCGGCGAACTGGGCGGCGTGTTTATTGCCGCTGCCGCACCTTCCTTCAAGGAGAAGGACAAGGCGCTCATCCAGTGGTACCGCCGTGAAATGACAAAATATCCCATCGAGGTGAAGCTGAACACGGAAGTCACCGATGTGAAGACGCTGGATGCCGATGAAGTGGTGGTTGCCACCGGTGCCAAGGCCATCAAGATTCCCGTCAAGGGCATCGAAAAGGGCATCGAAGCCATCGACTTCCTGCTGGGCAATGCAGAAGTGGGTGAAAATGTCACCATCATCGGCGGCGGCCTCACCGGCTGTGAAATTGCCTATGAACTGTATCTGCAGGGCAAAAACCCCACCATTGTGGAAATGCAGGACGATCTGATCACCACCAAGGGTGTCTGTCTTGCCAACACCAGCTTCCTCCGCGACTTCTTCAAGGCCAATAAGGTGCCTGTCCATCTGGAAACCAGACTGAACGAAGTCAAGGACGGCTGCGTCACCGTCACCGACAAGGACGGCAAGACCTTTGATATTGCTGCCGACAGTGTCATTCTCTCCACCGGCTACCGTCCTACACCTCTGGCAGAGAAGAGTAAGCACATTCATCTCGTTGGCGATGCCAATAAGGTCGGCAACCTGCGTACTGTCATCTGGCAGGCATGGGATGTCGCTATGAAGCTGTAAGGAGGATCGAAACATGATTTTAACCCCTGAACAACAGTTGATTCTCGATGGCGGTAAGGGCGAAGTCCTTGCCAAGGTCATGAAAACGCTGGTAAAATACGGCGAGGTCTTCGGCGCGGAAAAAATGGTGCCTGTGACTTCCAAGAATAACCATCTGGTCACTTCCTTCGGTCTGAAGGCACTGGGTCCTGTGTACGATCTGATGAATCAGCTGATCGAAGCCGGTAATCTGTCCCAGCAGCCTTTCTCGGCAGACCCCAGACCTCTGGACAAGAATGTGCCCTCCAACTTCCTGATGGACTTTATTTTCAATAACTTCATGTACTCCCGTCAGGACTTCTATGAAGGTCAACTGCAGCAGCTGGGTCTCATGGAAAAAGATGCCTTTACCTGTGCCTGCTATCTGGATCAGGTGGGCAACAAGCCCCAGAAGGGCGAAGTCCTCAGCTGGGCAGAATCCTCTGCTGTGGTCTATGCCAACTCTGTGCTGGGTGCCCGCTGCAACCGAAATTCCGGTATCGTGGACATTATGGGCTCCGTGGTGGGCTATGTGCCTTATTTTGGTCTTCTGACCGATGAAGGCCGTAAGGCATCCTGGATCGTGAAGATCGAAACCACCAAGAAGCCCGAAGCCCAGCTGCTGGGCTCTGCCATCGGTATGAAGGTCATGGAGGATGTGCCCTATGTGGTGGGTCTGGATAAGTGGCTGGGAACGGAACTGGACGATGCCGCCTGCACCTATCTGAAGGATTTCGGTGCTGCCACCGCTTCCAACGGTGCTGTGGGCCTGTATCATATTGACAATCTGACCCCCGAGGCAAAGGAAAGCGGTATGGCTCTCGTGAAGGCAGATGCACAGGTCTACGTCATCGACGATGCAGAACTGCAGCGGGTCTATGACAACTACCCCGTCATCTGGAAGAACAAGGATGCCAAGCCCAAGCTGTGCTTCATGGGCTGCCCTCATATGAGCCTGCAGCAGCTGAAGGACTGGACGGACAAGGTGGAAGCCGGTCTGAAGGCCAGCGGCAAGAAGAAAGTGGTCATTCCTACGGTCTTTACGGCTGCCCCTGCGGTGCTGAAGGAATTTGAAGCCACGGAGTACGCTGCCCGTCTGAAGGCTACCGGTGTCATCACTTCCTACATCTGCCCTCTGATGTACATGAACAATCCGCTGGCAGGCAAAATGCCGGTCATCACTTCCTCCAACAAGCTGCGGACCTATACCACCGCCCGCTATTACACCGATGACGAGATTCTCGTCCAGATCACCAAGGGAGGGAATTGATATGAAGAAATTTCAAGGTCGGGTGATCACCCCCGGTACCGTCAAAGCAGAAGCACTGGTTTCCCACGGCGGTCTGAATACTTTGGCATCCTTCCAGAAGGCTCTGCAGTTCGGTGATAAGAAGGCCACCTGCGGCGACCAGAACAATCCGGATCTCTATGGCAAGCAGATGCTGGGCAAGGCCCTGTGCCTGCCCCAGACCATCGGCTCTACCACCGGCGGCCTGGTGCTCTACTGTGCCTGTTCCATGAAGCGGCAGCCTGCATGCCTGCTGTTCTCCAACCACATTGACTCTCTGGCTGCTGCCGGTGCCATTCTGGCAGATGTTTGGCTGGAGGATGTGTCTATGCCTGTTGTGGACTGTCTGGGTGAGGAGTTCCTGGAATATGTCAAGGATGGCATGACCATCACCGTGGAAGAAAACGGTCTGGTCTGTGTGGAGTAAAATCATCCAAAAAAGAGAAGCCGTAAGGCTTCTCTTTTTGGCTTTGCAAACATGATGCTTTATGATAAAATAAGCACAATTGCATGAAGAGGAGTATTTTTGTGAGCATCAGAAGTTTATTTACCGCCCGGGATATGACCCAGGGTGCGCCCTGGAAGCGAATTATGGAATTCGCCATGCCCATGCTGTTGGGCAATCTGGCGCAGCAGTTGTATAATACGGCGGACAGCATTATTGTCGGTATCTATGTAGGCGACAATGCCCTTGCCGCTGTCGGCAGTGCCATGCCTATTCTGAATTTGATCTTGGCACTGCTGGTGGGTGTTTCCACCGGCGCCAGTATCGCCATTTCTCAGAGTTATGGCGCAGGTGACCGGGAGGGATTGTCCAGAAGTGTGGGCAACTGTATCACTTTGGCCTTTATCGCTACGGCAATCGCCATGGTCATCGGACATGTGATCACCCGTCCGTTTTTGGAAATGCTGGATACACCTGCTTCCATCCTTGATTGGTGTACGAATTATCTGCATATTTTCTTCTACGGCATTGCAGGTACGATTTTCTACAATGTACTGGCAGGCATCCTGCGCGGTTTGGGAGATTCTTTCACGGCCTTGCTGTTTTTGCTGGTTTCTGCCGCATTGAATGTGGGAATGGATATTCTCTTTGTGGCGAAATTCGGTATGGGTGTGCCCGGTGTGGCATTGGCTACGGTGCTGGCACAGGCCATTTCTGCGCTGCTGTGCTTCTGGAAGCTGATGCGTATGCGGAATGTCTTTGACATGAAGGCAAAAAACCTCAAACTCAGTAAAACCCATGCCAGTCGTATTCTGCAGCTGGGTATGCCCTCCGGTGTGACGCAGGCGATCATGGCAACGGCAGGTATGGTGGTTCAGTCTTTGACCAACTCCATGGGTGAAACGGTCATTGCCTGCTGTGTCATCGTCATGCGCGTGGATGGTTTTGCCATGCTGCCGAACCTGACTTTCGGTGAAACGATGGGAGTCTACACCGGTCAGAATGTGGGTGCCGGTAAGTTTGACCGGGTCAAGAAGGGCGTGAAGCAGGGCAGCCTGCTGGCATTCCTCTTTGCTTCCGCCATTACGGTGGTGCTGCTGTTCTTCGGCAAATATCTCTTCGCCATTTTCACCAAGACCGATGAACTGATCGATCTGGCGGTGCGGATGATGCGCATTCTGGCCTTTGGCTATCTGGCCATGTCCGTCACCCAGTCTCTGGGCGGTGTCATGCGCGGAGCAGGTGATACGCTGACTCCTATGTGGATCTCCGTGATCTCCACCATTGGTCTGCGTGCTCCTATCGCCTATGGCATTGCCTATCTGACCCGGACAGCTGAGTTTCCCAACGGTCAGCCCAAGGCTATCTTCCTTTCTTTGATGATTTCCTGGGCGCTGGGCGCATTGATGTCTTTCATTGCGTTCCGCAAAGGAAAGTGGAAGAAAGCCATGGTTGCTTCTGCAGAAAGAGCCAAAGGAAATGCATAAACAAAAACCGCATCCGTGAGGATGGGTTTTTTTACTATTGAATATGAGCATGGTCGTTGATGTGATCCATGCAGTAGCAATAGTAGCCGTTGCAGCGGGAGCAGTAGCGGAAGTCCATATCGGGATGGGACACATCGGTTTTGCCGCAGACGGTACATTTGTGACGATAAGTGGGCTGCGCCTTTGCCTTGGTTTGATGCTGCTTTGCCCAGTTGGGATTGGGCTTCTGATTTCTTGCAAAATTTCCAAAGGGCTTGCCGCCATACTTCGGACGGAGAAAATCCGGCAGAACCCGGAGAATATCTGAGCCAAAGAACAGGAAGTAGTTCAGCAGGGCGGAGAACATGAACAACGCATAAATGATGGGGAAGACAAAACAGTTGTAAATGAGAACGGCAAAATAGAACCATGCCAGATACTTCATCTTAATGGGGATGATGTAGAACAGCAACACGCGGTTTTCGGGGAACATCGTCGCAAAGGAAAGCAGCAGACTCAGGTTCAGGGAGCCGATGGATGCGTTGACACCCAGCAGCAGTGCAGCAATGTCCATAATCAGCACACCGGAGAAGTAAAACAGGTTAAACCGGAATGTGCCCCAGCTTTGCTCCATGGTTTTGCCAATGTAATAATAGAAGAACAGGGAAATGGCAGTGACCAGAATGTTTCCGCCTTCCGGCAGAATGATGTAAGTCAGAAGCCGCCAGACCTGTCCCTGTAAAATGGCAGTTCGGTCAAAGCGGAGCAGGCTGTACAGCATGCCGCTGGGATCGATCATGGTCAGAACATATACACCGGCAGTCGCCAGAACGATATAGAGCATCAGGTTGGGGATGCCTTTGTTATGGTGACGGTAGCAAAACCGCTCAAAATTTCTACGTAAATTCTTCAAGAGAATACCTCCCTTACTGTTTTATCATTGTATCTTACCCGAAAGGAAAAGTCCATAAACGATTTGTGAATATTTGGGAGGAAAAAATCGAAAAAACCTCTTGACAACGGAAAGTATCCCGATATAATGAACTTACAATCGAATAAGCCTTATCGAGAGAGGTGGAGGGACCGGCCCTATGAAACCCGGCAACCTGCATTTGCAAGGTGCCAAATCCGGCGGTGGAAATCGAAAGATGAGGGAAGCTGCAATGGTTGCGCGCCGTCATTACGACTGCGTGCTTTTGTTTTTCCCAACGACAGAGAAAGGAAAGTTGATTATGAGCATGAAGAGAATTTTTACATCCGAATCCGTGACCGAAGGTCATCCCGACAAAGTTTGCGACCAGATTTCTGACGGCGTTCTGGACGCCATTCTGGCAAAAGACCCCATGGCACGCGTTGCCTGCGAGTGTGCTGCCACCACCGGTATGGTGATGGTCATGGGTGAAATCTCTACCAACTGCTATGTGGATATCCCCGCTGTTGCCCGCGAAACCCTGTGCAAGATCGGCTACAACAGCCCCGAAGCCGGCTTCAACGGCAACACCTGCGCTGTGATGACTGCCATTGACGAGCAGTCCGGCGATATTGCCATGGGCGTTGACAGTTCCTTCGATCAGGCCGGTGATACCGGCGCCGGCGATCAGGGCATGATGTTTGGCTTCGCCTGTGACGAAACCGATGTACTGATGCCTGCGCCCATCGAATATGCCCACGAGCTGAGCCGCGCATTGTCCGCTGCCCGCAAGTCCGGTAAGTTGAACTGGCTCCGTCCAGACGGCAAGAGTCAGGTTTCCGTCCAGTATGACGAAAACGGTAAGGTGGAACGGTTCGATACCGTTGTTATCTCCACCCAGCACAGCGAAGACATTGCCATCGAGACCCTCCGCGAAGCTGTCATCGAAGAGATCATCAAGCCTACTCTGCCCGCAGAACTGGTGGATGGCAATACCCGCTTCCTGGTGAACCCCACCGGCCGTTTTGTCATCGGCGGTCCTGTTGGCGATACCGGCCTGACCGGCCGTAAGATCATCGTCGATACCTACGGCGGCTATGCCAGCCACGGCGGCGGTGCCTTCTCCGGCAAGGACCCCACCAAGGTGGACCGCAGCGCTGCTTACATGGCTCGCTATGTGGCAAAGAACATTGTTGCTGCCGGTCTTGCCAAGAAGTGCCAGATCGAACTGGCCTATGCCATCGGTGTTGCCAAGCCTGTTTCTGTACTGGTGGAAACCTTCGGCACCGGTAAGATGTCCGATGAGCAGCTGAGTGCGTTGGTCAGCAGATGCTTCGACCTGCGTCCTTCTGCAATCATCGAGACCCTCGGCCTGCGCCGTCCCATCTATGCCCAGACTGCTGCTTACGGTCATTTTGGCCGTGCCGATCTGGATCTGCCTTGGGAAAAGACAGACAAAGTGGAAGAATTGCTTGCAAAAGCTTGAGAAATAGGGTAGTATGTAGGGTGGAGATCAGCGATCTCCACCCTATGTTGTTTTTACAGGAGAAAAACCGATGAAAAAAATCGAGATCATGGGCTGTGGCTATATCGGCCTGCCCACTGCGGTGACTTTTACTTTGGCAGGCTATGAGGTCTGCGGTTTTGATATCAATGAGACTGTGGTGGAGCAGCTGAATGCCGGACATATTCATATTGTAGAACCCGGCCTGCAGGAAGCTATGACCCAGGCACTGGCCACCGGACGTCTGCACTTTACCACCAAGCCGGAACCTGCAGATGTGTTCATCATCTGCGTCCAGACCCCCCACCGGGATACGGAAGAGGGTAAGCGGGTTTCTGATGTGCGCTTTGTGGAAGCTGCGGCAAGAACTGTGGGCAGCGTCCTGAAGGAAGGCGACCTCTGTGTGCTGGAATCTACCTCTCCTCCCTATACCACCCGTCTGGTGGAAACCATTGTATCGGAAGTCAGCGGTATTCCTGCTGAAAAGTTTATGACTGCCCATTGCCCGGAACGAATCATTCCCGGCAGAATGCTGATCGAACTTCGTGAAAATGACCGGATCATCGGAGCTACCTGTCCTGAAGCTGCAGAGTATGCCAAGGAGATATACACTCCTGTGGTCACCAAGGGCAGCATCCGTACCACTGACGATCTGACTGCCGAAATGTGCAAACTGGTGGAAAATACCTTCCGGGATATCAACATTGCCTATGCCAACGAGCTGAGCAAGGTCTGTGACCGCCTGGGTATTGACGTGTTCCAGCTGATCAGTCTGGCCAACTGCCACCCCAGAGTCAATGTCCATACCCCCGGTGTGGGTGTCGGCGGTCATTGCATCGCCGTTGACCCCTGGTTTATCCATGAGAAATTCGAGGATATCACCCCTCTGATTTATGAAGCCAGAACCATCAACGACGGCAAGCCTGCTTGGGTAGCTGACCGCATCAGTCAGGACGTTGCTCCCGGAAGCAAGGTGGCTGTTCTCGGAATGAGCTTCAAGCCCAATATCGACGATACCCGTGAGAGCCCCTCTGTGACCCTTGCCCATATTCTGAAAGACCGCGGCTATGAAGTTCTGGCCTGTGAGCCTTTTGTCCAGGGCGATGTGGCTGGTTTTGCCAACTATTCGCTGGAAGATGCCATGGCAAAATGCGACTATGCCGTGGTGACTCTGGCCCATGACCTGTTTAAGGAAAACAAGGCATTGATTGCCTCCAAGCCCTACTATGATTGCGTAGGTCTGATGCGGTAAATAATAAGGACGCATGTCTTTCGACATGCGTCCTTGCTCTCTCTTAGCCGATGAACCACTGGGTCCAATAACCATTCACATGGCCGATGCCCATGGAGGTGTAATTGGAGGACAGAATATTTGCCCGATGACTGGGAGAATTCATCCAGGCATTGACTACTGCTTCGGCAGTCTTATAGCCCATGGCAATATTTTCGCCGGCCGTGCGGTAAGTAATACCCAAAGACTTCATCAGATCGAAGGGAGAACCGTAAGTAGGGGAGATATGGTTGAAGTAGTTGTTCTCCAGCATATCTCTGGATTTGATCCGCGCCTTCACAGACAGATCGGAGGAAATGGTCAGAGGTTTCAGACCATTTTCTTTGCGACGTTCATTGACCAGTCTGGAAGCATCCTGCTCCAGCTTGGACATGTCGCTTGTGTCTGCTTCGGGTACGGAAGGCTTCTGCTCCGTATCCGGTGTTTCGGGCACGGAAGGCTTCTGTTCAGCATCCGGTGTTTCGGGCTTTTCGGGAACGGAAGGTTTCTGTTCCTCGTTGGGACACCAGAAGTGGCAGAAGATGCCGCAGTTATGGAAAGTCGGCCGACAGGGGCGACGGTTGATCGTGGCAGCAGAGGTCGGAATGACAGAAGCTGCCGTTAACATGATTGCGGCAATAACGGGGAAAATCTTTCTTTTCATAGCAATTACCTCCTTGCAAGCCCATTAAACCCCAGTTTTCTTGACATTTCAAGAGGAAATGGTTTCCAGTCTCAAGAGGGAAAACGCTGAAACACTTGCAGGAACAGGTGTTCCTGTGATAAAATGGAACAGCCCAGAAAAGTTTACCAGGAGGTTTTCCATGGATCATTTAGGTTATATCCATAGTATTCTGGATGTTAAAATTCTGATTTTGTATGTGATGAGTCTGGTGCAGACCCCTGTTTCCGCCCAGACCATTTATGAACTCTGCTATCAGGATGATAGTCTGAGTTATTTTGATGTGCAGATGTCTGTGCCGCAGATGGTGGAAACCGGCCATCTGGAGCAGCAGGGTGAAGATCTGTATGTGATCACCGAAAAAGGCCGTGATGCCGGTGAAGTCACCTGGGACGGCATTGCTGTAGCTGTCCGGGAGCGGGCAACGGTTGCGGTGGAACAATATAATAAGAAGCAGAAGCGGGACCAATATATCCGATCTTCCCTGGAAGCATTGGAAAGTGGAGAGTATCTGGTTCACATGGGCCTGAACGACATGGACGGTCCTGTTATGGACCTGACTATCACTGTACCCAATGAGCATCAGGCATATCGCCTGGAGAAATCCTATCAGGAAAATGCGGAAGCAGTCTATCGTGCTGTGATGTCGGTGCTGTTGGGAAAGAAGAAATCCGCAGACACAGAAAATTAACATTCTATTTCTGCGTTTGAAAGCAGGGCAAATGAGAGCGATTCTCCCAAAACCAAAAACATATTTAGGTAAAATCGAACCACCAAAGGTGATCCTTTGGTGGTTTTGCTTATTTTGTGCTGGACAAATCCATATTTTGTGGTATAATATGCACAAGGAACAACATGTTCCCTGCCCAAAAGAAAGGAGCGACGATTATGAATTTCCGTTATACCGAAAAAAAGGTCAGCCTTCCTGCAAATGTCCATGCTTATGCAGAGAAGAAAGTAACGAAACTCCAGCGTTACTTCAAAGACGAAGCCGATGCACTTGTCGCTTTCAGTGTGGAGAAGAACCGTAATAAAGTAGAAATTACGGTTCACGGCGCAAACACCTACTTCCGGGCCAGTGAGAGTACTTCCGATATGTTTGCCTCTGTTGATGCCTGCGTCAGCACCATCGAACGGCAGATCCGCAAGAACAAGACCAGACTGGCAAAGCGGCTGCGTACAGATGCCTTTATCCGTGAGCCGGAAGCCATCTCTTCCTTTGTTCCTGATGAGCCGGAAGATGAATTCCAGATCGTGCGGACCAAGAAGTTCAATATGAAGCTGATGACCCGGGAAGAAGCCATTCTGCAGATGAACCTGCTGGAGCACAGCTTCTTTGCATTCCGTGATGAGGAAGCGGACGGTGCTTTTGCGGTGGTTTATAAGCGCAATGACGGTGGATACGGTCTGCTTCTGGATGCAGATTAACCGATAAATAAATCAGAACAGGGCGGCTTTGGCCGCCCTTTCTTTTTGTCGTATGGTATATGATGAATCATGTCAAAAGAAAAGGGGAAAGTGGGTGATCCTTTGTGCAAAATTTTGAATAAATTATAATTGACAAAAAACCCCTGTTTTGGTATGATAACAAGGCACTCGCGATGAATGCTTTGAAGAAAATAGCTGCTGAGATTTGCGAAAAAACTTAGAAAAAAGTTCTTGACAAATCAAAACTGCTGTGGTAACATAAGCAGGCGCTCGCGAGAGAGCGACCGGGAAACCGGGGTGTACCTTGTAAATTAAACAATGCAAACATGAACAAGCACCTTGGACAATTTTTAATTAAGTTGTTCTTTTAGTCAAACAGAAATGTTTGAATGCGAGAATAGCCAACGAATTTCTTGAGTAATTGCTAGAAGCAAATACTTGATGAATGATTATAAGAACTACGGTTCTTTTAATACCATTTATTGAGAGTTTGATCCTGGCTCAGGACGAACGCTGGCGGCGTGCCTAACACATGCAAGTCGAACGGGACTTATTGGATCAAGACTTCGGTCAAGTGAATTTAAGTTTAGTGGCGAACGGGT
>JAZNFJ010000113.1:0-3039 GCA_045589035.1 Candidatus Avilachnospira sp. | reverse complement strand
GCGAAGGCACTGACCAGACCCAGAGCCACGATCCAGAGCAGTTCTGCAGGCTGCGCCATCACCGGTGCGATGACATGCAGATCACAGAGGAAGATGCTTGCCAAGGTGCAGAAGAGGAAAGAATAGAAGGTCAAGGTCCAGCTGCCGTAGCCCCGGCGGATGGCATACCGCCCAAAGACGGAATACATGGCATAGCTGATGCCGGCCCCCAGTCCGTAGAGCAGTCCCGGCAGGGAAACGCGGCTGTCAGAGCCCATACCGGAAACCAGCACGCAGCCCACAAAGGCCAGACCCAGTGCCAGCAGTTTTTTTGCGGTGATCTGCTCCCGGAACAAAAGGGCGCTGAGCAGCATAACAAAAATCGGCGCAGTATAGAGAAGTACGCCTGCCACCGCCAAGGAAGTATGCTGCATGGCGGTAAAATAGGTAAAATTCATCATTAGCTGACTGCCAATACCGGCACCGATGAAGCACCACAGGTCCTTCAGCCGGATCTTCAGCAGCTCCCGGTGGTGCAGGAGCAGATAAATGCCATTGATGAGCATGCCTGTCGCCATGCGGAGCAGGCTGATTTCCAGAGATCCCAGTCCAACGGCATTGAAATGCCGGATAAAAATACCCATAATGCCCCAGAGGGTTCCTGCGGACAGGACAAATACAGGCGCAAATTTTTGTTTCATTGTCCATCGCTTCTTTTCTGTTTGATCCCGACTATCTTAACCGAAACTTGCCCAAAAGGCAATAGATTGTAGGAGGTTACAAGCCCGGGGTCTTTTTTATGGTAAAGCTGTCCAATGGAATTTTGAAGTAAAGGGCAGTACAATATAGTATAGGAAGGTATCAGTAAGTCTGGAAGAATTTGTTTCTAAAAATTTTACGATTTGTCCTTGTGCAATGCAGACAAAAATGGTATAATTAAAAGAAAATAATTTGTGATATTAACAACAATTGGTCGAAGAGAGGGAAACGACCGAAAAAACGATCAAAAAAGGAGGATCTGTGTATGTATTTTCAGAAAAAGCACTGTGTCGCTATGCTGCTGGCAGGCGGACAGGGCAGCCGTCTGAAGGTCCTGACAGAGAACACTGCCAAGCCTGCCGTGCCCTTTGGAGGCAAGTACCGAATCATTGACTTCCCCTTATCCAACTGCGTCAACTCCCATATCGATACGGTTGGTGTTCTGACTCAATACCAGCCGCTGGAGCTGAATGAGTATATCGGCAACGGTCAGCCGTGGGATTTGAACAGTTCCCATGGCGGTGTATCCGTTCTGCCTCCCTATGCCCGGAGCAAGCGCTCCGACTGGTACAAGGGCACTGCCAATGCCATTTATCAGAACATCCCCTTTATTGCCCGGTACACTCCCGATGATGTGCTGATCCTCTCCGGTGATCATATCTATGAGATGGACTATGCTAAGATGCTGCGCTTCCACAAGGAAATGGATGCGGATCTGACTGTGGCTGTCCGCCCGGTTCCCATGGAAGAGGCATCCCGTTTCGGTATCATGAATACCAATGACGACGGCTCCATCTACGAATTTGAAGAGAAGCCCAAGCAGCCCAAGTCCAACAAGGCTTCCATGGGCATCTACATATTCAAGTGGGACATTCTGCGGAAGTTCCTGGAGGCGGACGAGGAAGACCCCAACTCCGAAAACGACTTTGGCAAGAATATCATTCCCAATCTGCTGAACGCGGGACATAAGCTGTTCGCCTATGAGTTTGACGGCTACTGGAAGGATGTGGGCACCATCAACAGCCTCTGGGAGGCAAACATGGACCTGCTGGGCGACAATCCCGAGTTCAATATCTACGGCTCCAACGGCCGTAAGATCTATGCCAGAAACTATGCCATGCCTTCTGCCTTTATCGCAAAGGGCGCAGAGATCGCAGACAGCTTCGTGGCAGAAGGCTGCGAGGTCTTTGGCGCTGTGAATCACTCCGTGGTTTCTGCCGGCTGTGTCATCGGCAAGGGTGCGGAGATCTGTGACAGTGTCATCATGCCCGGTGTCGTGGTCGAACCCGGCGCACAGATCCATCATGCCATCGTGGCGGAAGGCTGTGTCATCAAAGCCGGCGCCAAGGTCGGTGCCGCACAGTCCGGTCTGCCCCTGGAAAAGCTGAAGATCAGCGTCATCGGCAAGGATAATGTCATCGCGGAAGGTGCTGTCGTTGCACCCGGCGATGTGATTTAAGGAAAGGATGGTGGCAACTATGGAAACCATGGGTATTATCTTCTCCAATATCTATGACAGCAAAATGGGCGAACTGACCGAGGTTCGTACCTCTGCCTCTATCCCCGTTGGCGGCCGCTACCGTCAGATCGATTTCACCCTGTCCAGCATGGCCAATTCCGGCATCAAGCATATCGGCATCATCACCAAGTATAACTATCAGTCTTTGATGGATCATCTGGGTTCCTGCCAGGAGTGGGATCTCAATCTGGACTATCGCGGTGTGTGCCTGCTGCCTCCGTATTCCACCGGTCACAACGGTGTTTACCGCGGCAAGCTGGAAGCTCTGCTCAATGCCCTGCCTGTTCTGGAAAGCGGCAATCAGGAGTATGTGGCTCTGGCGGATACCAACATCATGGCAGCTGTGGACTTCCGCAAGGTGGTGGAAGCCCATGTGGCTTCCGGCTGTGATGTCACTGTCGTTGCCAAGGACGGCGTTGCCGATGGCAAGAACGTATGCCACTTTGCCGTGAAGGCAGATGAAAACGGTGTGGCTACGGCCATGAGCTGTGAGTATGCAGCCCCTGCCGACTACTCCGCTTCGATGGGCATGTTCGTTATGAAGCGGCAGCTGCTCATTGATACCATTAAGCAGCTGGTGCCTCATGGCTACTATCATCTGGAGCGGGACTTCCTGATGAACCTGTGCAATACTGGCAAGCTGAAGCTGAATGTCTACCATTTTGAAGGTGTTGCCCTCTCCAGCGACACTGTGGTGGCTTACTACAAGAACAACATGGCACTGCTGGATGCCGAAGTCCGCAAGAGCCTGTTCCATGGCGAAGTGCCCATCTACACCAAGG
>JAZNFJ010000112.1:0-3254 GCA_045589035.1 Candidatus Avilachnospira sp. | reverse complement strand
CTGTCTGTTACAAGTGAGGAATCCAAGCAGATCAATTTTGACAGGCGCCCCAAGGTGATCCTGTCTGCCAGCGGTATGTGTGAAGCAGGCCGTATTCGCCACCATTTGAAGCACAACCTTTGGGGAAAAGAAAACACCATTCTGTTCGTCGGTTATCAGGCAGAAGGCTCTCTCGGCAGAAAGCTTCAAGATGGCGCACAGTATGTTCGCCTGTTTGGTGAGGATATTTCCGTCAATGCGGAAATCGCCGCGCTCCACGGCACTAGCGGTCACGCCGATCAGGCCGGACTGTTGCGGTGGCTGGCAGGTTTCAGAGAAAAGCCGCAAACGGTCTTTGTCAACCACGGCGATGACGAAAGCTGTATGGCATTTCAGAAACTGCTGACTCAGATGGGTTACAATGCAGAAGCACCCTACAGCGGTACGGAATATGATCTGCATACAGGCAGAATGACCGTGTATACAGATGCGAAACTGATTCGCAGAGAAGCAATTGCGAAAGGTTCTGCCAGAGCACGGGCAGTATATGAGGACCTTCTGGCTGCTGCCGAGGCTCTGCTCAGCTTTGTAAAGACCTGCAAAGGTCGTACCAACAAAGACAACGCAAAGCTTGCCTCGCAGATCCGCAGTCTGATTGAAAAATGGAAATAAAGAAACGAAAGAGAGTCACAGCAATCAGGTTGCTGTGACTCTCAACCTTTTTGCAGCCGATCATTTTGTAATCAACTGCAAAATCTGGTCTATATTCTTTTTCCCGAAGGAAACAGTATCATCATTGATCACGAGACAAGGAACGCTCATCACATTGTATCGTTCCTTCAAATCCTCAAAATGGCGAATGTCATAGACTTCGGCCTTCACGTGAGGGTTCTCCGCGGCGATTCGCTGGGCAGCTATGACCAGATCCGGGCACATGGTGCAAGTCAGCGTGACAAGGACTTTCATGTTCACAGGATCGGTGATGGCGGCGATCTGCTGCTTTGTGTCGTTTCCGATTGCCTGTCCGGGGCCGGCAGCATTATACAGGCCAAGGACAAAAGAAGTAAATTCGTGACCGCTGGGGATGCCGTGGAAGGCCAGACCTGTTTCGGTTCCGTCGGCTCTGCACACTTTGACGCAGGGTGTACCTTCGCCGGATGCATTGTCCTCCGCGATGGAAACCGTGAGTTTATCGGACAGTGCCGCCAATTCGGTGATGAACTGTTCCAGTTCTCGGGACACAGGCCGCGCATCCAGATACAGCTTCAGCAGAAGAGAACGCTCCATCCGGGTAAATACCGTATCCAACTGCTGCCGCATTTCTGCGGTGAAAAGTCCGTTGGTTTTCTGTTCTTTTACTTCAGCAGCTGCCTTTGTCACCGGCGCTTCGGCACGCAGGCCGGTCTTTTGCTGTACGGCTGCCACGATTTTTTCCAGTTCCGTTGCAGCCAGTGCCCCATCAGCAGTGGCAGTGACCACCTGCCGCAGAGGCTTGACACATACATCACCTGCCGCATACACACCGTCCACGCTGGTTTTCTGGGCGTTGTCTGTTACGATATAGCCCTGTTCGTTCAATTCCACCGCACCCCGGAGCATTTCCGTGGCAGGAGCATAGCCGGCAAACACGAAAACACCGAAGGTTTCTCCCTTGGGACACTTTATTTCCGTCACTTCTCCGGTGACGGTATTTTTGTATCTGGCATAATCCAAGCCATTTTCGCCGGACACTTCTTCCATGACTGTATTGGTCAAAACTGTGATCTTCTCGTGATTTTTGGCCTTGTCTGCCACGGAAGCGGCACAGGAAAAGTCGTCCTTGCGGATGAGAATGGTCACATGCCGGGCAAATTTGGTCAGAAAGACACTTTCTTCCGCCGCGGCAAAGCCGCCGCCGACCACATAGATGTCCTTGCCGGTGAAGAACTCGCCGTCGCAGGTGGCACAGTAGGCCACACCGTGGCCCTTGTGGTCCTCCTCGCCCTTGAACCCCACCGTTCTGGGATGCGCACCGGTTGCCAACAGGACACCAAGGCATTGGTATTCGCCCCGACTGGTGTAAACGGTTTTGACATCGCCTTTCAGGTCAAAGCCTGTGGCTTCTGCCAATATAAATTCCGCACCAAAAGTTTCTGCCTGCTTCTGGATGGTATCGGTCAGAGCCTTGCCGCTGGTTTTTTCGATTCCGGGATAGTTGACGACCTCGTGGGTAATGGAAATCTGACCGCCGAACTGCTCTTTCTCCAGAACCAGCACCCGATATTTTGCCCGGGCAAGGTAAAGGGCGGCGGTCAGCCCTGCAGGGCCGCCGCCAACCACGATCACATCATATAAGTTGTCCATCAGAGCTGACCGACCAGATCCAGACTGGGCTTCAAGGTCTCCGCGCCGGGTTTCCAGTTGGCAGGACACACCTGATCGCCATGGGCATGGACAAACTGGCAGGCCTGCACTTTGCGCAGCAGTTCCTCTGCGTTTCTGCCCACATTGCCGGCGGTGACTTCATAGCCTACGATCTTGCCTTCGGGATTGATGATAAAGGTACCGCGCTCTGCCAGACCGTCAGCTTCGATCAGCACCTCGAAGTCTTTGGAAATGCTGTGAGTGGGGTCTGCCAGCATGGGGTAGTTGATCTTCTTGATTCGGTCAGACGCGTCATGCCATGCCTTGTGGACAAAGTGGGTGTCCGTGGAAACGGAATAGACCTCGCAGCCGATGGCTTTGAACTGGTCGTACTTGTCCGCCAGATCCTCCAGTTCCGTGGGACAGACAAAGGTAAAATCGGCAGGATAGAAGAAAAACACGCTCCACTTGCCCAGAATGTCCTCCTTGGACACAAACTTAAAATCATTTTCATGGAACGCGTAGGTGCGGAAATCAGATACTTCCTTGTTGATCATAGACATCATTCAATTCCTCCAAAGATCGTGTTGATTGCAGAAAGCGTAGACTGCCCGGACTTCGTCCCCCTCACAAAGGGCGAATTTTGCTCTGGGCTCGTCATCGGGGTCCAGATGGGCATACTGGATGCCATGCTCCGTTTCCAGACAGATCCACTCGATATAATGTTCTTCCGTCATCGGATGTTCCACAGAACCTACGGTAACATGGACGGTATTTCGCTCCATCTCGTAGACCGGAATGTGCTTTTCACCGGAAGCTTCGGTGATGCCGGGGACGATCTCCTTCATCGGTTCTCCACAGCAATAGATGGGAACACCTTTGTTGCGTATCATGGCGACGATATTGCCGCAATGTTCGCAGACATAGAATTT
>JAZNFJ010000111.1:0-9419 GCA_045589035.1 Candidatus Avilachnospira sp. | reverse complement strand
GAGCTTCCCACCGTCCGCGTGGGCGATAAGGTCGAGGGCGGCGCCGTGATCGGCGCAGTAGGTGACACGGCTCTGTGCGAAAGCGGCCAGGGCGCACACCTGCATTTTGAGGTGGGGGCCAACGGCAATGCGGCAGACCCTCTGGAATATCTGCCGGACTGAAAATTTTTAAAGAAAATTAAATTTTGGTGTTGACAATTGGGCTTTGTTCTGCTAAAATTCCTATTGCTGTTTCGGTAGCACATGGCGGCATAGCTCAGTTGGCTAGAGCATGCGGTTCATACCCGCAGTGTCCCCGGTTCGAATCCAGGTGCCGCTACCACAAACAAAGGCGCAGCGCTTATCACTGCGCCTTTTATTTGGCCCGTTGGTCAAGCGGTTAAGACACCGCCCTTTCACGGCGGTAACATGGGTTCGATTCCCGTACGGGTCACCAAAAAGGAAAGGTCACACGAAAGTGTGACCTTTTTCTTTTTGTTTATCCGTATACCAAAGCGAACCCATCGGGTTCGAATACAAGCTTTTTCCTGCCGAAAGGCAGGCTGCTGTGCTTGCACAGCAAGCTTTTGCCTTCGGCAAAAGAAAAAGCGCAGTATCACGGAGCGGCATTAGCCGCGGAGTATGGCAAGGATTTTGCACTTTTGCTTTTAGCAAAAGAAAATCCGCAGACTCACGGAGCAGCGGAGCTGCGGAGTATACCCGTACGGGTCACCTATCTTTTTTTGACAAATGGTCAATTTAATGTTAACATGGGTTTGAGGTGAGTTTCTATGGATTTTATCAAATACATTGAGCAAATACCGAACATAACCATCGCAAAAAGAATTGCGTCCGCGTATGTTGCTGACCATAGGCGATTAGACTTAGACGAAATCAAAGAATTTTTGACCAAAACTTCAAAGCAGTACACATCTTATGAGAACATATCTAATCGCTTGGATAAACTGAAACTTAATCCCAATAGGGCAGTTAGAATTATTGCCCCTATTTTGTTGCGTGATTATTTGCTCAACCAAGACGATTTTATTTCCCTTTGCAAGGATACAGATTCAGCCATTCTCAATTATGAAAAAACAATAATTGACGAAGCAAACAATTTTGATATTAGCAAGATTTCAAAAGATTTGGCATTGTTTAAGCACATGCTTGATGCGGCATGGGCATTAAATGATGATATCTCAATAGATGAGAAAAATCTCTTAGAAGCTCTTCGAAAATACCTATCTATAACTATTCGGGAGCAGCAGATTTTAGAAGCCAAATCTGGAAGATTTCCGAATTTTGAGAATGTGCTGCATACATTCGACGATATTGATACAACCAGAAAAATTCTTCAATCAAACGGTTTGCTTGTATGTATAAAGAACACCGATGGCGTTATGTGCGACATGATTCCTGATGACATTGCAGCAGAAATCCGCAAATATTATGGCATTGAAATTCGTTCTTATGGATATGAAAAACTTGTTGATTATGTTGCAAAGAAAACCAAAAAGCAGTATTTGATTGACATTGTAACTAAAGCCGACAAGCATTATGAAAGAGCCAACATTGATATTCCTAACAATCCCACAGTAAGCGAATTGAAGTCTATTATTTTGAAATCAATTCAACCTTCAAACCTAATTGGCGGTTTTTCGGCATATGATGGCATGAATGTGGACGAACTTGCAAGTTGGTGCGGAGAATTGGGGTTAAGTGTTTCTGGTGCCAAGAAAGTATTAATAGGCAGAATTTTGGAATACTACGACTCGATGCGACGCATCGAATTAAAAACAGAAGATACCCGAGAAAAACTTGTTCCCGTATTCAACGAGTTGGCAAGTCGCGATTTGAAATTCTTGCGTGCAAATAATATCATAGATAAAGATTTGCAGTGTGAACACTATTTCGAAGATGCTACTAACTACATATTTGAAAAAATGTTAATGAACAAGCCGCTAACTCTAACGGGAACAGACCATCCAGACGGAAAGTTATCCTTTAAAGATAAGTACATCATGTGGGATAACAAGTCAAAAGAAAGCCCGGTTAACCTGAAAGATCACATCCAACAGTTTGATAGGTATATCAAGGCTTCGGACAAAGATGTAGTCGTGTTCATGGTTATTGCACCTGATTTTACAGCACAGAGTGTGCAGGAATGCGTAGATTATTCGCTCAATAATGACACTCAGATACTATTAATAACTGCCAATGAATTAAAATCAGTTGCAGAAACCTGGTTCAAAAAACATAGCGGAGATATTTTCAATTTAGGTTACTTTAAACAGAACGGCAGATTTGATATTACTCTTTTGAACCTATAAGTTTTGACACTTAATCGTACACCCATGTATCCCGCGGCTAAACTATATAGTATATGATTAAACAAAAATAACAACCATCCATTCGGATGGTTGTTATTTTTTATGCCCCGTCGGTAAGAACCCATACGGAGCGGCGTTAGCCGCGGAGTATTTGTTCCGATCTCATGCAGACTCCCCTTTTACAATCCCTCAGTCAGCTTCGCTGACAGCTCCCTTTACACAAGGGAGCCTAAAAAAGCACCCCTTTCGGGGTGCTTTTCGCTTTTACTTACTGATCATCTGATAAGTAAAGATCCGATAGTCGTTAGGATCAATGGCCATAGCCTTGCGGATGCAAAGCTCCGCATCCATGTACTTCTTCATGCCATAGAGGGCAAATGCCTTGAGGGTGTAGCCAGCCAGGGTATTCTGCTTCACCACATCCAGTTCAAAGGGCATGGGGCTGGGAGAACCGACTCCGTAATAGGTACGCATATCGCAGTTTTCCAGCAGACCTTCAGCCTTTTCCAGCATTTCAGCCAGAACAGCCTGTGCAGTTTCCTTGTCGCCCAATTCTTCCAATGCATAGGCGCGGAAGAGGGAAATTTCAGAAACAGCAGCCTTATAGACAGCGGCACTTTCGTAAGCAGCCTTTGCCTTTTCTGCATTCTGCTGTGCTTCGTAGACCTTTGCCAGATAGTAGTAGATATGGGCCTCCTGATTGAAGAAGGTCTTGGCTTCGCCATAGGACTTGGGCATGTTGATGCCGTTCATAAAGACCTGCTCGGCATCAGCCAGCTTGCCTCCCTCTGCCAGCTGCTTGCCATAAAGCACATGCATCCACGCATGGAGGGCTGTCAGCTTGCCTTCGCCGCCTTCGTAGATATGGAAGCGCTTTTTCGCTGCCATGGCAATGGCTTCGGCGAACTTGCCCTGCTGAGAGAGAAGGGTCAGTTTATCCAGATAGCAGTCATCCCGTTGTGCCAGCAGTTCGGGGTAGCGGTCATAGACTGCCAACCGCTCTTCCACGGAAGCATTGGTGTTCTTCAGCAGCTGCTGATACTCCAGAAGCAGTCTGGGATCATCACCCTTATGCTCCAGCGCCTTTTCCATGGCATCCAGCGCCTTCTGGGGTTCACGAGCCTTGTCGAAATAATAGAAGGACAGGTTGCGCCATGCTCTGCCGTGGGCAGGGTTCAGGCGGACCGTCCGCAGGAAGCACTCGGCGGCATCCTCGTAGCGGAAGCGGTCATAGTACAGGCAGCCCAGATAGTAACTGGCATTGACCGCACCCTTTTGAGCCGCATACTGCAGGACGGCAATATCCTCCAGAGAGTTGGGGAAACAGTAACCGAAGGGTGCGTTTTCTGCCTTGGCAATATAAGCATCATCGCCCTTGCAGACAGCCAGATAATAATTGATCAGGGGATGTGCTTCCTCTGCAAAGGACAGCACATAGGCGGCATCCTCCATAAAGCCTGCGGTCATGTAGTCACGGGCCACATCCAGCAGATTTTCGGGCTTCTTGGCAAATTCCTTGATGGCAGCGCATTCTGCAAAATGAGAATATTCCACCATGGCAAACAGATCCAGCACATCATCCTTGACACCTGCTTCTGCCAGAGCCTTGGCTTCGGGCAGACCCAGTTTTCTAGTGATGGCAGTTCTCAGGTTCTGGGCCTTGGTGTGACCCTTGTTGAGTCCGATGGATTCTTCCAGCTTTTCCAGCGCAGCCATATAATCGCCGTTCTTGCAATCCAGAGTTGCCAGCTGATAGAGGGCGGCACTTCTGTAGCCGTAGCTCCATGCGGCGCGGTAGAGTGTATCGTAGGCATCCTTGTCCTGACCCAGATACTGCAGAGCCAGACCCTTGAGGTAATAGGCTTCGGTGTCAGCCGGATGCTGGTTGCGGCTGGTGAGCCGTTCCAGAGCCTTATCGCAGTAGGAAACACATTCTGCAAACTTGCCGTTCTTCAAGGACAGTCTGCCCATGGAGGTGTTGCAGCGGATATCGCCTGCATCCCGCTTGATGCCTTCCAGATAGTAGTCTTCGGGCTTGTAGTTGTGCTGCTTATACTGCTCCAGGTGGAAACCGTTGATGTACAGTTCTTCCACGGTTGCATACTCGCAGGGGCGCTTGACAGGCATACGGGGTTCGATAGGCTGCTTCTGACCGCGGCGGTAGGGGGCATAGGAGATCAGTTCCTTGCCGTTTGCATCCACAAGAACTGCCTTCAGGCTGTGAATGTCAGAAACCTGCACATCCAAAGTCTTGCTCCAGGTCATATCGGGAGCAAAGTCCACAGTTTCGGAGAAGATCTCCTTGCCGTTTTCCGTCAGGACGATCTTTGCTCCGGGGAACACGCCGGTAGTCTGGAAGCCCAGGAACAGGCCGTTTTCTCTTCTCTCCAGATTGACAGCGGAATCGATGGAGGCATTCTTCACCTCGCCGATGTCACGGATGGGGTACCAGTACTGCTCAAATTCCTTGGTTTCATAGGGGGCGATCCAGGTGAAGTCCGGCTGGTTGTCGGTGTAGACACCGGTCATCAGTTCAATATAAGGGCCGTTTTCGTCGGTCAGGTTGGAGCACCACATATCGCCGAAATCGCCGATGCCCCAGTGCCACATTTTCTTACCGGGAGAGATGTGATGGTTGGCAACGGTGGCGATGCCTTTGCCGATACCCACATCATAACCAGCAATAAAGTCCATATCCGTCTGACCCTGAGAGATCAGATAGGAAGACGGCACCTTGACCGCACTGTAATGGGAAAGATCTGTGCCTGCGCCGAAATCGTAAGGACGGGCAGTCTTGTAGACACCCTTGGCAATGGGCCATTCCAGAATGGCGCGACGGTCATGGTCATTGACCCACTCACAATCCGGAGGGAACACGGTACGATAGTCATCATTGACCGGCACAGCCAGATTGGCCCACCACATAAACAGCTGAGGCTGAGCGGTACGGTTATACACACGGACCTTGGCCTTGATATAGCTTCTGCCGGGGTCCACTGTGACACCCACCATGCCCTTCATATGGTTCATGGGCTCCACTTCGCCCATCCATGCGGTCTTGCCGCCGTCGGGATTCTCTTCCACAGTCATTTCCAGAGGCATGAACGTGGTGGGACGGTGGTGCTGGGGCCAGTTGAACTCAATGCCGCCGGAGATCCAGGGGCCGGCAATGCCGACCAGCGCAGGCTTGACTACTTCATTATAATAGATAAAATCATGGGCACCGACCTTGTCGTAGCCCCGGAGAATTTTACCGCCCAGTTCCGGTGCCACCTGGGTCTTGATGTACTCATTTTCCAGTGTGGCGATCTCATAAGCCACATCGGTCTTGTCATCGGAGATATTATCGGCATAGGGGATGGGATAAATTCTGCCGGACGCACCCTGATAGGGCTTGTTCTCAAAGAACATGGGCAGGTCATGTGCAGGCTTGGGAATGTAGGTGGGGATGATTTGTTTTTTGACTTCGGCCTTAACGGAAGACATTCATACCGCTCCTTTTATGGTTTTTTCTTTATTCTACAATGGTACAACAGCAGAAAACAGACAAAAAATCCTGCAAAAAATCGCAGGATTTTTTGATTGCGGAAGATCCCTTCAGCCTGTATACTGAATGTGAGGTGTTGCACATGGTATCCATTCTGGCAGAACCGGCATTCCGGGAGAGCATCTGGTGCAGAGAACTGCGGAACTCTCTGGAGAATGCTTTGCGAAACAAGCGAATCCCCTTTTGCGAAATCTTTGATACCGTTCCCAAGGACAGCGAAGGTGTGTTTGTCCTTGCCACAGGCTTTCAATGGATCAAGCAGACCATCAAAAGCCTCAATGAAGCCGGTATCCATCCCATTTTGATGGGCAATCAGCTGGAGCAGGTGCCCGGCTGCAGCTACAGCTGTGTCTGCTCCGATGTGCTGGGGTCTATGAAATATCTGCTGGAGAAGATCAAAAGCGAAAACAAGCGGGAGATCGCCTTCTACGGTGTCAACACCAACTCCATTTCCGATATAGGTCGGGTGGACAGCCTGTTCGCTTTGAAGGACGACTTTTTCGGCTCCATGGCCATTTTTGAAAACAACGGGGATCTGGGCAAATGCTACGAAGATTTCCGCAAGCGGGGACAGCATGTGGATGCCGTCATCTGCGCCAACGAATTTGCTGCCGTTTCCCTGCTGCGCAATCTGCAAAAGGATAACCTGCCCGTTCCAAAAATCCTCAGCTGTTCCCAGTCCCAACTGTTGCGGTATTACAGTCGGGACATCCTCACCATTGACCTCAACTATGAGCAATACGGCAAAGCCGCCGTGTTCATCTACGAAAAACGAAAAAAATACGGCTGGATGTCCAATCTGTCCATCTCCGTCCGGTGGGGCATGGAGGAAACCCCCGGCATGACTGCCCCAACCAGCATTTCCCTGCCCCTTTGGGAGCAGGAAGACCGGTTTTACGAGGACCGGGAACTGGATGAAATGCTGAAGGTGGAAGCGGTGCTGGAAGGCAGCGATGATACGGACAAAAAGATCCTGCAGATGCTGCTGGAAGGAAATTCCGTTGGAATCATCTGCGAAAGCTGTTTTCTGGCGGAAACGGCAGTCAAATACCGCCTGCGAAAGCTGATGAAGCATGCCAAGATTGAAAACAAAGACGAACTGCTTTCTCTTTTAAGAAAATATCTGCCGTAAAATAAAAAAATCCCCCAATTGGGGGATTTTTTTATTTCAGAAATCCGAATTTGGAGAAGAATGTGGCGAACATGGTTTCGTTGTTCAGCCGCAGGCTTTCTGCCATCATGGTATCTGCTTTGCCGGTTTCCATATAGGCATGGCACAGAGCATTGAGATACAAATGATGGGCCTTCCGCAGCTGCACCGGCTCATCCACAAAGGAGATAAAGAACGGTGTGGTCTGGAAGAAACCGTTATCCTTGACCTTGTCAATTTCAGACCATGCCCGCAGGTACTTGGTGATGAGATGCTGACCCTTGATGGGCTGGCCCAGATGATTCCATGCCATAGCCTGATAATAGGGCAGTTCCTTCAGGTGCATATTGCTGAAGTATTCGATGGTCACATTGGCAATATAGGAGAAGATCTCATCGGCTTCCGCCTTTTTGCCCAAGGCTTCCAGACAGCAGGCCTCGTGGTATTTGAGGGGGATACGCTTGCAGTGGTTCCAGATGCCTGCACCGGTGGACTGGGGCAGAACCTGACCCTCCCGGAACAGTTCCAGTGCCTTCCCGGTTTCCCCTTGCTCCATGGCGGTTTTGCCCTTGACCAGATAGGCAAACATATACTGGTCGGCAATGGCATGCTCGCCGCCTTCGCAGGGGACAAAATTGTGGGACATCAGCACTTCCAATGCCTTGTCCGGCTGCAAAGACTGGTTGTAAGCCTTGGAAAGTTCCGTGATCACATCGTCACGGCTGCAGGGATGTGCCAGAATCAGCTTAATCTTTTCCGCAGGATCGATGTTCATCTTGTTCATGAGCCAGATGGTTTCAAAGAGCAGTTGATGATCTGCAGGCCGCTCCTCCACCAGAGCCTTCATGATTTCGAGGGCTTCTTCAGCTCTTTCCAGATGGCTGAAATATGCCACTGCCAGATTGCGCTTGGAAATGTAGTCGGAACAGCCTTCCCACAGCTTGGCAGCTTCTGCATAGTGCCGCCGGTTATACAGCAGGCAGCCAAGGAGCACCTTGGCATTTTCACTGTCCACAGCTTCCAGAATGGTCTGCTCCTGTCGGCGGAAGGGATAGGTTCTGCCCAGCGGTGCCTGCTCCGCTGCGGAAAAATCGCCGCCCTTGTAATAAGCAAGGGTGTACAGCACCATCTGATTGGCGCATTCGGGACGAGCCTTTACCAAGCCCTCCAGCAGATCAATGGCCAGAGCAGTTTTGCCCATGGCAGCCAGATCAAAGGCCAGATCCAGACAGGTCTGGGCAGGGTCGCTGTCCATGATGGCATAAAAATCCTCTGTCCCGGTCAGATACCGCATGAGATGATCCATGGGATCTTTTTGAAGCATCTGCTTTGCCAGTTCTTCGGCATAGGCAGTCTGCCCCAGATTTCTCGCTGCCAGCACGGCCACGGCAGCTGCCAGACTATTGTTGTCCTGATAGTGGAGAGCTGTTTTTGCATGTCGGAGGGCTTCGCTGCTATCGCCCTTCTTCATATCCAGCACGCAGATTCGAGTCATGGCTTTTCCCACGGAATCCGCTGCCCATGCGGCTTTGTTATAGGCATCATAGGCTTCTTTCCGCCGACCCTGGGCTTCCAGAATCTTGCCGTAGGTGTAGTAGGCTTCACCGCTCTGATGGCGGGTATTGAACCGGTTCAGCTGACCGATGGCGCGGGTGATGTAGTCCTCTGCTTCTGCATAGCGGTACTCGTTATACGAGAACTTCGCCATGGCGATGAGAGAGGGAATGTGATGAAGATCCCGCTTCAGCGCCTCTTTCCAGTAGGCATCGGCCTTCACCGCAGGATCGCGATACTGATCCACATGGACACCGGCCAGATACAGTTCCTGTGCGCTGTTCATGGATGCCGCAGCAGGCATATCGGTGATGACCTCAGGCATGTTGAACTGATCGAAGTTCTGCTCCGTGTAAGCTGCCACTTCTTCGCCATTGCAGGTAACGGAAACCGTCACATAGTTGGGCAGATCCCCAAGGGCAAAGCGCAGGGGATTCCCCGGCAGCAGGTCGCAGACCGTTTCCAGATATACACCCTTATCATCATAAATGCGGATGCTGGCATTTTCATACTTCGCTGTGGACTGAATGGCAAATGTACCCTGTTCCCGATTCACCTTGAACGCACAGTTCAGATTGGCAAAGGTAGGCGTACCAATCTTGGCAATGGGATACCAGTACTGGGAAAATTCTTTGGTTTCATAGGGTGCAAGCCATGCAAAATCCGGCTGATTGTCGGAATAAGAGCCTGCCATCAGTTCCGCATACTGTCCATCCGTATCCGTCAGGGCATTTTCCCAGGACTTGGACAGCTGATTGTATGCCCAGGTGAACATCTTTTTGCCCGGGGACACATGATGGTCCGCCACATGGACCACACCGGTTTCCTTGCCGTGGTCATAGCCGCCGAAGAAGTCATA
>JAZNFJ010000110.1:0-3091 GCA_045589035.1 Candidatus Avilachnospira sp. | reverse complement strand
CTGGACCCCATTATGATCCTGTGGTTCGGCTGGGAGATCGCCGGTGCTGCCATTGCTACTGTCATCGGCAATGTTTTCAGCGCCTGCTATTACCTTGCATACTTCCTGCAGAAAAAGTCCATTCTCAGCATCCATCCCAAGGATTTTACCATGGGTAATAAGGTGTGTACCAGCATTCTGGCCATTGGTATTCCCGCATCCTTTGGCTCTCTGCTGATGAGCATCTCCCAGATCATTATGAACGGTCAGATGGCATCCTTCGGCGATATGGCTGTTGCAGGCATTGGCGTTGCTTCCAAGGTCACCATGATCACCGGCATGGTCTGCATCGGCTTCGGACAGGGCGTCCAGGCGCTGCTGGGTTACTGCGTCGGTGCTAATCTGTGGGAACGGTTCAAGAAGGTCATGACCTTCTCTGTAGTATTCTCTCTGGGCCTCAGCTCTGTGATGACCGGTATCTGTTATCTGTTTACGGATCAGATCGTCAGCGTATTCCTGACAGAACAGGCTGCATTTGACTATGCAGCTCAGTTCGTCCGGATCTTGCTGACCACCAGTTTCCTGTTCGGTGTATTCTATGTTCTAGCCAATGCCCTTCAGGCAGCCGGTGCCGCAACCGCAGCGCTGATCATCAATCTGAGCCGCCAGGGCTTCATCTACATCCCTGCGCTTTTCGTGCTGAAGGCAGCCATCGGCGCAAACGGCCTTGCCTGGGCCCAGCCTGTTGCAGACCTTCTGTCTACCGCTCTGGTGGTATTCCTCTATATCCGAACTGTAAAAAAGATGGAAGCAAATTCTAAACATTGATGAAAAGAAGCAAAGAGGAAACAGGATCTACAGGAGGAAATTATGGCTTTGCTTGAACGATTTCTCCAACCGGACCCTCGCCCGACTATGGCGGAATGGCCTAAGCGAATTTGGTCGAAAGAAGAATTTCCCGATGAATGCAAAGAATATGTTCTGAGGTGGATGAAACGCGATTTTTCAGAATATAGCTTTGTATTTGCTCCCGGAAGAAGCAGTTGCAAAACTTCATTTCCATATCTGTTTGGCTACGGAGGGGATGATCTGCTCTATTTGACGCAGGGAGAAAGCGGCATTCGGGTGATCACAATGAAACAGAGTGATATTACAACAATAAAAACCTCTCTCGAACTGTTGAATGCGAAGATCACTGTTTCCTATCGGTCTGATAAGGCTGAACAGCAGATCGAATTTCCCTATGTGCCGTCAACCTACTATCTATATGATCCCTTTCTGAACTGGCTTCTGGGAATCGACAAAGAGTTTCTTCCTTCCGTGGCTGAAAGCCATTACCCCAGGCCCCAAAAACTGTACGAAGAAAGCCTTGTTATGTTCAATTTCTCGCTCCATGCATACAGATTGGGAAATGGATTTGAAGATTACCGGTATCGATACGAAATACATCGACCGAAATGGGCTCCATGGAAAAAGAAACTGGAAGAATGGCTGGAAGTTCCGATGGAGCGGGGACTATTTCGGCTGTACCACTTCGGCTATAAAACAGAATGCGAATATATCCTTAGCAGGTAATAATGGTGTGGTTGTACATTCTGCAAAAAGGTGCTGGTGGCTGAAATCGAAAAGATCTTCTGCCTCCACCGTTTATAAAGGATGCATAATAAAAATCCCAGAGGATTCCTCTTCTTAACGGAGGAGTTCTCTGGGATATTTTGCGTTTATAAACTCAAGTTGCCTACTCAAAGATGGTACATTATGGCAATGACGAAATGTAAAGAATGGTGGATTTTGGGATTCTGGTTCTATGTAGGTTTACGGTAAATTATCTGGGAGATGGGGCATGCAGGTCATTATCAATTTCAGATATTTCCATACTCAGAATACGATCAACATTGGCTTTGGTGATCTGCAATTCCCGCATCATTCCCTGTGCTTCTTTATAGTCTGAATACATGGATTTCTTCTGAGCCATCAGCTCGGCGTATTCCGATTGCAGGCTTTTGAAGGTGGGAAGTTTTTTCAGTCCCTGATCGTCAAAATACTTCTTAGCTGCTTTGTGCAGGAGAATATCCGCTTCATGTTCTGCAAGATATTTCTTGGAATAGCCAGCTTTCCGGTAACCGATGTAAACGTTACGGGTTTTGGAATAGTTGACGATGTGCTGCTGCAAGATCTTGATTTCCGTCATCCGCTGCTCTGCATTTTTAATCTTCCTGGATAGATCGTGGAATGTGGCGGATGCTGCTGCGGTCTGCTCATTGAGCGTGTCCAAATCCAGCAAGCCGTTTTCTTCCAGATAAATAATGGTCTGGGACATCTGCTTCAGATTAAAGCTCTTAGCCCACTTCGCATAACCGGCACCTTTGCCTTCCTGAAGTTTTGCCTGAATATCGATCAGCAGACTGCCGCTGGGCTTTGCGGGAGTCTCCAGTATAGATCGCTTTCTGGGTGTATGGGTTCTGGTTCCAGCGATGATTGCCCGTAGCTCATCTGGGGAATACCCGGCACCAAGGGTGTCCATCCGAATAAAGTTTTTCTGTTCTGTACCCCGGAGGAAAGGAACCTTACCTTGTTTGATTTCATACCCGGCCTGATGGAGAAGTTCCAGCAGAGCATCGAAGCTCTCCGGATTTTTTGCCAGGGCATCATCGATGGCGAAGCAGATCCGCTCCCGGTGGGTAGGCTTCTTCTGATCTCCCAACCATTTATCGTAGGACTTGCCTTTGGCTTTTGGATTCTCCACGATGGAGTAGCCGTTCTGGATGCAGATGGTATCACTCAGCCTACGGATCGCTCTGGTACTTCCCCAGAAGTTACGGAATTTTCTGGTTTCATCCAGGGCAGTGGAGTTCCAGATGATATGGTTATGAATATGGGCTTTGTCAATGTGAGTGCAGACGATAAAGGCATGATTGCCTTTTGTGAATCGTCGTGCCAGTTCGCAACCAAGACGGTTTGCTTCGTCCGGGGTGATCTCACCGGGACGAAAGGACTGACGGAGATGATAGGCAATCACATCATCTTCGCCACGGACTCTGCCGGTCTTTTTTATATACTGCTGCTTTGACAGAAGAAACTCTGCATCTGCGGTTCTGCTGTCGCACTGCCA
>JAZNFJ010000109.1:0-3661 GCA_045589035.1 Candidatus Avilachnospira sp. | reverse complement strand
CAGCGGAACATCCATGGTGCTATGGCGGTGGGTGTGCCGGAAGATGTGGCAAATGCCATCTATGATGAAATTTTTGACTTCGCCAACTATGCCTTCAACAAGGCCCATGCGGTCTGCTATGCCAAGGTTGCCTACGATACGGCCTATCTGAAGTGCCATTACCCCAAGGAATACATGGCAGCACTGATGACCTCGGTGCTGGACAGTTCCGTAAAGATTTCCGGCTATATTGCCAACTGCAAGGATATGGGCATTGCCGTCCTGCCGCCGGATATTAACGAATCCAATGCCCACTTTACCGTTGTGCCGGAAGGTATCCGCTTCGGTCTGGCTGCGGTGAAAAATATCGGCCGCGGCTTTATCCAGAAGGTCACCGCAGAGCGGGAAGCCGGTGGTGCCTTCCGCAGTCTGGAGGATTTCTGTACCCGCCTGTACGGCACGGAACTGAACAAGCGGGCAGTGGAAAACCTCATCAAGTGCGGTGCCTGTGACTGCTTTGGCCTGTACCGCAGCCAGCTGCTGTATATTTACGAAGCGGTGATCGATTCCGTAGCAGACAGCCGCCGCCGGAATGTGGAGGGGCAGATGGGTCTGTTTGATCTGGGCGGGGAGCAGGAAGAAACTCCCGGCAGTATCCCCATTCCCAAGCTGGCAGAACTGAGTGAGCAGGATCGGATGGCTATGGAAAAGGATGTGACAGGCCTGTACCTGTCCGGACATCCCATGGACAGCTATCGCTCCAAGCTGAAAAATGCCAATGTGGTACCCATCGGTGCAATTATGGAGTGCTTTGAAACCGGCGGTACGGAATATGCCGATGAGCAGGTGGTTTCCGTTGCCGGTATGGTGCAGCAGATCAAGATGAAAACCACCCGCAACAACTCCCTCATGGCCTATGTGACCATAGAAGATGATACGGGAGCCATGGAAATGCTGGCTTTTTCCAATGCAATTGACCGATTCGGCGGATATCTGACGGAAAATGCGCCGGTGGTCATTTCCGGCAGACTCTCTGTCCGGGAAGAGAAAGCCCCTCAGATGATCATCAATCAGGTGTGGCCGCTGGAGGACTATGCCAAGCATGGTGTGCCGGAAACCAAGCCTGCAAAGGCAGGGAAACTGTACCTGCAGATTCCCACGGAGAACTGCGGACAGGATCGCCGTGTTCGGGCATCTGTGCAGATGTTCCCGGGAAAAATTCCTGTGATTTTGTACTATGCCGATACCAAAGTTCGTCGGCAAGCCTACTGCGAGCCGACAACAGAATTGCTGCAGGAATTGCGGGATATTCTGGGCGAGAAAAATGTTGTACTAAAATGACATAAAATTTACAATCGGGCTACAAATTCGGAAACAAATATGTTATAATTTTATGTTGGATAAGATCGGAAGAAAGGAGTCGGCGGATGAAAAGGAAAAAGTATATTCTGGCTTTATTGGCCGTGCTTCTTTTGCTGATTTTTGGGACAGGCTGCTCCCGTCAACCGGCAGATACGCTGTATGCACTGCCCAGACAGCCCGATGAGTATTACGAACTGCAAAGTGCCATCGATCAGGTATTGGGCAAGGGAACGGCATATGCAGGTCCTTTGACCGGCTCCAATCAGCAGGCTGTGCAGCTGGCGGATCTGGATGGCGACGGGGAAGACGAAGCCATTGTGTTCATCAAAGTCAGCGGTACCAAGGCTCTGCGTGCATGTATCTTTGATAATGGCGAGGATGGCACCTACAAAAACACTGCGGTGATTGAAGGTGACGGAAGTGCCTTTGATGCTGTGGATTACATTCAGATGGACGGAGAACCGGGTCTGGAAATCATTGTCGGTCGTCAGCTCAGTGAGCAGATTTCCCAGTCCCTGGGTGCTTATGCCTATCGGGACGGACGTCTGGTGGAACTGATGACTGCTAATTATGCCGAATATACAGTGGTGGATCTGGATGGCGATGATTGCCGTGATATTTTCATTCTGCGGCAGGAGGCCGATGACCGTACCGGTGTGGCGGAACTGTACCGCTATGAAAACGGCGGTGTGATCCGGGAGCCGGAAGTGAGTCTGTCCACGGGGGCGACCCAGATCAAGCGCATGGTCACAGGTTATGCCTCCCCCGGAGTACCGGCGGTGTTTGTGGCCAGTGCCTACGGGCAGGAAAATATCATCACGGATATTTTCGCCTTTATGGACGGTACCTTCCGCAATGTTTCCACCAATGCGGAAACGGGACTCAGTGCCCAGACAGTACGAAACTACAATGTCTATGCCGCTGATATTGACAATGACGGTCTGGTGGAACTGCCCACGCCTGTGGCATTGCCCAGCATGGAAATCGCAGAGGAAACCTACTGGGTCATTGACTGGTTCAATCTGGGTGTGGACGGTCAGCGTACCACAAAAATGACCACCTTCCACAGCTATCAGAACGGCTGGTATCTGGAGATCCCCGAACTGTGGCGTGACCGCATAACGGTAACGCGCCGGCAGGCGGATTTTGATATTCACGGCTATACCTTCTCCCAATGGAACGGCAGAGGGGAGCAGTCGGAAGAAATTTTCACCATCTATTCCTTTGCCGGTGACGACCGGCTGGAGCAGGCATCGGCAGAAGGCCGTTTCCTGCTGGCGGAAAAGGGTGAAACCGCATTTGCGGCCTCCTTCGGTGAAAGTGCGTGGGCACAGGAACTGACGGAACAAGATTTGAAAACCATGTTCCACTTCATTCAGGTGGACTGGAACAGCGGTGAAATATAAGGAGCACTGGTGATGAAGAAAGTTTTGATTTTGGAAGACGAAGTCAGCATCCGCAGCTTTGTCGTGATCAATTTAAGACGCGCCGGCTATGAGGCCGTGGAGGCCGGCACCGGTATGGAGGCTCTGGAGCAGCTGAAGAACAATCCGGATATTGGTGTCGCCATTCTGGATATCATGCTGCCGGATATTGACGGCTTTGAAGTCTGCCGGAATATACGTGCCACCAATAAGCAAATTGGCATTATTATGTTAACCGCGCGCAGCCAGGAAATGGACAAGGTGACCGGTCTGATGACCGGCGCCGATGACTATATCACCAAGCCCTTCAGCCCTGCGGAACTGACGGCCCGTATTGATGCTCTCTATCGCCGTGTGGGCGGGGAGAATGCACCGGATTCCGTGGAACTGCAGCAGGGTCCTTTTGTACTGAATACCCGCAACCGTACTTTGGATAAGGCAGGCCGCCGTGTGAAGCTGACCCAGGTGGAGTATTCCATTATGAAGCTGTTCATGCAGAATCCCGGCAGAGCACTGTCCCGTGAGGACATTCTGGCCTCTGTCTGGGGTCGGGACTATGACGGTGAACTGAAGATCGTGGATGTGAATATCCGCCGTCTGCGCATCAAGATCGAAGACGATACCGCCAACCCCACCTACATCACAACGGTCTGGGGCTTTGGCTATAAGTGGGGCGCATAAGAAATCGCCCAAAACTGCAAGAAAGGGAGGGGAACGTACTGAAGCAATTGAAATATCAGGGCATCCAGCGCCGGTGGATTCGCAACAGCCTGAGTTTTGTAATGGCGCTTGTGATCTGCGTGGTTGTGGTGTTCTCTGTTTCCTTCTCCGCTTACTGCTATTCCAACCTCCGGATCGGTCTGGAGGAAAAGGCCAAGACCACCACAGATTTCTTC
>JAZNFJ010000108.1:0-9121 GCA_045589035.1 Candidatus Avilachnospira sp. | reverse complement strand
CTTGTCGTTCCGCTGGGTTGTGGTCGATAAAATCAAAACGCACTGCCAAGGGTTGTTTGGCAGTGCGTTTTATGTCTGTCATTGCGGGGCTTTCTTATTTTCGCAATTCGATGATCTGATCCCGCAGGACGGCGGCATACTCGTATTCCATCATCTTGGCGGCTTCGCGCATGGCCTTTTCCAGACGGGCGATCTCCTTGTCCTTCTCGGCTCTGGTCATCTTCACACCGGATTTGCCGGTGGTATCCCTGCCGGGCTTGGAGATCTCGATGAGATCCCGGACAGGCTTCATGACCGTCTGGGGCACGATGCCGTTGGCTTCGTTGTAAGCTTGCTGGATCTGGCGGCGGCGAGCCGTTTCATCCATGGCGGCGCGCATGGAGGGGGTGATTGTATCCGCATAGAGGATGACCTTGCCCTCAGCATTTCTGGCGGCACGGCCAATGGTCTGGATCAGACTGGTTTCACTGCGGAGGAAGCCTTCCTTGTCCGCATCCAATACCGCTACCAGACTGACCTCCGGCAGGTCCAAGCCTTCTCGCAGAAGGTTGATACCCACCAGCACATCGAATTTGGCAAGGCGCAGATCCCGGATGATCTCCATGCGCTCCATGGCGGAAATGTCCGAGTGCATATACCGGACCCGGACACCGTGTTTGCGGAGATAGTCCGTCAGATCCTCTGCCATTTTCTTGGTGAGGGTCGTCACCAGCACCCGCTGTTCCTTCCGGGTACGCAGATCGATTTCCTGCATCAGATCGTCGATCTGTCCGTCAATGGGGCGGACCTCCACCTCCGGATCCAGCAGACCGGTAGGACGGATGACCTGCTCTGCCGTCTGACTGGAGCGGGATTTTTCATACTCTGCCGGTGTGGCGGAAACATAGATGACCTGATTGAGTTTGGACTGGAACTCCTCAAAGTTGAGGGGGCGGTTGTCGAAAGCGGAGGGCAGGCGGAAGCCGTAGTTGACCAAGCTTTCCTTTCGGCTGCGGTCGCCGGCATACATGGCGCGGACCTGCGGCAGGGTCACATGGCTTTCGTCGATGAAGAGGATGAAGTCCTCGGGGAAATAGTCCAGCAGGGTCGTGGGGGGAGAGCCGGGTTCCCGACCCTGAATGACACGGGAGTAGTTCTCAATGCCGGTGCAGAAGCCGATCTCCTGCATCATTTCAATGTCATAGAGGGTGCGCTGGCGGATTCGCTGTGCCTCCAGCAGCTTGTCGTTCTCCTCAAACAGCTTGACCTGCTGCCACATTTCCTCTTCGATCTCCCGGATGGCGCGGTCCATCTTCTCCTTGGATGCCACATAGTGGCTGGCGGGATAGATGGCAACATGATCCACGATCCGGTCGGGCATGCCGGTGACGGCATTGATCTCGGAGATCCGGTCGATTTCATCGCCGAAAAACTCCACCCGGATGGCCTTGCCGGTCCAGTAGGCCGGGTAAATCTCCACAGTGTCACCCCGGACACGGAAGTTGTTTCGGACGAAATTCAGGTCATTTCGCTCATAGCGGATCTCCACCAGTTTTTTGACCAGCTGTTCCGGGGGATAGGTCTGACCGGTACGGAGAGAGATGACCATGTTCTGATAGTCAATGGGGTCACCCAGACCGTAGATGCAGGACACCGATGCCACCACGATCACATCTCTGCGCTCAGACAGGGAAGAGGTGGCAGAGTGGCGCAGACGCTCGATCTCGTCATTGATGGCGGAATCCTTTTCGATATAGGTGTCCGTGTGGGCGATATAGGCCTCCGGCTGATAGTAGTCGTAGTAGGAAATGAAGTATTCCACGGCATTTTCCGGGAAAAATTCCCGGAACTCCGCACACAGCTGGGCGGCCAGCGTCTTGTTATGCGCCAGAACCAAAGTGGGTCGGTTGGCTTTTTGTATGATATTGGCCATGGTGAAGGTCTTGCCGGAGCCGGTAACGCCCAGCATGACCTGCTCGTCCAGACCCAGTTCCAGACCCTTTGCCAGAGCCTCAATGGCCTGGGGCTGATCGCCGGTGGGGGCATAGGGTGCGTGCAGTTTGAAGTCCATCCAATCACTCCTTGCTGTTATTCTACCCGTTTTTCTTCCGCTTGTCCATCATAATTGGGACAAGGTGTGCATAGGATGAAACAGATGAGCTGCGGGGAAGCGAACCCCGGTTGGTTTTCACAGGCTCTTTTCCGCCGATCCGGCGGAAAAACCCTTGTAAATACCAACGGGTATTCCCTGCGTGTTTTTCCTTGGCTTGACGAAAAATCTGCCGCGTGAAAACTGCGAAGCACTCCACAGCAGGTAATTTTGCTTTGGATTTTTGCGCAGATGACGCAGCCTTGCTGACGCAAGGCAAGGAAGATAAGGAAAAATACGAAAAAAGAACCGCTGTGGAGCAATCGTGGCTCACTTCTCCGCAGCTTAGGGAAAGGAGCGAACCGGATGGCATACGAATATGAGGAAAAGGCGCTGGAACTGCCCCATAAAGTGACATTGGACAGCCGCAGCCGACTGAATATGACCGGCGTGAAGGAAGTGGAAAGCTTTGACGAGGGCATGGTGGTGCTGCATACCACCAGGGGAACTTTGGTGGTCCGGGGAGAGGGGCTGCATCTGCAGCTGCTCAGTCTGGATGGAGGACAGGTCCATGTGGACGGCAGAGTGGATTCCATGACCTACGAAGATACGGCCAGTCAGACCGGCGGCTTTCTGGCAAGGCTCTTCGGCTGATGGAACAGCCGGTCTGGAGCCAGGGACAGGAGTTCCTCATTGGGCTGTTGTTGGGCTTTTGCCTGGCAATCGTCTATGATTTGCTGCGGGGCATCCGGCGGCAGGCAAAGGCGCTTACCGGCATTCTGGATTTTCTCTATGGACTGCTGGTACTGCTGGGGTTTCTCTGGTTTATGCTCTACCCCGGAAAAGGAATGTTCCGAATCTATGATATATGGGCGGTTTCCCTGGGGGCAGTGGCTTGGTTTTCCACCGTCAGCCGGTGGTTTTTAAGGTTCTGGACAGGCCTTCTCAACATTTTACTGCGCCCTTTGACAAAAATTTTAATAATTTTGCGAAAAATTGCAAAAAAGTACTTTTCAATCGGTAAAAAATGGGTTAGAATGAAGTGTACCCGTGGTTTTTCCAAACGAAGGAAACAAATCTGCACAGGAGGGAACAGAAATGCGGTTCAAACGCACATCACTGCTGATGAAGCTGTTGATATTGGCTCTGGTGGTGTATTCCACATTCGCCATTGTTACCCTCCAGAACAAGGTGATGGAGAAGCGGGCGGAAGCAGAAATTCTGCAGTCCCAGATCGACACCGAAAAGCAGGGAAATTTCCGTTTGGAGCAGGCCATCGATAATCTGGATACACAGGAAGGTATCGAAGCGGTTGCCCGTCAGAAACTGGGCATGGTTTCCAGAGGCGAAATCGTGTTCTATGATGTGGGTCAGCAAGGGTAACAATTAGGGGGACATATTCAATATATGGAGTTAACAGTTGGTGCCGTTTTAGAGGGCAAAGTCAAGTCGATTACCAAGTTCGGTGCGTTCATCGCCCTGCCGGAAAACAAGACCGGCATGGTACATATTTCCGAGATCACCCATGCCTATGTCAATGACATTCGCGAACATCTGACGGAAGGTCAGGATGTGAAGGTTATGGTCATCGGTCTGGAGAATGAAAAAATCAATCTCTCCATTCGGCGCACCCAGGCTGCACCGCAGCGGCAGAACTCCGAGCGTCCCAGACAGGGTTTTGACCGGCCCCGTCCTGCACAGGACAGTCGTCCCGCAAGACCTGCCCGTCCTGCCCAGCCGGCACAGCCCCAGACCTTTGATGATATGCTCAAGCAGTTCATGGTGGACAGCGACAGCAAGATCTCCGGTATGAAGCAGTATTCCGACCGGAAAACCAAAACAAGAAGAAGATAATCCGAAACTGCGCCGCGGCGACTGTCGCGGCGTTTTTCCGGTAATGGAGGAGAAAAAAGTTGAAAAAAGTCATTATTTGGATTGTTGTGGTGGTGCTGGTGCTGGCTGCTCTGGCAGGCGCTGCAATCGGCGCAGCCGTCTGGGGCCGCAGCCGTCAGGCACAGGCACATATCCTGTACGAAAATTTGCTGTCCAATCTGGAGCAGACCGCCCTCACCGTTGCAGAGGGTGAAGAAACCGTTGGCGTGTATGATCTGGAAACCCTTGGCATGCTGGAAACTGCCAAGACTGCCGCAAAAGAATGCTTCTCTTATGAAGAACGGCTGTCTGCAGAGGAATTTGCCAACTTGCCCATCTGGAAGCAGTGGCTGTTCAAAACCTTGGAAGCAGATCGGACTGTGACGCTGGATGCAGACGAACTGGACCCTACCCGGATCTATATCGACCTGCTGGAATGTGAGCGGGAGGCTTCCGTGGATGCTATGGCACAGTGGGAAGCCGAGGGCTATGTCCTTGTGCCGGAAGTCTACGGCACGGAGCTGGATTTTGATGTTGTTATTCCGCAGCTGATGGAAACCGTGTCCAAATGGGCGGTGAAGCCGGATGCTGTGGAGCAGAGAACTTTCGATGTGGCAGCTTTGGATGCCTATCTGCTGCCCCAGGTGACCGCTGAGGATGAATTTGATTACAAGACCATGCTGCAGAAAGCCACTGACGGCTTGGTTCTGCCTGTAAAACTTCTGACGGAAACTGTGGAACTGCCCCTGCAGGCACTGGTTTCTGTGGATGAGGAAGGTAAGAGCACCGTGGATACGGAAGCTCTGAGCCAGCTGGTGGACGAGTGGGTCGAAAAATGCCCCGAAGGCACGGTGGATTTCGTTCTGGACAGCTACGAGCGCGGTCCTGTGACACTGGATTTCCTGCAGGTCACCTATGAACTGGACAAGGAAGCCCTGCTGGAGCAGCTGATTGAGAAAGTCAGCCTGCTGGATGCCACGGAACTGAAAGTGCCTTATATTGTCAAGAGAAACGGCGAAGTCTACGAACTGGGCGATACCTATGTGGAAGTAGACATTACCCGCCAGAAGATGACCTTCTTCCATGAAGGTGAAGTGGTGGCCTACACCGATGTGGTAACGGGACTTCCCTGGGGCTACTGGACCTGGCCTGGTCTGTACGCCGTCCAGAATAAGGATACGGACTGCCAGCTGACTGCCCCCGACTATTCCGTCCATGTGGACTACTGGGTTGGTTACGACGGCTTGTACGGCATCCATGATGCCGAATGGAGGGAAAACTTCGGCGGCAAGTTCTATGAAACCAACGGTTCTCACGGCTGCGTCAACACGCCCACAGATGCCATGGCTGCCATCTTTGAGAAAATTGAAGTAGGCGTTCCCGTCATTGTCCATGCAGTGGAAATCGAAACAGAAGAAGCAGAGCAAACCCCTGCTGAAAACGCATAAAGAAAGAGCAGATCCATCGAAAGATGGATCTGCTCTTTAATCTTCTCTGTTTATAAAAATATCTTCCGCATCCTGCTGCCCTTTTTGCAGAATGCTTTTTGCCGTACCGAAGTTCAATTGTTCCATGGTCTCAAGGGCAGATGTAATGGCTTGAAACAGTGTCAGATACATTTTCTTATAATCAGCATCCATATAAACACTTCCTTAGATATATTATAAATACAATATGCGTTCATATTAAAATATTAGCACAGAATAAGCCTAAAATAAATATGAAATAAATTTATTTTGGGGTGTTTATATGGCTGTTAAGAGTTTATCTATCCGAATTGATGAAGAGATGCTGAATAAACTCCATGTGGTCGCAGATTATGAAGGTCGTTCTGCCAACAGTCAGATCTTGATTTTGATTCGGGACTGCATCACGGCATATGAGGAAAAACACGGTAATATTGGGAAAGAGGATAAATAAGAAAAGAAACGGATTGCCACGCAGCTTCGCTGCTCGCAATGACCAAAGGTAAGGTGTCATTGCGAGTCGCCGGAGGCGGCGTGGCAATCCGCTTTATATTAGCTTTATGCAAATGGTGCTTTACCTGCCCGGTGGACTTCAATTTCGTCGATGACCGCATTGGTGCGGTGGGTCAGCAAAAACAGGGCAATGTCGGCAATGTCCTCTGCCAGGATCATACCTTCGGAGGTCAGATCGGGACGGGAGATCTTCACCATATCCGTGTAGACCGCGCCCGGTGCGATGATATGGACGCGGATGCCTTCTTGGTAGACTTCGTTGGCAAGGGACTTGGTCATGCCGATGAGGGCATGCTTGGAAGCGGCATAGGCGCTCTGGAGAGGATAGCCTTTATGCCCCACCACGGAGGCAATGTTCACAATGGTGGCATGGTCAGACTGCCGCAGAGCAGGCAGGGCTTTCTGACAGAGGAAGTAAGGTGCACGGACATTCAGAGCCATGATCCGGTCAAACTGTTCTGCTGTGGTCTGCTCCAGGGGGCAGGACAGGGCAAGACCTGCGTTATTGATCAGCACATCCAGCTGTCCAAACTGCTCCAGAACGGCCTGCATGCAGGCGGCAGGTGCATCTTCTGCTGTGATATCACCGACCCATAGAGCGGTTTCCGCACCCAAATTATCGGTTTCTTCCTTTAATTTGGCCAGTTTCTCTTTTGCACGGCCACAAAGCATCAAGCGCACCCCCAGAGGTGCCAGCCGCCGCGCCAGTTCAGAGCCGATACCGCCGGATGCGCCGGTGATAAGGATGACTTTGTCCTTTAGTGATATCATGGTTTGTCCTCCCAAATTACAACAAGAATAACAGAGTATACAAAGGGAATGGATGGTGTTTTATGGAAAATTACCAAAAAATACATGGTAATTTTGGTGCGTAGGGCGGTTTTGTTTTCTGGACAAAACTTCATTACGGCAGTAAAATGGTACTAAGGTAGACAGGTGCATATTTTTTGACGGTCAAATCAATTCCGCCGGAAGATATGCTCCATGGTCAGCATGACCGCCGCCTTCCGGCTGGCTTCCAGATCATCGTCGAAGAGATCGATGGTCACCTGCTGCCGGTTGGTGATAATGTGGAAATGTTCCTGCAGGGTCTTGTCCAGCAGATCGGCGAAGGGGCGGCCCAGCTGCCGCACGGCGCCGCCGATATGCACCGACTGGACGGCAAACAGATTAACAATGCTGACGATGCCGCAGCAGAGGGCATAGGCATAGTCCTCCAGAACCTTGACCACTTTGGGATCACTCCGGTGGAAGGCTTCTGCCACGGCTTCCATGGCATTCTGATTACAGGAAGCGCCGTAGGTATCCCGGAATTGAATTTCCGGCATAGCCTGCTTCTGAATTTCCCGGAACAGGGCAGGGGTGGAGCAGAGAGTTTCCAGACAGCCCCGGTTGCCGCACATGCACTGTGGTCCGTCGTGGCGGATGATAATATGCCCTGCTTCCAAAGGCAGGCAGGTATGCGAATCTGTGACCACACCGGCATTGATGCCTTCGTGGACAGAAAGTGCCAGCAGGGGAACGGCAATGTCCGGACTGTGGGCGGCATAGACCGAATAGGCCATGGCTGTGGAAGTATTGCTGATCATAATGTGGGCGTTGGGAAATGCGCCGCGGAGTACATCCGGCAGGTCCGCACGCACCATATTCTCCTCGGAAATCATGGCGGAAAAGCCCAGATGGCCGGTTTCCCCGTCAAACAGGCCGGGGTAGAGGATATGGATGCCCAGAAGCCGCTCTGTACCGCGCAGTTCCGCCAGATGCTGCATGGTCTGGCAGATATCATCCACATCGCCCGGCGCATCCTGACAGCGGAGTTCCGCGATCTTGTTCTGGCAGATGTCATAGAGTGTGCAGATATATCCCTGACTGAGCAGTTCCAGCGTGGCGACATAGCCGGCGGTGGCATTGACCTCCAGAAGGACCGGTCTTCTGCCTCTGGCGCCCGGAGTCACAGCGGGAGTCAGTTCCCGGATCCATTGGTTTTCCAGAAGTTCTTCCATCAGCACCGTTACGGTGGCGGGGGAGAGCCCGGAAACTCTTGCAAGATCCGCTCTGGAAATGGGCGAAAGCTTGCGCACCAGATTAAACAAGTGGGTGGAGTTGCGATCCTTGATGACCTGCTGGGAGTAGACAGCCCGCTGGTCGGATCGGGGGAGCATGGGTGTCATGGTATCACATCCTTTTCTCCATAGTATCGCAGAGCCCGCAAAATTGCAAGGCGGATTTATTTAGACCGCCGAATAAATTTGTTGTTTTCATTCCGAAAGGAATGTTTACAAACCGCACCCTATACAAATCAGGAGGAAAAGTTCATGAGCACAAAATCGGAAACCTTGCGTAACAAGTCCAGCGTTGGCGCAAAAATCATCCAGTTCAGCAAGGACTATATGTCCATTGTTGGTATTTTGCTGCTGATCATCATCTTCTCGGCAATTTCCTACATCAAGTTCGGCGCACAGTACTTCTTCACCCTGCAGAACTGGAAGAACATCCTGCTGCAGAGCTCCACTGTCGCCATTGTCGCCCTTGGTCAGTCCATCATTCTGCTGACCGGTAACTTTGACCTGTCCCTTGGACGTATGGTCTGTCTGACCAGCTGTGTCGGCGCTATTCTCATGAAGAATGTGGGCCTGCCTGTCTGGCTGAGCATTGTCATCATGTTCGCTCTGGGTATCCTGCTGGGTTCCTGGAACGGCTTTATGACTGCCTATGTCGGCATCCCCGCCTTTATCGCAACCCTGGGTACCCAGTATGTTTGCTATGGCGTGGCCAAGCTGCTGACCCAGGCTACTCCCATCCCTAACATGCCCGAAACCATCGCATGGATGGGCCGCGGCTACTTCCTGGAGAAACTTATCGGCAAGACCATCCCCATTTGCGTGCTGCTGATGCTTGGTCTGTACATCATTGCCCAGTTTGTCACTTCCTACACCAAGGTCGGCCGTAACCTCTATGCCGTCGGCGGCTCCCGCGAAGCTGCTTTCTTCTCCGGCATCAATGTGAAGCTGTATTACTTCGGCACCTTCCTGCTGGCCGGTATCCTGTCCACCTTCGGCGGTCTGGTTCTGATGTCCCGTCTGAACTCCGTGGCTGTTACCAACGGCCAGAACTATGAGTTCGATGCCGTCATCGGCTCCATCATCGGCGGTATCTCTCTGGCAGGCGGCAAGGGCCGTGTCATCGGCACCATGTTCGGCTG
>JAZNFJ010000107.1:0-11955 GCA_045589035.1 Candidatus Avilachnospira sp. | reverse complement strand
GGAGAATAGCTGTTCATTTTCTCCCAGCAGCACATCGTTGCCTTGCTTGCCCACCACATAGATCCGGCTGCCGTAGGCCACATCCAGACCTCTTCTCTGACCCATGGTGTAGGCTTCCAGACCCTTGTGGGGGCCTAAATCCTCTCCTTTGGGGCCGATGAAATGACCCGGCTGCAGCTTCACGCCGTCTTCTGTCAAAAATCTCAGATAATCACCGTCGGGGATGAAGCAGATGTCCTGACTGTCACTTTTGGATGCCACGGGAAGCCCGGCTTCCAAGGCTCTGGCACGGGCTTCTTCCTTGGTGAATTCTCCCATGGGGAACTGCACCTTGGAAAGCTGCGCCTGATTCAGATGGTATAGCATATAGGTCTGATCTTTGAGGCTGTCTTTGGCTTTGTAGATCAAATAGCGGCCGTTTTCCTGCCGGATACGGGCATAGTGGCCGGTGGCAATGGCATCATAGCCCAAAGCCATGGCTTCGTCCAGAAACTTTCCGAATTTGAGTGTTTTATTGCAGAAAATACAGGGGTTGGGTGTACCACCGGACTGATAGACCTGCTCAAAAGGTACGATCACATCCCGGCGAAATTCCGCCTGCCAGTCAAAGAGATGAAAGTCGATGCCAAGGCGGTTGGCGCTGACCTGGGCATCCTCCGCTTCCTGTTTGCCGCAGGGCTGCAGGAGCATATGCCCGCCGCCGACGGTATAGCCAAGGGACTGCAGCAGCAGAACGGACACAGCGCTGTCCACACCGCCGGACATCCCCACAAGAATTTTTTTCATACGAACACATCCTTTTGTCCAGTTTATCACACAGACCTTGTGTACGCAAGATTTTTGGGTTTCCAATTTCTGCGGAGTGTGGTATGATGAAACCAAAGAAAGATATAAGGAGAACTGCCATGCAGCATCGATTTTTTGCATTGATTTCCAGAATGAGATACATCGGCCGTTGGGGTCTGATGCGCAATAGTTTTCAGGAGAATGTACAGGAACATTCCCACATGGTGGCGGTGCTGGCCCACGGCCTTGCCATGATTCAGAGGGATATCTTAGGTCAGCCGGCAGACCCCGACCGCTGTGCTTCTGCGGCATTGTTCCATGATGCTTCGGAGATCCTCACCGGCGATCTGCCCACGCCCATCAAGTATTACAATCCCGACATCAAGCGGGCCTATAAGGAAATCGAAGCTGTTTCCTGCAAGAAGCTTCTGTCCATGCTGCCGGAGCAGCTGCAGGCAGGCTATGCGCCCCTTCTGGAGGAGTCCGACAAGGAAGTAAACACCATTGTCAAGGCAGCGGATAAGCTCTCTGCCTATATCAAGTGTGTGGAAGAACTGAAGGCTGGCAACACGGAGTTTGAAAGTGCTGCCCGGCAGACGGAGCAGGCCATGAAGGATATGCATCTGCCGTGTCTGGACTGGTTTATGGAGCATTGTCTGGATAGCTTCCGGCTCAATCTGGATGAACTGGAGTAAAGGAGTATCTATGGAACGCGTGATTTATGAGAAAAACCAGCTGGTGGAGGTCATCTGCCAGCTTCGTTTCCCCACCATTCTGGCGGTGGGCGCCAGAGAACCGGTGGATTTTCAGGAGATGATCCGGCAGGAGTTTCCCCGGTACAGTCTGCGGCAGGATGTGCTGCCCCCCAAGATGGTACAGGTGCCCGGTCAGCCGCCCAAAATGGAGCAGCAGAAGCCCGTTGCCAACCATCAGTTTCTGACGGCCGACGGCAGCTATCGCATCAATCTGGCCCAGAATTTCATCTCTCTGACCTGCAGCAAATATACCTGCTGGGAGGACTTCGCCCGAATGATGGATAAGCCTCTGGCAAGCTTTATCAAAATCTACGCACCTGCGTATTTTGAGCGGGTAGGACTGCGGTATCTCAATGCCATTTCCAGAAAGGATCTGGAGATCGAGGAAACTCCTTGGCGGGATCTGCTGGAGCCTGCCTATCTGGGCATGCTGGCATTGGAGGAAATGCCGGAACGGGCATTTACCCGCTGCACACAGGATGTGGAAACCGCCATTGGCGGCGGCTGCCGCATGAAGCTCCATGTGGGTCCCGGTATGATCAAGCGGGGACAGGAGCAGGACAAGGAAGTGAAGCTGATCTTTGATCTGGATGTGTCCATGGGCGGCAATATTCCTGTGAATATGGCAGCCGGTGCCATGCAGACTGCCCATGTGCAGGCAGGAACGATCTTCTCCGATGCCATTACCGATACCCTTCATGATGCCATGGAGCCGAGAAAATAAGGAGGTACTACAGTATGAGAAAACTGTTGGTTGTGTTTCTGGTTCTGGCATTGCTTCTGACGGGCTGTGTCATTGTTCCCGAACCGGAACAGGTGGAAAACCCCAAGGAAGAAGTGCCCCAGGAAGAACTGTTCGTGTTTACAAGAGAAAATATGCCCCGTCTGGACGGCTCTACCTCCATGGTCCCTCTGGGACAGGCGGTGGCTTCTGTGCTGCTGGGTGAAACGGCAGAGGAAGTGGCAGACCTGCTGGACTTCCACCGCACCACCGAGTCCTTCCGCTATCTCATGCGTGGGGAAAGTGACCTGCTTCTGGTGGCAGAACCCAATGGGGTGGTCTTTGAGGAAATGGAGCGGCAGAATTTTAAGTACGAGATGCAGCCCATTGCCAAGGAGGCATTGGTGTTCATCGTCAATTCCGAAAACCCGGTCAATTCTCTGACAGTAGAACAGCTGCAGAAAATTTACACCGGTGAGATCACCAACTGGTCGGAAGTGGGCGGTGACGATGTGGAGATCATCGCCTTCCAGAGAAATGCCACCTCCGGTTCTCAGGTGCTCATGGATAAGCTGATCATGGGGGATCTGGAAATGATGGATGCCCCTGTGGAGTGGGTGACCGGTGAAATGTATACTCTCATGAAGGGTGTCCGGGGCTATGAGGACAGCGCTTCTGCCATCGGCTATTCCGTCTATTACTATGCCGAGGATATGCGAATGGCGGAAGGCATGAAAATCATCTCCATCGAGGGTGTGGAGCCCACTGATGCAACCATCGGCAGCGATGAATATCCCCTCATCAATCCCTACTTTGCAGTTATTTCCGCTGAAGCCAACGAACCTACCCGTGTGCTCTACGACTGGCTGGTGAGTGCTGACGGCCAGATGGTTCTGGAGCAGCAGGGCTATGTGCCGGTAAACAAGGAGGGGTGAGTATGAAGCGGCTGTGTTTGGGCCTGCTTCTGGTCTTGCTTCTGGCAGGCTGTGGAAAAATGCCGGTGCAGGAAGCACCGGAGACCCCGGAAGAACCGGCCTTTCAGCCCACCTCTGGTGTGCAGATGGATCTTTCCAAACTGGAACCCTACAAGCCGGTGGAGGAGATTTATACCCGTCATTCTGAAGAAATGATCGGAGATCTCGTTCCCGGTGACTACGGTATGCTCCGTCCCTATGTGGGCTCCCGGGCGGCCTTTGATATAACCATCTACGGCAACTCTGCCATTTTCAACGGCAATCTGGGTCTCATTGATGAAAACGGCGCCATCGTGGTGGACCCGGTCTATACAGATGTGACCCTGCTGACCCAGTGGGACAATGACGAGGCTCCCAAATTCTGGAAGCTCAGCAAGGAAATTGTGAAAGACGGCTATACCGAACAGATTCACGGCTTCTGCTCTCTGGATGGCTCTGTGGTATATCCCTGTATCTATGAGAGCCTCAACTATCAGAACGGCTATCTGGTGGCGGTGGAAAAGGCCAAAGAGGGCCTGTTCCGCATCTATGACACAGAGGGCAGGGAACTGCTGAATTCTGCAGACTGGACAGAACGCCCCTCCGTCTATATGCAGATGGGCTGGGGAATGGTAGATGTCTCCGAGCATTTGCTGTTCATCGGTGTTGAGGTGGAGGCTTCCGATCACCACATGGAGCAGTGGCTCTTTGACTGGGATGGCAATGTTATCAGCAAAGACTATGACTATGTGACCATCACCGGCGAAGCCCCCTATCCCTGCGGCAGATGGAATGGCAGCGATAACGGCTATTTGGACGAATACGGCAACTTGCTGTTCACGGGCTTCGAATCCGTTTCCGAATACCATAACGGCCGAGCCGTCGTACGGCGGAACGGAGAACATCAGCTCATAGACACTGAGGGCAATGTCCTTTGGGCGCCGGGCATGGGTTATATTTCTACCTGCCTGTTCGATGATGAGGTGTACTATAACCATGAGGTCGATGATGGCCTCCAATCTATCAGCTACCGATATTATAACAGTGATTTTGAACCGCTGTACCCGGAAGCCGACCATGTGAGCTGGATGTATGATGATTGGTTCCTGGTCTGGGAGGATGGCGTTGGACGCATTGACAACGGTGAAAAATCTGTGGTGCTGGAAGGCACCGTTCTGGAAAAGGAAGACTATTATTCCGGCAATAACATGGGTGTTGACGATTTGATCCTCATCACCACATGGAAGGATTCCGTCCAGTCCTACTGGCTGTTTAACGAGGAATTGGAATTGCTGGCAAAGGACAGCATGGGAGACCCCTATGTGGAAATTTTGCCGGACCGGCTGGGTGACAGTTCTGTGGCTGTAAGCTCCACCCGAATGGAGTATCCGCCCAAATACACGGTTTTGGACTACGAAAACGCCCCCAATCTGGAAAAAGTTCATGTCCTTGCGGTCTATGACGGTTGGTACATGGTGGAGGATACCTTCTCTGCCGGGTACATGGACAAAGACGGCAACTGGCTCTTCCGCGTGAGCCTGATGGAAGACATGACAGATTAAAAAAGCCTCCCTCTGATGAGGGAGGTGGATTTTGCGAAGCAAAAGACGGAGGGAGAGAATATTTTCTCTCCCCCACCGCTTCGCGGAGCCCCCTCGTCAGAGGGGGCCTTTGTTTTTACATTTCTCTTCTGCCTTCCAAGGCGCGCAGCAAAGTCACTTCGTCGGCATATTCCAGCTGGCTGCCCACGGGGATGCCGTAGGCCAGTCTTGTGACTTTCACTTCCAAAGGCCGCAGCAGGCGGCTGAGATACATGGCTGTGGCCTCGCCCTCCGTATCGGGGTTGGTGGCCATGATGATCTCCCGGACATTGCCTTTGGCAACCCGATCCAGCAGTTCCCGGATCTTCAGACTGTCCGGGCCGATGTGGTTCAGAGGGGAGATGACACCGTGGAGCACATGGTACACACCCTGATACTCCCGGGAACGCTCCATAGCGATGAGATCTCTGGGCTCCGCCACCACACAGATGACCGTCTGATCCCGCTGGGGATTGTTGCAGATGGGGCAAAGCTCCTGGTCTGTGAGATTTTGGCACACGGGGCAGGTGTGGACGTTGGCTTTTGCCTCCAGAATGGCCTTGGCGAAGCCTTCGGCATCCTCCTGGGGCATGCTCAGCACATGAAAAGCCAGTCTTTGGGCGGTTTTGCCGCCAATACCCGGAAGCCGGGCAAATTGTTCCGTCAGCCGTTCCAGAGCGGCGGGAAAATACCGCATATCAGAACAGACCGCCCAGATTCAGACCACCGGTCAGCTTGCTCATGGAAGCGGCAGCTTCGGCTTCGGCCTTGCGCATGGCTTCATTGACAGCGGCGATGACCATATCCTGCAGCATTTCCACATCTTCGGGATCTACGGCATCGGGCTGGATCTCCAGACGCATCAGTTCGTGCTTGCCGTTGACAGCAGCAGTGACCATACCGCCACCGGCAGTGGCTTCGTACTCCTTGGCTTCCATTTCCTGCTGCATTTGCAGCATCTGCTGCTGCATTTTCTGCGCCTGCTTGACCATATTCATGTTCATACCGCCCATGGGCATACCGCCGCGGTAACCACCTTTAGCCATATTGATAATCTCCTTTATTCTTTGATGGATATGATATTGTTGTGGCTCTGGCCGAATTTGACCAGGTCGTTCATTAAATCTTTTCCCCCGGAAGACAGCTTGCTCTTTTCCAGGCAACGCACCCGAATGGGTCTGCCCAGCATGGCAGAGGCGATCTCAGCCGCGGGCTCCAGCACTTCGGGAATGTCCAGCATTTTCTTCACAAAGCTGCTTTCTGCGGCCAGTGTCAGAAGACTGTCCTGGAAAACCGGCTCCATGGTACCGGGGACGAAACCCTTGACCTTGTTGGGGATACGGGTTTTCAGCTTGGCTGCAAATTCCGGCCAGAAACCGGCAGGTGCTTCATCGCCTGTGGGTCTGGGGGGAACAGGGGGAGTATCCTCCGGGATGGGAGGCGCATCGTCATCGTCGGGCAGGGGAGGACGGTCGTCCTCAAACTCGTCCGCAGGGGCGGGCTTGGCTGCCACGGCAAAATTGCCGCTGGCGATCTTGTCCTCCAACCGGCTGAGCCGGGCATTGATGCTCTTGGCATCCAGATCCAGACCGGGATCACACAGCCGCAGGATACAGAGTTCTGCATCCACCCGGCGGTTGGCACTTTTGGCAAAGCCGGAAGCTGTATCCTGCAGAACAGAAGTGATCCGCAGCAGTTCCGGCGGTGTGAATTGATCGAACAGGGCAGAAGCTTCCTTATCTGTGACCACACCGGAGAGCATGGTCATGCCGCTTTTGGGGGCGGTTTTGAGGATCAGCAGATCCCGGCTCAAAGCCGTCAGCTCGTCCAGCATGGCGGCAATGTCCTTGCCTCCTGCATACAGAGAGGAAAACAACTCCAATGCAGCTGCTGCGTTGTGGTCGGCAATGGCCTGCATCAGCTGGGCCGTCCGCTTTTCACCGGCCAGACCCAAGGCACTGTACACCAGTTCTGCCGTCACCGCACCGGCGGCAGCGGAAGCGCATTGGTCCAGCAGACTGGCGCCGTCACGGAGGGCACCGTCTGCCAGTCTTGCCAAAAGGCGGCAGGCTTCCGGTTCCAGATCGATATTCTCCTGATAGGCAATATAATTCAGCCGGGCAGCAATATCCTCCTGCAGCAGACGGCGGAAAGAGAACCGCTGGCAGCGGGAGAGAATGGTGGCGGGAACTTTGTGCAGTTCCGTGGTCGCCAGAATGAACATCAGGTGCTCCGGGGGCTCTTCGATGATCTTCAGCAGGGCATTGAAAGCCGCCAGAGAAAGCATGTGAACTTCGTCGATGATATAGACCCGGCGGCGGACTTCCGAGGGGGAGTAGATGGCATCATCCCGCAGGGCACGGACCTGATCCACGCCGTTGTTGGAAGCGGCATCGATTTCCAGCACATCCATACAGGAGCCGGAATCGATGGCACGGCAGGCGGCGCAGCAGTTGCAGGGATTGCCGTCCTGCAGGTCCAGACAGTTGACCGCCTTTGCCAGAATTTTGGCGCAGGAGGTCTTGCCGGTGCCTCTGGTGCCGGTGAAGAGATACGCATGACTCAGCCGACCGGTGGAAAGCTGGGTTTTCAGGGTCTGGGTCACTGCATTCTGACCCACCACATCGTCAAAGGTCTGGGGTCTGTATTTGCGGTAAAGAGCCTGATACACACAGACCCCTCCTTTCAAGCATAGTTACAATTATTATACACGATTTTGGGCAAGAATCAACCCCACACCCAGAGGGAGTGGGGTTGAAAATCAATTGTTGTTGGTGGTCCGATAACCGGAAGCGCAGCCGGTGCAGCTGTCACAGGGAGAGATACAGGGCTCATTACGGCCGGGGAAGAAGGCTTCCACGGGGAAATCGATGCGGCCGAAAATGTCGCAGGGGCTTTCCGTGCCGCTCACATTGCCGGTTTCGCTGCAGACCTTGGTGGGGATGCAGTAATCAAAGCAGGGAATCAGAAGCTGGGTATCCCGCTCCAGACGGATGATGGAGAACTGACCGATGGTGATCAGCAGGCGGCGGCTTTCGCCGGAGAGGACCAGTTCATCGTCGAACCAGCAGCCCACGCATTCGGGCAGATCCGGCAGATCGGGGCAGACGCAGCAGCAGTTGCAGGTGTCCACCACATTGGAAGCGAGGATCATGGGATCGACCACTTCTACAACGGCATGGGGCATGGAGCAGTTCTGGCGCTTGCAGGAGCAGGTCTTGCTGGTAAAGACCTTGGCATTGCCGTCGCCGCCGAAGAGCAGTGCCCGCTTGGAGAAGACTGCAAGGCCGTAGACGGTGGTGGGACGGTTGCTGCCCACGGTGACATCGGCCACGACCCGGTAGTAGAAGGTGATATCCAGCGTATAGAAACCGTTGTTGTAGGGGACGGCTTCCACCTGAATATCCGTGTGGATCAGTTCGATGCAGCGGGCTCTGGCAGTGGCGCAGCGGTCGAGGATTGCTTGGGACTCTCTGGTTAAGTACACACGCAGATCTTCGATGCAGTCCTTGTCACGGCAGGCATCGGTGACTTTCTTGGTGTGGATACAGACGGCCTCTCGGATGCCGGAAAGATCACAGGCCGGAGTTTGGTCAGGCATGGTATTACCTCCTGTTGGAATGGTAAGCCGGTATCGGCTTTCATGACAGTTTATGCGTGGAACCCACAGGGTGTTCATTTGACAGAAAAATATAAAAAATGAACGGTTCAAACATTGTAGAAACGGATGATCTATGATAAAATGAAACAAACTATATTGGAGAGGTATGCCTGCCGATGAAAATAGATGTAATGGGTGTTCGGTTTGACAATGTCACCATGACCGAAGCACTGGAACAAGCAAAGGAAATGCTGAAAGCAGAGGGTGCGGACTATGTGGTCACACCTAATTCTGAGATTGTATACGAAGCCATGGCGGATAAGGAACTGGAGGATCTGCTCAACGGCGCATCTCTGGTGCTGCCCGACGGCGCCGGTGTGGTGCTGGGGGCAAAAATTCTTGGTACACCCCTAAAAGAAAAGGTCGCCGGTGTGGAATTTGCCGATGGTGTTCTGAATCTGCTGGCGGAAACCGGCGGTTCAGTGTATCTGCTGGGCAGCAAGCCCGGTGTGGCAGAACTGGCGGCAGAGAAAATGCTGGCAAAGCATCCCGGTCTGACCATTGCCGGTATGTCTGACGGCTATTTTAAAGATGAAGCCGCCGTGGTGGAGAAGGTCAATGCAGCCCATGCCGATGTGCTGTTTGTGTGCCTTGGCGCACCCAAACAGGAAAAGTTCATGGTGAACCACCGGGCAGAACTTCATGTGAAGCTGATGGCCGGTCTGGGCGGCAGTCTGGACAGCTTTGCCGGCACAGTCAAGCGGGCACCCCGCTGGATGATCAAGCTGTCTTTGGAGTGGTTCTACCGGCTCTTGAAAGAGCCGTGGCGGTTCAAGCGGATGCTCCGCCTGCCCAAATTCCTTTGGGCGGTGGTCTGCCGCAGAGTGAAAGGCAAATAACAGGAGGTTCATTATGGTTTATATCATTCTTGGTAAGGGTTTTGAAGAAATAGAAGCACTGGCACCCTGCGATATTCTCCGCAGAGGCGGTGAGCAGGTGCAGTTTGCCGGCATCGACACCCTGGAAGTCACCGGCAGCAACGGCATCACCGTGAAAGCCGATATTCTGGTGGAAGATATGAATCTGGAAGCTATGGATATGGTCGTTCTGCCCGGCGGTCTGCGCGGAGTGAACTCCATCCTTGGCAGTGAAACGGCTATGAATGCCGTGAAATACGCTTATGAAAATGGAAAGTATGTGGCTGCCATCTGTGCTGCACCCACCATTCTGGCAGGTGTTGGTATCACCAATGGCAAAAAGTCCACGGTCTATCCCGGCATGGAAGACCAGATGGGCAGTGCCCTGCTGCAGTATGCAGACACCGCTGCTGACGGTAAGGTGTTGACCGGCCGCGCTGCCGGTGCGGCATTGGATTTCGGCTACCTGCTGCTGGAAAAGCTGAAGGGCGCGGAGATCGCGGAAAAGGTCCGCACCGCTATGGTTTACAAAGCTTAATCGGAGGTTGGATATGTCCCAACAGGATTTTTTTGAACATGATGATCTGGATGATCTGCTCCGCAGCATCAAGGAAGATCTGAACGCAGAGGCGGAACAGCAGCCTGTGGAATTTCCGGATCTGCCGGATGAATATGTGGATCTGGTATCCGAAGAGGTGGAAGAAGAGGAAGCGGAAACTGGCAGCCGCCTGTCTTCTGTGCTGAAGGCACTTTTGTATGTGTGTCTGGTGCTTGTGGCATCGGTGCTGCTGGCTGCGTTCGGCTGGAAATGCGTGGATGAGATCTGCGCTTTGACGGCGGAAGATGAAGCGGTGGTGGTTTCTGTTGCCGAAGGCTCCCGTATGACGGATATTGCGGATATGCTGAAATCCGCGGACCTGATCGAGAACAAGGGTCTGTTCAAACTCTACTGCATGTTTTCCGGTGCGGAGGATAAGATCGATCCCGGCACCTATGAACTGAACAAGGTCTACGACTACCGGGCTTTGGTCTACGGCATGATGGAAACGGGAGAGAACCGGGCAACCGTTATGGTCACGGTGCCGGAAGGCTACGAACTGGACGATATTTTTGCCATGCTGCAGGAGAACAAGGTCTGTACCGTGGAGAAGCTGCAGGAAGCTGCTGCAACCTACGAATTTGACCATTGGTTCTTAAAAGATCTGGAATATGGAGATTACCGCCGTCTGGAAGGTTATCTCTTCCCGGATACCTACGAATTCTATGTGGATGATGCACCGGAGAATGTCCTTGCCAAATTCCTGCGGAATTTTGACAACAAAGTCACCGATGAAATGCGGGCTGCGCTGCCCGGTCTCAACGAACTGCTCCGCAGCCGGATGGAAGAAGGCGGCTTTACGGAAGATGAGATCGCAGCCGCAGAGCTGACCTTCCACGACATTGTCATTGTGGCATCTCTGGTGGAAAAGGAAGCCGTCAGTGTTTCCGAAAGCGGTGAGATTGCATCGGTTATCTACAATCGCCTGTGCAGTCGGCTGTATCCCTGTCTGAACATCGATGCCACCATCCAGTATGTGCTGCCGGAACGGAAGGATGTTCTGACCAATGCGGACAAGGCGGTCATCAGCCCCTATAACACCTATACCAATGCCGGTCTGCCTGTGGGTCCCATTGCAAACCCCGGTATGAATGCCCTGCGTGCGGCATTGTATCCCATGAATACGGACTATTACTTCTATGCCCTGGATCCCAGCGGTGTGCATCACTTCTCTGAAACGGTCTATGAGCATCAGCTGTATCTGGACAGCCTGCTGGGGGAACCGGAAGAGGAAGTGACGGAAGAAACCCAGGCGGATGAAACTGCCCCGGAGGAATAAGATGATAACAAGAAAGAAACCGGAACTGCTCTGTCCTGCCGGTGACTGGGAGCGGCTGAAGCTGGCCGTGGCCTACGGTGCCGATGCGGTCTATCTGGCAGGCACCGCCTTCGGTATGCGTTCCTTTGCCGGTAATTTTACGGCAGAGGAACTGCCCAAGGCTGTGGCCTATGCCCATGAACACGGCGTCAGAGCCCATGTGACCGTCAATACCATGCCCCGAAACAACGAAGTTTCGGAACTGCCCGCGTGGCTGGAACTTTTGGACGATGCCAAAGTGGATGCGCTGATTTTGGCGGATCTGGGTGCGTTCCAGCTGGCAGGGAAGTATGCCCCTCATTGTGAGCGCCATGTTTCCACTCAGCAGTCTATCGCCAACTGGGTCTGTGCCCAGTCCTGGTACGATCTGGGCGCCAAGCGGGTGGTGCTGGCACGGGAACTGAGCCTGCCGGAGATCCGTGAGATCCGGGAAAAGGTCAGTCCCGAACTGGAATTGGAAACCTTCTGCCATGGCGCCATGTGCGTCAGCTACTCCGGCAGATGCCTTCTGAGCAACTATATGACCGGACGGGATTCCAATCGCGGTGCCTGCGCCCAGCCCTGCCGCTATCAGTATGCGCTGATGGAGGAGAAGCGTCCCGGGGAGTATTTCCCGGTCTTTGAGGACGAAAAGGGTACATACATTATGAACTCCCGGGATATGTGCATGATCGACCATTTGGACGATCTCATGGATGCCGGTGTGGACTGCCTGAAGATCGAAGG
>JAZNFJ010000106.1:0-4996 GCA_045589035.1 Candidatus Avilachnospira sp. | reverse complement strand
CCGCCCTGAATGGCAGCGCCCATGGCCACGCACTCATCGGGGTTGATGCCCTTGAAGCCTTCCTTGCCGGTCATGGACTTAACGGCATCCTGTACAGCGGGGATACGGCTGGAGCCGCCCACCAGCAGGACCTTGTGAATGTCGCCTGCGGAAAGGCCTGCATCGCTCATAGCCTGCTTGACGGGACCCATGGTGGCATCCACCAGATGGGCGGTCAGTTCATTGAACTTGGCGCGGGACAGGGTGACATCCAGATGCTTGGGACCGGTGGCATCGGCGGTGATATAGGGCAGGTTGATGTTGGAGGAAGTGACGCCGGACAGCTCGATCTTGGCCTTCTCGGCGGCTTCCTTCAAGCGCTGCATAGCGACCTTGTCGGCAGACAGGTCAATGCCTTCAGCCTTCTTGAACTCAGCAACCAGATACTTCATCACAGCTTCGTCGAAGTCGTCGCCGCCCAGACGGTTGTTGCCGGCGGTAGCCAGAACTTCGATGACACCGTCGCCGATCTCCAGAATGGAAACATCGAAGGTACCGCCGCCCAGGTCGTAGACCATGATCTTCTGCTCGGTTTCCTTGTCCAGACCGTAAGCCAGAGCAGCGGCGGTGGGCTCGTTGATGATGCGCTTGACTTCGAGGCCTGCGATCTTGCCGGCATCCTTGGTTGCCTGACGCTGGGCATCGGTGAAGTAAGCGGGAACGGTGATGACAGCCTCGGTGACGGTGCCGCCCAGATAAGCTTCGGCATCGGCCTTCAGCTTCTGGAGGATCATTGCGGAGATCTCCTGAGGGGTGTAGTTCTTATCATCGATGGAAACTTTGTAGTTGGTGCCCATTTCTCTCTTGATGGAGGAGATGGTGCGCTCGTGGTTGGTGACAGCCTGACGCTTTGCCACCTGACCGACCATTCTTTCGCCGGTCTTGGAGAATGCCACCACAGAGGGAGTGGTGCGGTTGCCTTCGGCATTGGCGATGACAACGGGTTCGCCCCCTTCCATAACGGAAACGCAGCTATTGGTAGTACCAAGGTCGATACCGATGATCTTGCTCATAATAAAATACCTCCTGATTGGATGTGAAATTTAATTTGCAACCACGACCATTGCGTGGCGGATGACTTTTTCGCCGACTTTGAAGCCGGTCTGGAACACTTCGCAAATGGTGCTCTCACCAAAGGCTTCATCGTCCTTGTGCATGACGGCATTGTGATAGTTGGGGTCGAAAGCCTCGCCCACTTCGCCGAACACTGCAACACCCAGACTGCCCATGATCTCCAGAAGACCGTTCATGGTCATCTCGACGCCCTTTTTGTAGGCTTCGTCGGCAGTTTCCTGTGCCAGCGCCCGCTGCAGGTTGTCAAAAACCGGCAGGAACTTGCCGATGGTATCGGCTTTGGCATCCAGATAGGTGGTTTCCTTTTCTTTCTGGGTCCGCTTGCGGAAATTATCGTACTCCGCTGCCAGACGCAGGTAGTTTTCATGCTCCGCTGCCAGCTTGCTCTCCAGTTCCTCTGTGGGATTGGGCTCTGCGGCAGGGGTTTCCTCGATGACCTCGTCGGTCTCGGGGAGGGTCTTGTTCTCTTCCATGACTTACTCGTCTCCTTGCTCACTGGGGGGCAGTTCCGGCTTGGCGAACATCCGTCCCAGATTTTCTGCGAAATAACTCAGCCGTGCCGTCACCTGTGCGTAGTCCATACGGGTGGGTCCCACCACACCGATGAGACCCTGCATGCCGTCACCGATGTCAAATCGGGTCATGACCACACTGGTGTCCTTCAGTTCCTTGGCGATGTTTTCGGGACCGACCAGAATTTTGGTCTTGCCCACATCTGCCAAGGTGGCAGGCAGGTTGCTGAATGCGCCATCGTCCAAAGTGGAGAGGACTTCCTGGGCCTTATCCACATCCCGGTATTCCGGCTGACCCAGCAGCTTCATCTGACCGGCCACATAGACCTGACTTTTCTGCTGCTCGGTCAAGAGGTTTGTGGTGTAGTCCACGATGATGGGCACGAGGGACGCGGCTGCGCCGGCACTTCTTGCCACCTTTTCCAGCAGTTCCGGGGTGAACTGCTCGGCGGGAATGTCCGTCAGGCTGGCATTTAAGACGGCGGAAAGGAGTTTCAGATCCTGCTCTTCGCAGTGCAGGGGCAGCTTGATCAGCTTGTTCTTCACCACTTCGTTGCTGGTCATGACCACCAGAATGAAGCTGCCTGCGCTGGCCTGCAGAATGTCAAAATGCCGGACGGTGGGAGCATTGGCGGCGGCGGTCATGGCCACAGCCGGGAGATTGGTCATTTTGGAGACCATCTTGCTCACCTGAGAGATGACCTTGTCCATCTCCTGCATTTTCAGTTCCATGGCCTGATTGAGGCTCTGGGTTTCATCCACAGACAGGCGGTAGTCCAGCATCAGCTCATCCACATACAGGCGGTAGCCTGCGGGAGAGGGAATGCGGCCTGCGGAGGTGTGGGGCTGCTCCAGCAGACCCATCTGGGTCAGATCTGCCATCTCGTTGCGGATGGTGGCGGAGCTGCAGTCCAGTCCCGGCATGGCAGCCAGGGCTTTGGAGCCCACAGGCTCGGCAGTCTGGATGTAGTTGTCTACAATGGCGCGAAGGATTTTCTTCTTCCGTTCCGAAAGTTCCATGGGGGCTCACCTCCTTGTTTTAGCACTCCTTTCCTTCGAGTGCTAAACGTATTCTAGTCTATGAACCGGGAAAAGTCAATAGCCCTAAAATGAATTATTTGTGAATTCCGTATTTATATGTATGCAGAAATGGATTGCCACGCACCTGCGGTGCTCGCAATGATACAAAACCGGAATACCGCTCAAATACTCCGACTACAACCCAAAGTAACGACCAGAGGCCAGGAGGGGGGGCATGGGGGGAGAGTGGCTATTTTGTGATGCAAGGCGGAACGATTACATAGGCAGAAATGATCACAAAATCCGGACAACGCTCTCCCCCCATGTGTCCTTTTCTCCTTATTCTTTTGTGACAAGACAAAAGAATAAGCCGCCGGAGGCTGAAATCCGCAAATTGCGGATTTCACACTCCCTCAGCCTCACCGCGTTCGGCAGCCCCCTTTACACAAGGGGGGCTTTTGGTGCTGACTTCAATTGAAAACCCTTGCGATAATGGGCTTTTTATGATAAAATAAACCAGTTTGAGAGAAAATACGATGGGAGGAACGACCCCATGTCTAATTTAAGAGAAGAAATCAACCGCCGTCGGACATTTGCGATCATTTCCCACCCCGACGCCGGTAAAACCACCCTGACCGAAAAGTTCCTGCTCTACGGCGGTGCCATCGCCCAGGCCGGTGCGGTCAAGGGCAAGAAGAACAGCCGTGCCGCCACCTCCGACTGGATGGAGATCGAAAAGCAGAGAGGTATTTCCGTCACCTCTTCCGTCATGCAGTTCCAGTATGACGGCTGCTGCATCAATATTCTGGATACCCCCGGCCACCAGGACTTCTCCGAGGATACCTACCGTACCCTCATGGCTGCCGACTCCGCTGTCATGGTCATCGACGGTGCCAAGGGCGTCGAGCCCCAGACCAGAAAGCTCTTCAAGGTCTGCGCCATGCGCCATATTCCCATTTTCACCTTTATCAACAAGATGGACCGGGAAACCCAGGACCCCTTTGACCTGCTGGACGAAGTGGAGCGGGAGCTGGGCATTGAAACCTATGCCTGCAACTGGCCCATCGGCTGCGGCAAGGAATTCAAGGGCGTCTACGACCGGGAGAACAGCCGTCTGATCGCCTTCTCCGGTGTTTCCGGCAAGAACCGTGCCGAGAAGATCGAAGCAGATCTGGACGATCCCCAGGTGACAGAACTGATCGGTCAGCGCCTGCACGAAAAACTCATGGAAGATGTGGAACTGCTGGGTGCAGGCCGGGAATTCGACATGGAAGAAGTGCGAAACGGCACGCTTTCCCCCGTGTTCTTCGGCTCTGCTCTGACCAACTTCGGTATCGAGCCGTTTTTGGAGGAATTCCTCCGCATGACCTCCACCCCTCTGGCAAGAGAGGCGGACTGCGGCATCATCGATCCCTTTGAGGAAGGCTTCTCCGCCTTTGTCTTTAAGATCCAGGCCAACATGAACAAGGCCCACCGGGACCGTCTGGCATTCATGCGCATCTGCTCCGGCAAGTACGAGCGGGAAGCAGAAGTCTATCATGTGCAGGGCAACAAAAAAATGCGTCTGAGCCAGCCCCAGCAGATGATGGCTTCTGAGCGTGAGATCATCGACGAGGCCTATGCCGGTGACATCATCGGTGTTTTCGATCCCGGTATCTTCTCCATCGGTGATACGGTCTGTATGCCCGGCAAGAAGTTCAAGTATGCCGGTATCCCCACCTTTGCGCCGGAACATTTCTGCCGCGTCAGCCCCAGAGATACCATGAAGCGCAAGCAGTTTATCAAGGGCACGGAGCAGATCGCACAGGAAGGTGCGATCCAGATCTTCAAGGTCCCCAACACCGGTATGGAAGAAGTCATCGTGGGTGTTGTGGGTACCCTGCAGTTTGATGTGTTCCAGTACCGCATGAAGTCGGAATACGGTGTGGACCTGCGGATGGACGGCCTGCCCTATGAGCAGCTGCGGTTTATTACCAAGTGCCCTGTGGACGATCCCAAGGATCTGATCTTGACCTCCGATGCGGAATTGCTGGAGGACTATCGCGGTCACAGCCTGCTGGTGTTCTCCAGCCTGTGGTCCATCGATTACAACATCCGCAAGAACCCCGGACTGGAACTGTCCGAAACCTTGGATGCATAAGAAAAAGGACGGCAAAATGAAGTGACCCCAAAAAGTTAGACAAATATTTCTAACTCAAATTGTTCAAGCAGCCGAAAGGGCTTGCTGTCTGTGAAGAGCGGGCGGCAAGCCCTTTAGCTTTGCCTTTATGCGTTTATTGTTGTAATAATCCAGATAATCAATTAACTCGAATTTGAAGTGCTCCATTGAGTCAAATTCTTGCAGATAAAGA
>JAZNFJ010000105.1:0-21974 GCA_045589035.1 Candidatus Avilachnospira sp. | reverse complement strand
CCGAACCGATCGGTTCGGGGCTTTTCTTTATTCATACTGCTCCAAGGCGGGTTTGCAGAGTTTTACATACTCGTCAATGACACTCTGGGGGGAGAGAATCTTTGCCCGGGTGCCGAAGCCGGAGATCCAGCCGAAGAACATGGGAGAAACCGCGATATCCATGGTGAAGATAAAGTGTTCCTCTCCATCGGGGATCAGCATGGTATCGGCGCCGAAGCGGTCGATGATGACACCTGCCAGAGAATTATGGAAACGCATACGGACGGAAACCGTTTCTCTGCCGAACATGCCGAAGACATTGCGTCCGTAGGCCGCCGGGTCCAGTTTCTTTGCGGCAGGATCAATATAACGGGGTTCCCCTGTCAGGGTGATATCCGCCATCTTATCCACCCGGTAGTGGGTCATGCCATGGCGGGGAGAATGGGCCACCAGATAATAATATTCATCGTCCCAGACCAAGCCGTAGGGGCTGGCTTCATAGGGGCCGGGGCGGTCATGGCGCTTGCGGTCCACACCCCACTCCGTATAGCGGAACTGGATCTGGGAATTCCTGGCAATGGCTTCATGAAGCTGATCGACTGTATAATAAATACTCTCATTCATGGTCTTGACCCGACCGGTGACCATGACCTGCCGCTTCAGACCGCCGGCTTCATGCTGGCTTGCCAGACCGCTCAGTTTGGATATCAGCTGCATGGACTTTTTGCCGGTGAGAAAACGGGAGGATTGTACCGCATCCACCAGCAATTTCAGTTCCGGCAGTTCAAACTCCCGGGATGCCAGATAGTAACCGCCGCCTCTGCCCGGCTGGTGGATAATATCCATGCCGAAATCCTGCAGGCAGGCAATGTCGCTGTAAATGGATTTCCGTTCTGCCTTGATGTCGTGGGCAGCCAGATATTCCAAAATCCGTTCCGTGTTCAAGGGATGGTTTTCGTCGGACTGCTCCTCCAAAAACTTTTTCAGATACAGCAGTTTCAGTTTCTGTCCTTCGCTTTTTGCCATATTGCTCACCTCATTTTTACTGTACAATAAATCGCCCACAAAAGCAAGCAAATATTCACTTGGTCTTTTTCCAAAGGTTGTGGTATAATGGTTACAGAAAGGAGCGATGTTCCATGGCAAGTTTCGTTTTGAAAGGACATATCTGTCACAGCCTTGACCGTGACCGTATCGACACCAAGGAAAATCACTATCTTGTCTGCGTGGATGACCGATGCGTCGGCATTTTTCCCACCCTGCCGGAGCAGTACAAAGATCTGCCTCTGACAGACTTCGGTGACCGTATTCTGATCCCCGGCATGTCCGATCTGCATATCCATGCGCCCCAGTTTTCTTTCCGCGGTCTGGGTATGGATATGGAACTGCTGGACTGGCTCAATGTACATACCTTCCCGGAGGAGGGTAAGTATCAGAACTTAGACTATGCCCGCCTTGCCTACGGTCAGTTTGTTTCCCACATGCGGCGCAGTGAAACCACCCGCGCCAGCATTTTTGCCACCATCCACCGGCAGGCCACAGAACTTCTCATGGAACTGCTGGAGGAAAGCGGTCTGATCACCTGTGTGGGCAAACTGAATATGGATCGCAACTGCCCGGACTATTATCGGGAGCCTACCCCGGACTTTTCCATTGAAGAAACCCGGAAATGGCTGGAAGAAACCAAGAATTTCAAGCGTACCTTCCCTATCATTACGCCTCGATTCCTCCCCTCCTGCACCGATGACCTGATGGAAAAACTAGGTCAGCTGCGGAAAGAATTTGATGTGCCTGTCCAGAGCCACCTGTCCGAGAATCTCGGCGAGATCGCATGGGTGAAGGAACTGGCACCTCAAGCCAAAAATTACGGCGATGCCTATGACCGCTTCGGTCTGTTCGGCGGCGATCACCGCTGCATCATGGCACACTGCGTCTATTCCGACGATGCAGAAATGGAAATGATGAAGAAACACGGTGTATTCATCGCCCATTCTCCGGAATCCAATATGAATGTGGCATCCGGTGTGGCGCCCATCCACCGCTATCTGGAATATGGATTGAACGTCGGTCTTGCCACCGATGTGGCAGGCGGCAGTCATGAGAGCATGTTCAAGGCCATGACCCATGCCATTCAGTCCTCCAAGCTTCGCTGGCGGCTGCTGGATCAAAATGTGCCCTTCCTGACCTTTGACAATGCCTTCTATCTGGCCACCCGCGGCAGCGGTGCCTTCTTCGGCAAAGTCGGTGCCTTCGATGAAGGTTATGAGATGGATGTGGTGGTACTGGATGACAGCAATCTGGATCATCCCCAACCGCTGACCATCCATGAACGGCTGGAACGGGTCGCCTATTTGGGTGATGACCGGAACATTCATGCCAAGTTTGTGGCAGGCTCACGGCTGTTTTAAAAAATCCTCCTCTTTGTGACAATATCACAGATAACCGACAAAAGACGCGGTATACTAAAGTCACAAAGAAACACAAAGGAGGACAAAACAATGTCTGCTATCAATATTAACAAGAACAATTTTCACAAGGAAGTCATGGAAAGTGACAGACCTGTCCTGCTGGACTTCTGGGCACCCTGGTGCGGTCCCTGCCGGATGGTCGTTCCCATTGTTGAGGAGATTGCAAGAGAGCATCCCGAATACAAGGTCGTCAAGATCAATGTGGACGAAGAAATAGAGCTGGCACATCAGTTCAATGTCATGACGATCCCCTCTCTGTTTGTCATCAAGGATGGTAAGATCGTCAGCCAGTCCAAGGGTGCAAAACCCAAGCAGCAGATCCTTAAAATGTTCCAGTAATATCAAACCCCGCTTCCCTTTGAGGAAGCGGGGTTCCTTTATAACGCAGAGAGCTTCTTTTCATCCAGCAGTTCGATGGTGCCGCGGGTCAGCTTGACCATGCCTTCCGTCTGGAAGTATTTGAGCATGCGGGTGACCACCTCTCTGGCAGTGCCCAGATGATTGGCAATGGCTTCGTGGGTGATCTTCAGGGAAGGACTGCCCTCCAGACCACTTTCTTCCAACAGAAAGGCTGCCAACCGCTTGTCCATGCTCTTCCACATGATCTGCTCCATGAGCCACATGACATCCGTAAAACGGGTCGCCATCAGCTGATTGGCATAATTTGCCATGATTGCGGAGTTTTCTACCAGAACTTTATAGTAATAAGGCGGAATGACCCAGAAAGAAGTTTCCTTTTCCGCCGTAATGGTCATATCAAACTGGATATTGTTCATGACGCAGGATGCCGAAAACAGGCACACATCCCGTTCAAAGAGCCGATAGAGGGTGATCTCCCGACCTTCCTCGGAATTGATATACGCCCGAAGCTGACCGCTTTTGATGATCAGCAGTCCCATACAGTCGTTGGAACCATCATGGAGTACCGTGCCTTGGGACACAGTCCGGAACATACACATCTGCTGCAGTTTTTCCTGTTCCTGCGGTGACAGTTTTTCCAATATAGGGAGATATTCTTTCAGTTCCATGACGGCACCCCTTTCTTTTTATATATTATACCGCCTGCAAAAACCGGTGTCAACGCGGCATCCCTTGACTTATTTTTTTACGGGATTATAATACTGGTATCAGATACAAAAGGAGCGAACCCCTATGAAAATTGCAGTTACTTACGAAAACGGAGAAATCTTCCAGCACTTCGGTCACACAGAGCAGATGAAGATTTATCTGGCAGAAAATGGTCAGGTCATTTCCTCTGAGGTGCTTTCCACCCAGGGCAGCGGTCACGGTGCACTGGCAGGCTTCCTGCAGGCCAACGGCGTGGATGTGCTCATCTGCGGCGGTATCGGCGGCGGTGCCCAGATGGCGCTGAAGGATGCCGGCATCAAACTGTACGGCGGCTGCAGAGGCAGTGCCGATCAGGCTGTGGAAAACCTGCTGAACAACACCCACATGTACAACCCCAATGTGTCGTGCAGCCACCACGAAGGCGGCCATGACTGCGGTCACGACTGTGGCTCTCACGGCGACCACGAATGCCGCCACGGCAACTGTGGCAGTGCCGACGACTATGCTGACCGCACCATCACCCTCACCGTCACCGACGAAAAGGGCAATGCACAGGACTGCGAGTTCCGTGTTTTGGCCATTTATCCCGTCATGGATCGGCAGTACATTGCCCTGACCCCCGATCTGGACAGCCCCATTGAGGAAGTGGATATCTTCCTGTTCCGCTATCTGGAAGAAAACGGACAGTGCACCGTGGAAGAGATCATCGAAGACGAGGAATTCGCCATTGCTGCCGATGCTTTCCAGCAGTGGCAGCTGAACCACAACTGATATGAAAAGAAACAAAATTCTCTGGATTACACGGACCGCTGCCCTGCTGGCACTGCTGGTAGCACTGCAATGGGCGACTGCCGGCACACAGGTCTTTGCGGGTCAGTACATTACCGGTTCCTGCGTCAATGCGGTTCTGGCCGTTGCTGTACTGTTTTCCGGCCTTTGGAGCGGTGTGACAGTGGCAGTGCTCTCCCCCTTCTTTGCCAGGCTTCTGGGCATTGGTCCGCAGCTGATTCAGCTTGTCCCTGCCATTGCCACAGGCAATCTGGTTTATGTACTGGTGCTGTATCTTCTTGGTAAAAAGCGGCCTGTTTTGGCTGTTGTCCCGGCAGCGGCTGCAAAGTTCTTTGCTTTGTACCTGTTGGTCGTGAAATGGATCGTTCCTATGCTGGCAGCCAATCTGAAGCCCCAGCAGATCGCCACCTTCAGCGCCATGTTTTCCTACCCCCAGCTGATTACCGCCGCCATCGGCGGACTGCTGGCCTGCATCATCGTGCCTGCACTGAAAAAAGCAATCCGATAACAAAAAATCCGCACCCCTGATGGGATGCGGATTTTTTGGAGCTGGTAACGGGACAGCTCCGCTGCTTTGCAGCTACGCATAGTTCGCCTTAGCCAATCAGCCGTCGCTCCGCTCGGCTTCTTGGAGGCTCTCGTATTGAACCTTGGTTCTCGTCCCACCATCTCGAAAAAAGACCACAACCCCAATGGGTTGTGGTCTTTTTGGAGCTGGTAACGGGACTTGAACCTGCGACCTGCTGATTACGAATCAGCTGCTCTACCGACTGAGCTATACCAGCACATAACAACATATTCAAAACTTGATGGACAGCTGCTCTGCGATGCGCCAAGAGCCGCTTCGCGGTTGCGCATCTGCACGCCCTCTGCGGAGGGTGTACCGACTGAGCTATACCAGCATGCTTGAATATCATATCACAAATCCCAGTTTCCGTCAATGAGAAAATCGTCGGTTATCACCTGCATATATACAAGTATACAAAAAACTATCGCCAACCTTTTTGCCTTCTTTCTCCATAACAGAAAGTTAACAATAATTTCCGCTGCAAGGTTATTTTCGTAAAGTTATCCACACTTTCCACAGATCTTTCCACAGGCTGAACCCTTGCTGCATCGTTACTTACGCCATTTTTACCCTAAAATATCGGAATCGGCAAATGAAGTTCTTTTAGACATTAAAGTGAGATTTTAGTTTACATAAATACTTTTTCTCTCAAAATTCTCTGTACTTTTGGGAGCAAAATTGCAAAAACGGAACGCAAAAACGCGTTCCGTTTTTCCTGTTTATGCATCAATGGGCATGGTTGCATAGGCATTGAGATCCTGCCCGGCACGACTGCCTGCCAGGTACTCATAATAAGCCTGGGCACCGATCATAGCACCGTTGTCGCCGCAGAGTTTCAAGGGCGGCATGTAGAGTTTTGCGCCCATGGCTTCCGTTTCCCGCAGAAAATCGCCGCGAATCCGGGAGTTTGCTGCCACACCGCCGGCAATGGCCAGTTTGCCGTAACCGGTCTGCTTCAAAGCCTCCATAGTCCGGGGCACCAGCATCTCGCTGACCGCCAGAGAAAAAGAAGCACACAAGGACGGAATATCCAGTTCCTCCCCCTTCTGCTGGGCATTGTGGATCAGATTGATGGCGGCAGTCTTCAGTCCGGAGAAGGACATATCCAAAGGATTGCCGCTGAGTTTCGTATGGGGCATGGGGTATTTGGTTTCGTCACCGGTCTGCGCCATACGATCCAAAGCCGCACCGCCTGGATAAGGCATGCCCAGCAGCCGCGCCACCTTGTCAAAGCACTCACCTGCCGCGTCATCGCGGGTAGAGCCGAGGATCTTGAACTTGGTATAGTCCTGCACATCCACGATCATGCTGTGGCCGCCGGATGCCACCAGACACACAAAGGGCGGTTCCAGTTCGGGATAGGTAATATAATTGGCGGCAATATGTCCGCGGATATGGTGGACCGGGATCAGGGGCACATCCATAGCCATGGCTGCTGCCTTGGCAAAGTTGACACCCACCAGCACCGCACCGATCAAACCCGGTGCATAAGTAACTGCCACGGCATCAATATCTTTTCTTGTCAGTCCGGCGGTTTTCAAGGCTTCGTCTGCCAGCCCGGAAATCGCTTCCACATGCTTGCGGGAGGCGATCTCCGGCACAACGCCGCCATAGATCTTATGCAGTTCCACCTGGGATGCGATGCAATCGGTCAAAACCTTTCTGCCATCTTCCACGATGGCAACAGCGGTTTCATCGCAGGAAGATTCCACTGCCAGAATTTTCATACTTCCCATTCCTTTCTGAGGATCAGCGCATCCTCTTTGGGATTTCGGTAATAGTTGGGTCTGCGACCCACCTGTATATAGCCCAGACCTTCGTAAAGGGCCTGCGCAGCTTCATTGGAAGCACGAACCTCCAAGGTCAGGCTATGGACCTTCTTCGCTTTCAGAAGGCTCTCCAGTTCCAGAAACAGTGCCCGTGCCAGACCTTTTCTCCGATGCGCCGGCGCAACCGCCGTATTCATCACATCGGATTCACCCAGCACCGTCTGGCTGCCCACATAACCGATGACCTTGTCTTCTTCCAGCGCCACCAGCCACAGGCTCAACGGGTTGGTCAGTTCGCTGCGGATGCTCTGATCCGGCCACGGATCGTTGAAACAGACAGTTTCCAACTCCGCAATGGCAGGCACATGGCATTCTTCCATGGGGACGATCACAAACTCATTTTGCTTCATACCAGCTTGCCCCCTGTTTCGCCTCTACCAGCAGCGGCACATCCAAATCCGCTACCTGCTGCATTTCTTTTTCGAGGATTTCCCTGACGGTCTTAGCCTCCGCCATGGGACATTCCACGATCAGTTCATCGTGAACCTGCAGAAGCAGACGGGCCTTCAGCTTTTTCTGCTTCAATGCCTTGTCCACGCGGATCATGGCCAACTTGATAATATCTGCAGCCGTACCCTGGATGGGTGTGTTCAATGCCACCCGCTCCCCAAAGGAACGGAGATTGAAATTACTGCTCTTCAGTTCCGGCAGATACCGTCTGCGGCCGTAAAGGGTGGATACAAAGCCCATTTCCTTCGCCTGCTCCACGATATCCTTCATATAAGCCCGAACACCGCTGTAGTGATCCAGATAGGCATTCATATAGGCCTTGGCTTCTTCCGGGAATACGCCAATATCCTGACTGAGGGACCAGGCGGAAATACCGTATACAATGCCAAAGTTAACCGCCTTAGCATTGCGCCGCATATCGGAAGTCACTTCTTCCAGAGGCACCTTGAACACCTGAGAAGCCGTCACGGAATGGATGTCCTCACCGGTTTTGAAGGCTTCGCACATGACCTCATCATGGGCGATATGCGCAAGGACACGCAGTTCGATCTGACTATAATCTGCATCCACCAGCACGCAGCCATCTCCTGCCACAAACATTTTGCGAATTTCACTGCCCAGTTCCCGGCGGACGGGAATGTTCTGCAGATTGGGATCTGTAGAGGACAGGCGTCCGGTGTTGGTGACCATATTCTGGAAGGTGGTGTGGATTCGCTCGTCTTCTCCAATGACCTTCAGCAGACCTTCGGCATAGGTGGAGGACAGCTTGGTAAGCATCCGGTACTCCAGTACCGCATCCACAATGGGATGCATGGGTCGGAGTTTTTCCAGCACTTCCGCATTGGTAGAATAGCCTGTTTTGGTCTTTTTGACCGGGGGCAAACCCAATTTCTCAAAGAGAATCTCACCCAGCTGCTTGGGAGAAAGGATATTGAACTCCCCTCCTGCCAATTCGTAGATGGTATTCTGGGTTTCCGCAATGCGGCCATTCAGCATGGAGCTGAAAGACATGAGTGCCATACGGTCAACGGTAATGCCGGTGCGCTCCATATCGGAAAGGACGGCACAAAGGGGCAGTTCGATCTCATAATACAGCCGATCCATGCTCTGCTGCCGCAGTTTCTCTTCCAAAATGGGATAGAGGGCATAAACAACAGCTGCTTCTGCTGCCAAATCGCCTTCGGCGATGGTCTGATTGAGATAACCGGCAGCCAGTTTGGGCACAGAATAATCGCCTTGCGAGGGGTCAAGAACATAGGCCGCCAAAGACACATCAAAGGGTGTTTCTTCACACTTCCAACCCTTGTCCAGCAGATTGCCCCGGAGATTTTTCCAGTCGGCACAGATTTTGTGAGCATCTGCTTCCCACAGAGGCTTCAGGCAGGCTTCATCCGTCAGGCAGACACCCTTTTCCCAAGCCACGGCAGCCTGCTTGCCATCGGCAGAAAATACCGCAGCAAAGGCGGTGCCGGCATCGGGCAGGCAGGCACAGGCCGTCACCGTTGACTCTTTGCAAACAGGCTCTGCCGAAGGCGTATTGAGCCCATAGCGGTCCATGAGTTTCAAAAACTCCAGCCGCAGGAACAAGGCTTTCAGTTCTTCTTTGTTGATCGGCTGACAAAGCGCATCTTCCGGGGAAAATTCGATAGGTGCTTCACAGCGGATGGTGGCCAGATCGTAGGACAGGCGGGCACTTTCTTCGCCGGTTTTCAGTTTATTGCGCAGATTGTCCTTAATTTTATCACTTTCGATATTCTCATAGACACCGTCCAGAGAGGCGAATTTCAGAAGCAGATCCGTAGCAGTCTTGGGGCCCACGCCTGCCACACCGGGGATATTATCGGAGCTGTCACCCATAAGGGCTTTCAGGTCGATGAGAGTCTTGGGTTCAAAGCCGTAGTCCTGCCGGAACTGCTCCGGGGTATAGAGGGTCGTGGTGGTCTGACCGGATTTGGTGGTCACCAGTTTGACAGACACGCAGTCGTTGACCAGCTGCAGGCTGTCCCGGTCACCGGTGATGACGGTGCATTTCCAGCCCTGTTCGCAGCAGATGCGGCTGACCGTACCGATCACATCGTCCGCTTCCCAGCCCTGACATTCATAGATGGGAATGTTCATGGCAGTGAGCACCTGCTTCATCACAGGCATCTGCATAGCAAGCTCTTCCGGCATACCATGACGGGTGGCCTTATAGCCGTCATACTGCAAATGGCGGAAGGTAGGCCCATGAAGGTCAAAAGCCACACACAGAGCATCGGGCTTTTCCTCCTGCTCCAGCTTATGAAGAATATTCAAAAATCCAAAAATGGCATTGGTAAACAGCCCGTCCTTGGTAGTCAGAGGACGGATGCCATAAAACGCACGGTTAATGATGCTGTTGCCATCTAAAATCATCAGTTTCATACAAGGATCACCCTTTCTGTATTTTGTTATTATACCACAGAAAGACCACTGCCCACAACAAAAAAAGCCGCCCAAAGGCGGCTTTTTCTGAAGTTTTTAGATGCGCTTCCACTTGGCACCGCCGGCCACATCGGTGACCTCGATACCCATAGCTTTCAGTTCATCACGGATGCGGTCAGCTTCGGCAAAGTTCTTTGCCTTCTTGGCATCCTGACGGGTGCGGATGAGATTTTCCACAGCTTCATCCACTTCGCCGCTTTCGCTGATGACGGTGAACTCGCCTGCCTTGGGTGCAGCAGCCATTTCCTTGCGCTTCTGCTCTGCCTTTTCCATGAGGTTCAGACCCAGGACATAGTCAAAATCAGCCAGAACCGCCAGCTTGGTCTGATCGTCGGTCTTGTACTTCAGCGCATCATAGACCGCGGTGATGGCCAGAGAGGTGTTCAGATCATTGCGCAGAGCCGTGACGAACTTCTCCTTCATGGCATCAAAGGCAGCCTGATCGATGGGTGCATCGCTGGGCTTCAGCGCGGCAATCTTCTGGACCATCTTGCCGTAGGTGACCACAGCATTATCCAGATTCTCATAGGAGAACACCAAATTCTTGCGGTAGTGGCTCTGGAGGCAGAACAGGCGATATGCCAGCGGATCATAGCCCTTGCTCTCCAGCAGGCTGACGGTCAGGAACTCGCCCTTGGACTTGGACATCTTGCCGGAGTTGGTGTTCAGGTGATGGACGTGCATCCAGTAGTTGCACCACTTGTGACCCAGGAAGCTTTCGGACTGGGCGATCTCATTGGTGTGATGAGGGAAGGCATTGTCGATGCCGCCGCAATGGATATCCAGATCGTCACCCAGATGCTTCATGGAAATACCGGAGCATTCGATGTGCCAGCCGGGATAGCCAACACCCCAGGGGGAGTCCCACTTCAGAGCCTGATCTTCAAACTTGGACTTGGTGAACCACAGAACGAAGTCGTTCTTGTTGCGCTTATTGGTATCCTCTTCCACGCCATCGCGGACACCAACGGCCAGATCTTCCTCGTCGTGATCGTTGAAGATATAGTAGCGGTCGAGCTTGGAGGCAACAAATTAGATATTGCCGCCGGCTTCATAGGCAAAGCCCTTTTCCAGCAGGGTGGAAATGATCTTGATATACTCACCTATGCAGTTGGTAGCAGGCTCCACCACATCGGGACGCTTGATGTTCAGCTTCCGGCAGTCAGAGAAGAAAGCATCGGTATAGAACTGAGCAATCTCCATGACGGTCTTATTTTCCCGCTTGGCACCCTTGAGCATCTTATCCTCGCCGGTATCGGCATCGGAAGCCAGATGACCCACATCGGTGATGTTCATAACGCGCTTGACATTGTAACCCACATAGCGCAGAGTCTTTTCCAGCACATCCTCCATAATGTAGGAGCGCAGATTACCAATATGGGCAAAGTGATAGACCGTGGGGCCACAGGTATACATCTTGACAAGATCGGGGTTATTGGGGATAAATTCTTCCTTTTTTCTCGTAGCAGAGTTATACAAATACATGTTGTTACCTCCTGTGTTATTTATTATCTATGGCATCCAGCCTTGCTTCCAGATCCATGATCTGCAAACGCAGCTGTTCAATTTCCAGCATAACCGGGTCGGGGGTGTGGATATGGTCCAGCTTTTCACCGCTGAGTCTGACCACCCGGCCGGGAACACCGACCACCGTAGCACCCTCGGGCACTTCCCGAAGCACCACGGAGTTGGCGGCAATGCGGGCATTATCGCCAACCTTGAAAGGACCAAGGACTTTGGCACCGCTGCCCACCATGACGTTGTTACCCAAAGTGGGATGGCGCTTGCCCACATCCTTACCGGTACCGCCTAGGGTGACATTCTGATAGAGCAGGCAGTCATCGCCGATCTCGGCAGTCTCACCGATGACAATGCCGGTGCCATGGTCAATGACCAACCTTCTGCCGATGGTGGCACCGGGATGAATCTCAATGCCCGTAAAGAACTTGGAAGTCTGGCTGATCCATCTGGCCAAAAAGCGGCATTTATGGATATGCAGCCAATGGGCAATCCGGTAGCTGATGGTGGCATGCAGACCGTTGTATAAAAGAAGGATCTCCAAACCGCTTTTGGCAGCCGGATCGTTTCTTTTGTATGCACGGATATCCTCCAGAATATGCATAGCTTCCCTCCAAAACAAAAAGCCCGCCCCTTGAAAGTATCAAGAGGCGGGTCGTAAAAACTCGCGGTTCCACTCTGATTTATCGCTCATAGCCTTGACGCGGCCAACGGGGTCTCCCCTCGCTCCCGAACGCACTTTCCCATCGGCTGACCTGCCTCCGCTTGCAGCCGGTGACGGAGGCTCTCTGCAGGATGCCTGTGACGGTACTCTTTTCGATCCACGCGATATGAAATTACTTTATTATATTAGCATTGGGCAGGCTTTGTGTCAAGATGACCTTAAAAAATCTTCTTGTTACAAATAATTCACACATTGTTCTAAACTTTGCAATATGGAGTTGTTACAATCCAAGTCAGAAAGGGTGATATAACATGAAACCAACAAAAGCATTTGCTGCCATTGCCGCTTTGGCCATACTCTTCACTGCCTGCAGCACCGCACAACCCGAAACACCGGAAGCACCCATCCCCATTACAAACGTTGTTGAAATCCAATTGGATGATGCCGGAATTAAGGTCAGCGGATCCACGGATTCGCAGGCCGTCTATACCGAGCATGACATCATCTATTATGAAACCGGCCATGATTTCACTTATGGTGAGGGTACAGAAGCCGATGGACACAGTGCAGAAGAAGCCGCTGCTCACACGGTTGTTCATATCACCCAACCGGGCACCTACAGCATCTCCGGCACCCTATCCAAGGGGCAGATTGCCGTTGATCTGGGAGAGGATGCCAAAGACGATCCCAACGCTGTGGTGACTCTGATTCTGAACGGCGCTGACATCACCTGCGATGTTGCTCCGGCCATTATCTTCTACAATGTTTACGAGTGCGGAACCACCGATGCCGAACAGGCAACCAAGGATGTGGATACTTCCGCAGCCGGTGCCAATGTGATTATCGCAGACGGAACCATCAACACAGTAAACGGCTCCTACGTAGCCAGGATCTACAAGCCCGACAGCATTATTCTCAGCGAAGACGGCACAGAAGTCGAAGATGCCAAAAAGCTGCATAAATACGATGGCGCATTCTATTCCAAAATGTCCATGAACATCACCGGTGGCGAAGAGAATACCGGCATCCTGTATCTCAATGCCAAAAATGAAGGTTTGGGTAGTGAATTGCACCTGACCATCAACGGCGGTATTATCCATATCAAATCCGGAAATGACGGTATCAACACCAATGAAGATGGCATTTCCGTCACCACCGTCAACGACGGCACACTTACCATTCAAGTAACCGGCGAAACCGGTGAAGGCGACGGCATCGACTCCAATGGTTGGCTGGTGATCAACGGCGGTACGGTTGCAGCCGAAGCCTGTTCTAACAGCGCGGATGCCGGTATTGACTCCGATATGGGCATTCATATCAACGGCGGAACCGTCCTGGCTACAGGTCATATGCTGGACCGAATCGAAGATGGCGGACAGAATTATGCTGTTTTCTCCTTTGCAAAAGAGCAGGATGGCGGACAGACAGTCAGCTTGAAAAATGAAAAGTCCGAAACAGTAATGGAGCATTCTCCCTCCAATGATTATTCTATTCTGATTTATAGCAGTCCGGATTTGACCGAAGGCACCTATACCTTGTGGTGTGACGGAATGCAGCTGGCAGGTCAAAGCGGTGGTATGAGGGGCGGCCCCGGCATGCCCGGTACACCACCTGAGGGTTTTGAGCCTCCCGATGATTTCAATCCTCCTGAACCGCCCGACGGAAAGCAGCCGCTCAAGAATGACACCGTTGATGGAAAGCAGCCACCGGAGGGCATGACACCGCCCGAGGGAGAAAAGCCCTCTGAACGACCCGAACTGCCGGAAGGCAAACCGCATTTCGATGGCATGAATCATCCCACCACGCAAGAAACCACCCCCAATTTCGCAATTACGCAAGGCGGAAATATGTTCCAAAGTATTTCTCCTTTAGAAACATAACAAAGAAGCGCCCTGAAAAGGGCGCTTCTTTGTTATGTACATCAGAATCAGAAAATCTTCTTTTCTTTGAGAATTTCGGACATCTGGGCAACTCTGGCATCCCAGGAGCTCTTTCTGCCCTCTTCCATTCTGGCTTTGGTGCGCGCAGGATCGGTATCCTCCAGCGAGGCAGCGAGGCAAGCAGAAAATTCCTCTGCCGTGGCTGCCACATGGATGATGGGCGCAAACTGCAGGACCTGATCCGGCTGAGGGGTGGACACAATGGGCTTGCCCGTTGCCAGATATTCATAGAATTTCAGAGGGCTCACATCCTTGCTCAGATCACCGGAGGCAAAGAGGTTCAGACAGGCATCAAACTGACGGATGTAGGCAGGCAGCTGCTCATTGGGCTTGAGGCCGAGGAAATGGCAGTTTTCCATGGCACGAAGATGACTCAGATCCACACCGGGATTTTCTCTGCCGATGAATACAAAGCTCCATTCAGGATGTGTCTTAGCGGCAGCTTCCAGAAAACCGTACTCAATGCACTCCTGCAGTGCCCCCACGAAGCCGAAAATAGGCTTGGGAATGGACTGCATATCCTCGGGACAGGGCAGATCCTCCGCTGCCTGGGCAAAGCGCTCGTAATTGGCGCCGTTGGGAATGAAAACCGTGTTTTCATTGGCAGTTTTCAGCCGTTCTGCCAGACCCACAGCCGTGGCAAAGACCTGATCGCACTTGGTTGTCAGATCCAGTTCCATCTGATCCACCAACTGGGGATTCATCAGTCCGCCGTAGGCAGAATGGCGATCCACGCAGTCATAGACCAAGGCGCTATGGGGAATATGATCCACACAGTCAGCCGTCACAGGGCTGTAGACCCACAGAACAGGCTTTTCCATGCCGTGCTGGGCCATGCGCTTGCGGACATAGCGGGCGATCCGCTTCTGATTCAGTTTATTGATGAAGCGGAATTTATTGAAGAAAGGCAGCACCGGCGGCAGGGCATAGACCGTCAGACCGGGCTTGATCTCCTCGCCGGGATTTTTGTAGGCCTTCAGCTTGGGACGGGCCATCTTGTCCTTCAAAGGAGCCAGATAGGTAATGGACGGGTCAAAATAGAGGATTTCCGCATCCTCGATACGGCTCATCACCTGCTGTTTTCGGGTGGGAATGGGATACCACGGCGAAGTGGCAAGACAGACGATTTGTTTCATTGTGCTTCCTCCAGCAGCCGACGGGCGGCTGTTTCATTTTCCTGTGCCAGTTTCCGAAGCTCCATGGCAGAATCGGCATTTCTGCCCTCGGAAAGCGCTTCTACGATCATGGTGCGCAGCGGTTCTTCCTCCACCGCGGCCAGATCAAGATACCGGTGCTTGCCCAGATAATCCAGGAAGCCGGAAACCTTGGGATCATAGACAATGCCAACCAGCGGCACACCCTGCCCTGCGGCAAAAATCAGCGCATGCAGACGCATGGAAACCAATGCCTGCATTCGGCGCATCAGACCCACGATTAAATGACCGTCATGGGGGGCTGCAATCACATGGCAGGGACATTGCACCATGGATGCAACTTTTTTGGTGATCTCCAGATCCCGGTTGGGTTCCAAGGCAAAAAACACGGGAATAATACCCTCTTTTTCGTAAAGTTCCTGTGCCTGTGCTGCAAACAGGGGCAGTTTTTTCTCCACATTTTTCCAGGGGCGCAGGGCAAACATAGCATACTTGCCGTTGGGATCCATACCCTGCGAAAGAAGGAAACTGTCTACCTTGTCGGCAGGAGCAGCATCCAGCAGCAATGCCGGGTCAGCAGTCAGACAAATCTCCGGTTTGGTCACACCCATATCCAGCAATTCCTGCTTGCTCTGGGGGTCACGGAGAGTAATCAGATCGGCATAGCGGTCAATGACTTTTCCGGCAAATTTCCGGTTTTTGGGCAGAGATACCGGGCCGATACCGCAGCCGTACATGAGAACCTGATTGCCGCGGCTCTTTGCCATGGCAATATTGGAAAGGTAATACTGCAGACTTCTGGTGCTGGTCACATCCTGAATCAGGCTGCCGCCGCCGTTGATATACAGCTTGGTCTTACCCATGCGGTGCAGGAAACGGAACAGCGCAAAGGTATGAATGGCCTCCACGCGATAGCGCAGACGGGTTTCATTGGGGTTGCGGGAGAGGACATAGACGGGAATATCCGGGTCGATTGCGCGCATCTGCTGCAAAATAGCTTCCAGAATGCTGTCATCACCGGCATTGCCCTTGCCGTAAGCGCCGCAGATCAGCACGCCGTCCCGCTTCTGCTTAGGACGGCTTTCTCTGCGGAGAATGGTGCCGTAAATTTCGATCTGTTTTTCCACCGTGGCATCCACGGAGAATTTCGTTTTTGCCCGGAGATGAAGGGCTTCGCCCAGTTTGTTCCGCAGCGCTTCGTCGGTAGCCAAGGTGACCATATGGGCTGCCAGCTGTTCATACTGCTGGGCTTCAAACAACAGACCATAGACACCGTGCTCAATGAGCAGGGGCACACCGCCCACACGGGATGCGATGGTAGCGCAGTGCATTCTGGCACCTTCCGTCAAAGCATAAGGGAAGGTTTCACTGAGGGAGGTCAAAGTATTGACATCCAAGGCATTGTAGAAGCTGTCCGTATCCTCCACCCAGCCGGCAAAGGCATAAGTGCCCGCGGGACAGCATTTTGCCGCCAGCGCTTCCAGTTCCTGCCGCTGTTCACCGTCACCGGCAATGACCAGACGGATATTGGAAACGAATTTGCAGGCTTCACCGAAACCGCGAATCAGTGTGGCCACATCCTTCACCGCAGAAAGTCTGGCGGCGATGCCAAAGACCACATCCTTCTCCCCGGCTTCCAAGCCGATGCTGCGAAGATACGCTTCCCGGCTCAGTTTGGGCATCACAGGGGTAAAATCCACACCATTATAGATGGCAAACATGGTCTGGGAATCAAACCCCCGGGACACCAGCAGGTCTGCCATGGCATCAGAAACACCGATATGGTAAGGAATTCGACGGACACAATAGGTATTGATGGTGCCATAAGTCAACCGGTGGATGGGTCTACCCAGATAGTCCAGACGGTAATCACTGTGGACGGTGGTGACCATAGGCACGGAAATCTTTTTCCGGAGGAGTGTTCCCGTCAGGTTGGCACGGGATCCGTGGCAATGGACGATCTGGAACTGCTCCTGCCGGATCATCTCCGCCAGACATTCCACCGACTGGACCATTCCGCATTCCAGAACGACCGTATCGATGCCCATTTCTCTGGCTTCCTGCGCAAAGGGACCCTCCATAAAACAGACCAGACGGACTTCCTCCGTTTTGGTCAGTCCTTTCAGCAGGCTCAGAACATGAGTCTTGGCGCCGCCCACATCGCCGCCGGAGATCAGATGCATGATTTTCATAGATGAAGCTCCTTATGCCTCTTGAGAAATACAACATATTGGGGTATAATACCATATTATAGACCATTTTCTCAAAAATGGCAACACACAGGAGGTATCCTATGAAAATGATTGATAAAGACGGCCGTCTGTTCGGGAAACTGAACATCATTGATCTGGCCGTGATTCTGGTCATTGTGGTGGCTGTGGCTGCTCTGGGCATGAAGCTGTTCGGCAACGATGCCGTGGACGCCATCACCAGCCCCGATGTGGGCATCACCTACGAGGTCGTCTGTGAAGATGTTCCTCAGCATGTGGCAGACTACTGCACCGAGAATTATTCCGGTCAGCTGCTCAGCAGCGGCAAATTCCTCAATGCCTACATTGTCGGCTGCACCGCAGAAGAAACCCCCGAAGGCACGGTTGACCTGTACTTCACCATTGAAGGCACTTGCCCCTACTCCGGCGGCACCTATGTGATGGGTTCTCAGGAAGTCCGCGTGGGTATGGAGCATCTGGTCAAAACTTCCGATATTGAATGCGAAGGCATTATTTCCGGTCTGGAGGCACGGCATGGTTAATGCATGGAAGAACAGTCTGATCTGGCGTGTTCTTCTGGCTGTGGGCGGCTTCTTTGGGCGGCTGTTCTCAAGCAGTGCGGTTGTGGCGCTTTTGGCTCGCTGGTGGCATGCCAGCGGCACAAAAAAGCGGCTGACCCATTGGCTGGGACGGGATGCGGAATATTGCAGCCGGTCCGGTGTGACCCGATTCTTTGCCCGGTGCAATGAGCGACTCTCCGAGATCCACTGGCCGCTAGACTGGTTCCGCGGCAGCATCCTTGGTCGGATCTATGCCGCAGTCTTCCGTTGGGGCAGCCAAAGCAAGATTTTCGGTTGGATGTTCCGCCGGGGTCTGACAGGCATCATCCTCACAGCTTTGGGTCTGTACTGCGGTGTGGATTTCCTGCTTCGGGATGTGCTGAACCTGACTGCCATTGCCTCTATTTGGGACGAAGGTCTGCTGGCTGTGAGCCTGCTATGGATTCTCCGTCAGCGAATGGATCGCAAAACACCCATGGAAACCAGAAGCAATCCGTTGGATATGCCCATTTTGCTGTTCATGGTTCTTGGCTTCTGGCTGATGAACACGATTTTTGACTACTACTTTATTTCTGTCGCAGGCTACCGTGCCACGGTGCAGTATATGCTGTGGTACTTTGTGGCCACCCGGCTGATCCGGGATGATGAGGATCTGATGGTTCTCTACTATGTGTTGGTGGCCTTGGCTACCGCCATCGCCATTCACGGTGTCTATCAGTTCATCGTGGCTGTTCCCATTCCTTCTCATTGGACGGATCAGGCGGAACAGTCTGTCCGCACTCGGGTCTTTTCCATTTTTGGCAGTCCCAACATTATGGCCGACTATATGGTCATGTTCGCACCTATGGCAGCGGGTCTTGCCTACTATCTGAAAAAGCCCTGGCAGAAGATCCTGGCTTGGGTATGCACCTTCCTCATGTGTCTGGGCTGTCTGTTCACCATGTCCAGAGCCGGTTGGGTAGCTATGGCCATTGCCGTTGTGGTTTTCTGTCTGATCGTGGATAAGCGGCTCTTTGGACTGCTGGCCGTTGCCGGTATCGGCGCCTGTTTCCTGCCCTTCGTGGCAAGCCGTATTGGTTATCTGTTCACAGAGCAGTTTGCCGAGTCCACCGCCAGAGGCGGCAGAGGCGGCCGCTGGCATTTTGGTCTCAATTATCTGGTAGAATCCGGTCATCCCTGGCTGGGACTGGGTCTGGGCATGTTTGGCGGTGCCATTGCCGTCCAGAACACCATCATTGACCAGTGGGACTATTTCTACATGGATAATTACTACCTGAAGATCATGGCTGAGATGGGTTATCTGGGCTTTGCGGCCTTTATCATTCTGCTTTTGTTCCTTGTGGTCGTGTCCTGCAGGAGCATTTTCCGGGCAGGCAAAGCAGAAGAAACAACTACGTCCATGAAGCCCCTGGCTGCCGGTATGTTCGCCGGTATCTGCGGTGTTCTGATGCACTGCTACTTCGAAAATATTTTCGAAGAGCCTTATATGATGGCTTATTTCTGGATCTTTGCCGCGATGATCGTGTATATCGGCTTCTTCCGGAAAAAGAAAAGGTCCTAAATAAAACAAAAAGAAGCAGAACAAATGTTCTGCTTCTTTTTGTTAACAGTGGCAATGACAGCCTACGGGATGTGTGTCTTCAAACACACATTGACAATTATGGGGTTCTTCCTCCAGTTCCAAGGTCACATGCTGCACACCGTATACCAACAGCATCTCTCGTACCTTCTTCTCAATTATTTCGTGGTTTGAAGCCGCTGCAATATGCAATGTCCCAACATTTCGGTGACCGTCCAGACTCCAGACATGAAGATGACCAACATCCATCACTCCATCAATTCCCATGATTTTCTCTTTGATTTCATGGATACTGATACCCCTAGGTACTTTCTGCAGGAATATTTCTGCAGAAGCTTTTATATTCTTCCATGCGTGAATGAGCATGAATATCGACAAACCAACGGACAGAAGCGGGTCGATCCAGACAAAGTCCGTAAATTTCATAACCATAGCACCAATCAGTACGATCATCCAGCCAAAGACATCCTCCAGCATATGCAGGTTGACTGCCTTCTGGTTCATCGATCCTTCCCCATGAGTAAACCAAGCAGCCGCAAAATTAACGCAGACACCAAACATCGCCAAAGGAATCATACCATTATAGTTGATCGGTCTTGGTGTGATCATTCGAAGAACTGCATGATAAATAACAAAAAGTGAGCTGAACAGCAGCAGCACAGAAACCATGAGTCCCCCAAGCACAGAGAATCTTCCATGTCCGTAGGAAAATTTCTCATCCGGACCATTCTTGCTTTTCTTTTCAAGAAAATAAGAAATGCCGATGCTGATACCGTCGCCTAAGTCATGTATTGCATCGGAAGCAAGGGCGATGCTGCCTGTAAGCACCCCACCGACCAGTTCTACCGCCGCAAACACCATATTCAAAATAAATGCAATCAAAATATTCTTTTCCGTTTTCATGGCAGCCTCCTGTTGCTATCAGTGTCATTTTGCTGTACAATAAGTTCCGTATCATACAATAGATCTTATAACACTTCCATATGGCTCACAACATACAAACAAAAGTAATTGTAAGATACCGAACATTTCAGCAAATATGTATGGAGGACAAAATGGATCGGCGACAAAGAAAAACAAGAGAGGCTATCTTCTCTGCATTTATTGACCTGCTTTCCAAAAAGGATTTCAATCATATTACCGTGGGGGAAATCATTCAATGTGCCGATATAGGCAGAGCTACATTTTATGCACATTTCGAGACAAAAGACTTTCTATTGAAAGAATTTTGTCAGGAACTGTTCTGCCATATTTTTGACGAATTAAGAGATACGAACTCAGGCCACGGACATATTTTTGACTGCGATGCACCGGATTCTGTATTTCTTCATCTGTTTCAGCATCTGCAAAATAACGACAACAACATTTTGAAGCTGTTGTCCGGCAAAAATAATGAATTGTTTTTACAGTACTTCAAAACCAATTTGCAGTTTTTGATTGCAAAGGAAGCCCCTCTGCTTGAAGAAAAGAAAAGCCAAAAACTTCCCGAAAGTTTTTGGCTGAACCATGTCACGTGCACATTCATTGAAACCATCAGATGGTGGATTGAGAACGGAAAGAGAGAGTCCGCAGAAACCATATGTGAATATTTCTATCTTGTATTGTAAAATAATATAGAAAAAGCCCACAGCCAAATGGCTGTGGGCTTTGTTGTTTGAGAACGTATCTCTAACCGAAGTCAGAAATTACTCTTCGATCTCGATGACGACGCCGGAACCGACGGTACGGCCGCCTTCACGGATAGCGAAGCGGAGGCCCTTCTCGATAGCGATGGGGGCGATCAGTTCGACCTTCATGTCGACGTTATCGCCGGGCATGCACATCTCGGTGCCTTCGGGCAGAGTGATGATGCCGGTGACGTCAGTGGTACGGAAGTAGAACTGAGGACGATAGTTGTTGAAGAAGGGAGTGTGACGGCCGCCTTCTTCCTTGGACAGGACGTAAACCTGGCCAACGAACTTGGTCAGAGGCTGGATGGAGTTGGGGGCGCACAGAACCTGGCCGCGCTCGATCTCCTTCTTGTCAACACCACGCAGCAGAGCGCCGATGTTGTCGCCTGCTTCTGCGTAGTCCAGCAGCTTGTGGAACATCTCAATGTCGGTAACGACAGTGGACTTCTTCTCTTCCTGCAGGCCGACGATCTCGACAGCCTCGTTCTTGTTGATCTGGCCACGCTCAACACGACCGGTAGCAACAGTACCACGGCCGGAGATGGTGAACACGTCCTCAACGGGCATCAGGAAGGGCAGGTCAGCCTTACGATCGGGAGTGGGGATATAAGCGTCGACGTTGTCCATCAGTTCCTTGATGCAGGCATACTCAGGAGCCTCGGGATCGTTGGACTCGGAGATCAGGGCGTTCAGAGCGGAACCCTTGATGATGGGGGTGTCGTCGCCGGGGAACTCGTACTCGGACAGAGTCTCGCGGATCTCCATCTCGACCAGCTCCAGCAGCTCCTCGTCGTCAACCAGGTCAGCCTTGTTCATGAAGACAACGATATAGGGAACGCCAACCTGACGGGCCAGCAGCAGGTGCTCACGAGTCTGAGCCATGGGGCCGTCGGTGGAAGCGATGACCAGGATAGCGCCGTCCATCTGAGCAGCGCCGGTGATCATGTTCTTGATATAGTCGGCGTGGCCGGGGCAGTCAACGTGAGCATAGTGACGCAGATCGGTCTCGTACTCAACGTGAGCGGTGTTGATGGTGATACCACGCTCGCGCTCCTCGGGAGCCTT
>JAZNFJ010000104.1:0-9798 GCA_045589035.1 Candidatus Avilachnospira sp. | reverse complement strand
CAATGGGGTGTGGAACTGGCTGTGGGTCGGGGCGACCCCAAAACCCTTACAGGCAAAAGCCCGGAAGAGGCCGCAAGAGAACTGCGCTATCAGTTCCTTCGCAGCCAAAAAGGTCTGGTCGCCACGGCACACCATGCCGACGATCAGGTGGAAACGGTGTTGCTGAATCTGCTCCGGGGCACCGGTCTGAAAGGTCTGTGTGGCATGGAAGCAAAGCAGGATCGGATCATCCGCCCTCTGCTGGAAGTTTCCAAGGCGGAGATTTTGGACTATGTCCAGGCCCACGATCTTCCCTTCTGCACCGACAGCACCAACCTCTGCGATGATGCACTGCGCAATCGCCTGCGGCATCATGTTGTCCCCCTTTTGCAGGAGGAGAACCCCAATTTGACGGAAACCGTCAGCCGCATGACCCATCTTCTGCGGCAGGACGAAGCATTTTTACAGCAGCAGGTGGATACCCTGCTGGAACAGGCAGAAAAAGAAGACGGCTATGACTGCCCTACCCTTTTGGCGGCAGAGCCGGTCCTTCGCCGCCGTGCCATCCGTCACCTGCTGCCCAACCCCAAGCCCACCATGACCCATGTGCAGGCTGTGGAGCAGCTGTTAAGCCGGGAAAACGGCTCTGCGCAGGCAGAACTGCCCGGTGGCTTTCTGGCAAGGCGGGTCTATGACCGTCTGACCTTTGAAGCCACACAAACCACCGCAGATTTCCTTCCTACCATTCTGAAAGCCAATGAAACTGTGCAGATTTCAGCGTTGGGAGTGAAGATTTCTCTCACCGGGCCTGTGCTGTTGTCACAGCCGGTGAACAACCAAAATACATTTGCCCTTCATTTTGACACTGACCCCCAGGTACAGGTGCGACCCCGGCAGACCGGGGACACCATTCGCCTGCCCGGTGGTCAGAAAACCTTAAAAAAATGGATGATCGACCGGAAGGTTCCGGCACATCTGCGGCAGACCATGCCGGTTTTTGCCGATGAACAAGGCGTGATTGCCGTTTTCGGACTGGGTGCAGCTGCAGACCGCACCGCCAAGCCCGGAGAACCGGCATGGATATTGCATATTGCGGAGGAGAAAGAGATATGATAAACAAGTTCGACATGATGCAGGATATCGAAAAGGTTCTCGTATCGGAGGAGGAGCTGAAGGCCGGCATCCATAAAATGGCCAAGCAAATTGCCGAAGATTACCGCGGGAAGGACCCCATTGTGGTGGGTCTTCTGAAAGGTGTTGTGCCCTTCTATGCCGCCATGACCCAGAGCATTGATGTTCCCATGCAGCAGGACTTTATGAGCGTTTCCACCTATGGCGATGGCACCCGTTCCTCTGGCAATCTGATCATCCGCAAGGATCTGGACTGCGACATTAAAGGCCGTCATGTGCTGATTTTGGAGGACATTCTGGACTCCGGATACACGCTGAATCGCGTTCTGGAACTGCTGAGAGAGCGGGAGCCGGCCTCTCTGAAGATCTGCACCATGCTGGACAAGCCCTCCGGCAGAACCGAACCTCTGGAAGCTGACTACTGCTGCTTCACCATCCCCGACGGCTTCGTCGTGGGCATGGGTCTGGATTATCAAAACTATTACCGCAATCTTCCCTTTGTGGGCATCCTGAAAAAGGAAGTCTACACGGACTAAATCACCGTAAGGAGTACCCCCCTTGAAACAACACAGAAGCCCCTTGGGCATCCTCCCCCTTTTGATTATTCTGGTGCTGCTGGCATCTACATTTTTAAACCCGTTCTCCTCTCTGGGCAAGAAAGACCTTTCCTATGCCCAGGTGCTGGCGCTGTTTGAAGCCGAGGATGTGAAAGAGTTCTCTCTTTCTGCCGACGGTCAGCTGGTCATGCGCCTGCACTCTCTGGAAGAGAACGAAGTGGTCACCGCCCGGCTGGGCAGTGTGGAGCAGTTCCGTACCGATCTGGAGGAAACCATCCGCGCCCAGCATGAAGCCGGCATTCTGGAAGATTACCACTATGCCCCGGCAGAAGAAAAGATATCCTGGATCAGCATCGCTACTTTGATCCTGCTTGGTGTCGGCGTTATCATTCTCATCGTCACCTTGGTGGGCCGTGCCAATGGCGGACAGAACCCCATGGGCCGTTTCACCAAAGCCAATGCCCGCGTGGGCATCAATGAGAAGGTCACCTTCTCTGATGTGGCAGGTGCTGATGAAGAAAAAGCCGAACTGCAGGAAGTGGTCGACTTTCTGAAAGATCCCGCTAAATTCACCCGTCTGGGTGCCCGCATCCCCAAGGGCATTCTGCTGGTAGGCCCTCCCGGCACCGGCAAGACCCTTCTGGCAAGAGCCGTGGCCGGCGAAGCCGGTGTGCCGTTTTTGTCCATCTCCGGCTCTGATTTTGTGGAGTTGTATGTGGGTGTGGGCGCAGGCCGTGTCCGTGACCTGTTTGAGCAGGCAAAGAAGACTGCCCCCGCCATTGTGTTCATCGATGAGATCGATGCCGTCGGTCGCCGCAGAGGTGCCGGTTTGGGCGGTGGTCACGATGAACGGGAGCAGACCCTCAACCAGCTGCTGGTGGAAATGGACGGCTTTGGCAAAAACCAAGGTGTCATCGTCCTTGCTGCCACCAACCGGCAGGATATTCTCGATCCCGCCCTCCTCCGTCCCGGCCGGTTTGACCGTCAGATCTATGTGGGCGCACCGGACTGGAAGGGCCGGGAAGAAATTCTCCACATTCATGCCCGGCAGAAGCCTCTGGCAGAGGATGTGGATCTGACCAAACTGGCAAAAGCCACCGGCGGTTTCACCGGTGCAGATTTGGAAAATCTCATGAACGAAGCTGCCTTGCTGGCAGCCCGGCAGGATCTGCCTGCCATCTGCAACCGCCATCTGGAAGAAGCCATGATGAAGGTCATCGCAGGCCCGGAAAAGCGCAGCCGCGTGGTCAATGAGCGGGAGCGGAAGCTGACCGCCATCCACGAAGCCGGTCATGCCGTAGTCATGTACCACCTGCCCACCCATGACCCTGTCCACCAGATCACCATCATTCCCAGAGGTCACGCAGGCGGCATGACCATCTCCCTGCCGGAAGATGACCGGGGCTTCCACTCCCGAAACGAGATGTACGAACAGATCGTTTCCCTGCTGGGCGGCAGAGTTGCCGAGCAGCTGTGTCTGGGAGATATTTCCACCGGCGCATCCAATGATATTGAGCGGGCCACCGCCATTGCCCGGGATATGGTCAGCAAATACGGCATGAGTGAAAAGCTGGGTACCGTCGCCTACGGCACCGAAGGTGAAGTGTTCATCGGCCGTGACTACGAAAAATCCAAATCCTACTCCGAGCAGGTGGCAGGCGACATCGATGCAGAGGTCAAGGCCCTCATTGACCGTGCCTATGCCCACTGCACCCGGATTCTGCAGGATCACAAATCCAAACTGACGGAAATTGCCCGGTATCTGCTGGAAAACGAAACCATGAACCGGGAAACCTTCGAAGCCGCCATGAAGGAAGAGGAGGAAGAAGCATAATGGATGTGAAAACCATTCTCGCCGCCTGTGACCACACCCTTCTGGCGCAGTCTGCCACTTGGGAGCAGATCAAAGCCATCTGCGACGACGGCATGACCTACCATACCGCCTCCGTCTGTATCCCCGCCTCCTTCGTGAAGCAGGCCAAGGACTATGTGGGCGATCAGCTTGCCATTTGTACGGTCATCGGCTTCCCCAACGGCTATTCCACCACCGCCGCCAAATGCTTCGAAACCGCCGACGCGGTAAAAAACGGTGCCGATGAGATCGACATGGTCATCAATATCGGCTGGCTGAAGGAAAAACGGTACGACGACCTGCTGGCAGAGATCAAAGCCGTCAAAGAAGCCTGCAGCGGCAAGCTTCTGAAGGTCATCATCGAAACCTGCCTGCTGACGGACGAAGAAAAGGTCAGGATGTGTGAGATCGTGTCCCAGTCCGGGGCAGATTACATCAAGACCTCCACCGGTTTCTCCACCGCCGGTGCCACCTTTGCAGATATTGCACTTTTTGCTGAGCATGTGGCACCCCATGTGAAGATCAAAGCCGCCGGCGGCATCGCCTCCATGGCAGATGCAGAGGAATTTCTCCGTCTGGGCGCATCCCGCCTTGGCACCAGCCGAATCGTCAAACTTGTCAAACAAGGATAAAAAGAACGCATCCTGTTGGATGCGTTCTTTTTACATTAAGGGCGACAGCATACGCAAAACCGCAGCAATGAGCCGTTCCAGCAGCCGGGTTTTGCGGCATTTGCGCCATGTCATCTCCTCGCAAACCGGGAAGGTATTTTGGAAATCCTCTCCAATGGCAGCCACGCAGGTAGCATCGAAGAGAAACACCGCGTTTTCAAAATGGAGATACAGACTGCGGAAATCCAGATTGACTGTACCTGCCACGGCATAGCGGTCATCCACCAGATAGACCTTGGAATGGATGAAACCGGGACTGTACTCATAGACCCGCACACCTGCCTCCGTCAGCAGCTCATAGTGTGCGCGGGACACCGCATGGACATACCATTTATCCGGAATGTGGGGTGTAATGATCCGCACATCCAGACCGGATTTTGCCGCCGTCAGCAAAGCGCCTGTGATCTTATCGTCTAAGATCAGATACGGTGTCATAATATAAATGGACTTGGCAGCCCGCTGGAACAGACTCAGCAGTGCCGCTTCGGCAATATCCTCATTGTCCAAAGGTGTATCGGAGAAGGGCTGCACAAAGCCCTCGCCCCCTGCCAGCCGATAGGGGTATTGGGGTCGGAAACTGCGAAGATCATCCGTCTGCCCGGTCTGGCTGTCCCACATGGACAGGAACATGACCGTCATAGCCCAGACACCCTCGCCCCGGAGGAGAATGGCACTGTCCTTCCAGTGGCCGAACCGGGTTCTGCGGTTAATATACTCGTCTGCCAGATTGATGCCGCCGGTGAAACCCACCTTGCCGTCAATGATCATCAGCTTCCGGTGGTTGCGATTATTGAGTCTGCCGGACAGGATCGGAATAAAAGGATTGAACACCTTGGTCTGAATGCCATAGCTTCTCAGCTGCTTGTGGTAGTTCCCCGGCAGCTTCTCAATGCATCCGAAATCGTCATACATGACTCGGACATCCACGCCCTGATCGGCCTTTTCCTTGAGAATCTCCAGAATCCCATCCCACATAAAGCCTTGCTCAATGATAAAATACTCCAGGAAAATGTATTTTTCCGCTTTTTTCAGTTCCTCCAGCATTCTGGGATACACCGCATCCCCAAGGGGAAAATACTCCGTTTCCGTGTTATCGTACACCGGGTAGCCGGATACATTGTAAAGATACTGTGCCGTTGCCGCCGCAGGATCACTGAGTTCCTCCAGGGCATCTCTGGTGATCTGCTCCTGCCAGAGGTTTTCTCTGGTCAGATCCTGCATCTTTTGCATTCTTCTGCGGACAGGATGGCTCAGCCGCCGACCGCCAAAGGTCAGATACAGGCAGATACCCGCCACAGGAAACACCAAAATCAGAATGATCCACGCGATCTTATAGGAGGAATTGGTGCGGTCATACATGAGATAGACCACCGCAGCCAGAGAAAGTACCCGCAGGGCGATCTGCACCCACTGGCGGTATTCCGTCAGCCACTGGACCGACACCACCATAATGGCAAGCTGCAGCAGAATAGACAGTGCCACCGCCGTCAGCCGATGGAACAGCACATGGGAAATTTTCTTCATTTTGGCACCTCCTCTGCCCTTTTTACCACTATGATACCACAAATTCCCGCCTCTGCAAGGGCTTCACAGAAATTTAACGAACATATGGTTGCGTAGGAAAAACCGCCTATGGTATAATATATTTTAATGACTGCAAAAGGAGTACCTCCATGCAAGAGACGATTTCCATTCATGGCGCAAGAGAAAACAATCTGAAAAATATCTCTTTGGAACTGCCTCGTGACAAACTGGTGGTTCTGACGGGTCTTTCCGGCTCCGGTAAGTCCTCTCTGGCTTTCGACACCATCTATGCCGAAGGTCAGCGGCGGTATGTGGAGAGCCTCAGTTCCTATGCCCGGATGTTCCTGGGTCAGATGGACAAACCCGATGTGGATCAGATCGACGGCCTTTCTCCCGCCATTTCCATTGACCAGAAAACCACTTCCAAAAACCCCCGCTCTACTGTTGGCACGGTGACGGAGATCTACGACTATCTGCGCCTTCTGTGGGCAAGAGTGGGTACGCCCCACTGTCCCAAATGCGGCAAGGAGATCAAGCGGCAGACCATTGACCAGATCGTAGATCAGATCATGGAACTGCCGGAAGGCACCCGGTTCCAGCTGCTGGCACCGGTCATCCGCGGCAAAAAAGGTGAGCATATCAAGGTCTTTGAGGATGCCCGAAAGGGCGGCTTCGTCCGTGTCCGTGTGGATGGGCAGATCTACGATCTGACTGAAGAGATCACTTTGGAGAAAAATAAAAAGCACCACATCGAGATCGTGGTGGACCGTCTGGTACGGAAGGACGATATGACCCGCCGTCTGACGGACTCCATCGAAACCGCCTGCAAGCTGTCCGACGGACTGGTGCTGCTGCACCGGATCGCAGAGGACACCATCACCCTGTTTTCCCAGAACTATGCCTGCGATGACTGCGGTGTTTCCATGCCGGAGCTGTCCCCCCGGATGTTCTCCTTCAACAACCCCTACGGAGCCTGCCCCATCTGCACCGGTCTGGGTATGCAGCTGGTGGCAGATGAGGATCTGATCATCCCCGACCGGACCAAATCTCTGGCAGACGGTGCCATTCAGGTCAGCGGTTGGAGCAATCCCAAGTCTGACAGTGTCTGCGGCATGTACTATACGGCTCTGGCGGAGAAGTACGGCTTCGATCTGGTGACCCCTTGGGAAGACCTGCCCCAGATCGCACGGGATGTGATTCTCAACGGTACCGGCGCAGAGCCGCTGGAGCTGCACTACGACCGGGGCAACGGCTACGGTGTGCTGAAGCAGCCCTTTGAGGGTATTCTGCCCAATGTTTCCCGCCGGTTTGAAGAAACCCAGTCCGACTGGGCAAAAAAAGAGCTGGAAGAGTGCATGACCTCCAAGCCCTGCCCCCATTGCCATGGGCAGCGGCTTTCCGACGTGAGCCGTGCCGTCACCGTAGGCGGACTTTCCATCTGGGAATACTGCGAAAAGAATGTCAACGACGCATTGGATTTCATTTCCAAGCTGCAGCTGGATGGCGCACAGGCCAAAATTGCCGACCAGATTCTCCGAGAGATCAAAGCCCGCCTTGGCTTTTTGCAGAGTGTGGGTCTGCCCTATCTGACCCTCAGCCGCGCTGCCGCCACCCTTTCCGGCGGTGAAGCCCAGCGAATCCGTCTGGCCACCCAGATCGGCTCCAGTCTGATGGGTGTGCTGTATATTCTCGATGAGCCTTCCATCGGCCTGCATCAGAAAGACAACGACAAGCTGATCGCCACTTTGAAGCGGCTGCGGGATCTGGGCAACACCCTGCTGGTGGTGGAGCATGATGAAGACACCATGCGCGCTGCTGATTATATCGTGGACATTGGCCCCGGCGCCGGTGTCCATGGCGGCGAAGTGGTTGCCGCCGGCTCTCTGGAGGACATCATCGCCCAGCCCAGAAGCATCACCGGACAGTATTTGTCCGGCTTCAAAAAGATCCCCCTGCCTGCCCAACGGCGCACCGGCAGCGGCAAGACCCTGAAGGTCTGCGGTGCCAGAGAAAACAACCTGCAGAGCATTGATGTGGAGATCCCTCTGGGCACCTTCACCTGCGTCACCGGTGTGTCCGGCAGCGGCAAGTCCTCTCTGGTCAACGAGATCATCTATAAGACCCTCTCCGCCAAGCTGAACAGAGCAAGAGTCCGCCACGGTGTCTATGACCGCATGGAAGGTCTGGAGCATCTGGATAAGGTGGTTGGCATCGATCAGAGTCCCATCGGACGCACCCCCCGCTCCAATCCCGCCACCTACACCGGCCTGTTCAACGACATCCGCGACCTCTTTGCCGCCACAGCGGAAGCTAAGGCCAGAGGCTACGGTCCGGGCCGCTTCTCCTTCAATGTCAAAGGCGGCAGATGCGAAGCCTGCTCCGGTGACGGTCTGGTGAAAATCGAAATGCACTTCCTGCCGGATGTATATGTCCCCTGCGATGTCTGCCATGGCAAGCGGTACAACCGAGAAACCCTGGAAGTCACCTATAAGGGCAAATCCATTGCCGATGTGCTGGAAATGACTGCCGAAGAAGCCCTCGGTTTCTTTGAAAACCAACCCAAACTGCGCAATAAGATCCAGCTTCTGGTGGATGTGGGTCTTGGCTATGTGCGGCTGGGCCAGAGTTCCACTACCCTTTCCGGCGGCGAAGCCCAGCGGGTGAAACTGGCAACGGAACTGAGCCGCAGAGCCACCGGACGGACCATCTATATTCTCGATGAGCCCACCACCGGTCTGCATATGGCGGATGTCCATAAGCTGATCGATGTGCTGCAGGCACTGGTCAACACCGGCAATACGGTTCTGGTCATTGAGCACAATCTGGATGTCATCAAGGTAGCAGATCATCTCATCGACCTTGGTCCCGAGGGCGGCTCCGGCGGCGGCACCATTGTTGCCACCGGCACACCGGAGGAAATTGCCGCCAATCCCGCCAGCTACACAGGTGAATATCTGAAGCGGGCATTGAACCCGTGATCCTTTCAAATTCCGCCTGTGACAGGAGGTCTTGCTTATGAAAAAAAGGCGTCTTTGGGCAGCCGCTGCCCTCATCGGTATATTGACAGCCATATATTGCAACTTTTCTGTAGAAATCGAAGAGTGGACTGTTCGTTCCAACCGGCTGCCGGAGGCCTTTGAGGGTCTGCGGATTGCCCTTTTGACGGACATCCACGGCGGGCAGCTGGGTCCTGACAATGCCACCCTTCTGGAGAAAGTCGGCAGTGCCAACCCGGACTATATTGCCATCAGCGGTGATCTGGTGGACGAGGATTCCGATCTTTCCATGCTGGAGCCCCTGCTGAATGGACTGACCGCCATTGCCCCGGTGGTCTATGTCACCGGCAACCATGAATGGAAGATCAAGAACACAGAAGCTGTTTTGAAGCGGATCGCGGACTGCGGTGTGAATGTCCTGCGAAATGACTACCTACTTCTGGAAAAAGATGGGCAGACCATGGTTCTGGCAGGCACGGAAGATGCCAATGGCTATGCAGACATGGAATCTCCTGTGGAATTCGTCACCAGACTGCGGGAAGAAGTACCCAACGATCCCTATATCGCTATGCTCTACCACCGCAACACCGACCATGTCCTGTGGTCTGCGCTGGATGTGGATCTGGTCATGTCCGGTCACGGCCACGGCGGTGTCATCCGCCTGCCCTTCATCGGCGGTCTTTTGGGTGTGGACCACCGTCCTTTCCCCAAAGATGCCGAAGGGTTGTATCTCAGAGGGCGCACCATGCAAGCCGTTTCCCGGGGCATCGGTGGTATCCGTCTGTGGAATAGACCCCATCTGCCGGTAATCGTACTGAAAAATTGGTAAAGGATTTGTAAACATCCGCCCCAAAGCCTTGTTTTTCAAGGTTTTCAAGGTATAATATAGCTAGATTAAAAAGACGGGTGATACTATGTTCCGCAAAATTGGAGATTGGTTCCGCAATTTTATGCTGGGTCGATATGGCGCAGACAAACTGGGGACAACCCTGCTGATCGCAGGCATTGCCCTGACCTTTGTCAGTTCCCTGTTCAGCCGGCGGTTTCCCCTTTTCTCCGCGGTGCTGACCGTCCTCAGCTATGCAGCC
>JAZNFJ010000103.1:0-6983 GCA_045589035.1 Candidatus Avilachnospira sp. | reverse complement strand
TCTGGTTCTGATGTCCCGTCTGAACTCCGTGGCTGTTACCAACGGCCAGAACTATGAGTTCGATGCCGTCATCGGCTCCATCATCGGCGGTATCTCTCTGGCAGGCGGCAAGGGCCGTGTCATCGGCACCATGTTCGGCTGCATCTTCCTCATCACCCTGTTCAACGGCTTCTCCCAGATGGGTGTTGACCCCTTCCTGCAGGACGTGCTGAAGGGTGTCGTGCTGGTCGTGGCGATCACTCTGGATACCCTGAACAGCAACCGGAAAAAGAAGTCCTGATCGGACCTGTCCCACAAGAGTTTCATGAAAGGTAGGTTCGTTCTATGGAAAAAGATTATATCCTGAGTTTGAAGGGTATTACCAAGGTCTTCCCCGGTGTCACGGCGCTGGACGATGTCACGATCCATGTGGAGCGGGGCACCATCCACGGTCTGGTCGGTGAGAACGGCGCAGGTAAGTCCACCCTTATCAAGGTTTTGGCCGGCATCTATCAGCCGGAACAGGGTGAAGTGGTGCTGGAGGGCCAGGTGCAGAAGTTCCCCACCCCCATCGCTGCCCGTAAAGCCGGTATCTCCGTTGTCCATCAGGAGATCAAGCTGTCCGAAACCCTCTCCGTTGCAGAGAATATGTTCCTCGGCAACATCATGGAAGTTGGCGGCAAAATCAAGACCGTCGACTGGAAGGGTATGCGCAAGCGGGCCCAGGAGATCGTGGATGATCTGGGCATGGATATTGACATCAACGCACAGGTCTCCTCTCTGACTGTCGCCAAGAAGCAGATCGTCGAGATCATGCACGCCATCAACAACAATGCACAGGTTCTGATCATGGATGAGCCCTCCGCCGTGCTGACAGACCGCGAACTGGAAGTCATGTTCCGTATTGTCAAGCAGCTGCGGGAGAAGGGTATCACCATCATCTACATCTCCCACCGTCTGGACGAAGTGTTCGACCTGTGTGACAATGTTTCCGTCCTCCGTGACGGTCAGCACATTGACACCCTGCCCATCCACGAGATCACCCGCCAGGGTCTGATCAATATGATGGTTGGCCGTGAAATGGGTCAGGAATATCCCAAGGAAAAGGGCACCATCGGCGGCAACATTCTGGAAGTCAAGAACCTCAACTGCGGCATCCTCAAGGACATCAGCTTTGCAGTCAAGGCAGGCGAAGTCTTTGGCATTTCCGGTCTGGTCGGCGCAGGTCGTACGGAACTGGCCCGTGCCATTCTGGGCATCGATAAGATCGAGTCCGGCGAAGTGTTCGTCCGCGGTAAAAAGGTCAAATACCGCACCTTTGCCGATGCTATCCGCGACGGTCTGGGTCTGATCCCCGAAGACCGCAAGCTGCAGGGTCTGGTTCAGATGATGACCGTCAAGCGCAACACCACCCTGGTCAACCTGAAGGGCGTCATCAAGATGGGTACCATCCGCAAGGCACTGGAAGACAAGTATTCCAATGAATACTGTAAGAAGCTCCATGTGGTCACCCCCTCCATGGAGACCCAGGTTATGAACCTCTCCGGCGGCAACCAGCAGAAGGTGGTTATTGCCAAGTGGCTGTTCAAGGGTTCTGAGATCCTGTTCCTGGATGAGCCTACCCGCGGCATCGACGTGGGCGCCAAGGCTGAAATCTATCGCTTGATCAACCAGATGGTCAAGGAAGGCAAGACCGTCATTATGATCTCCTCCGAAATGCCCGAGATTCTGGGCATGTGCGACCGGATCATGGTCCTCCATGAGGGCAAAAAGATGGGCGAACTGATGGCAGAAGAAGCCACCCAGGAAAAGATCATGGCAATGTGTGTATAATCTGACGGGAATTTGGCTATTTGAACAGTCGCAGACTGGTAATTTTGGCTATTTTCGGCATTGATTGTTTGGCCAACAAATGATATTCTTAATGCAACGATCTATGGCGGAAATCTCCGCTGCAGATAAAACAAAAATTAGGAGGAAAAATAAATGAAGAAACTGCTTGCTCTGCTGCTGGCTCTGATCATGGTGTTCTCCCTGGTCGCTTGCGGCGCTGAAAAGGCTCCCGTGGAAGAAGCTCCCGAAGTCGAAGCTCCCGTGGAAGAGGCTCCCGAAGTCGAATCCCCCAAGGCTGAAGCCGAGGAAAACGAAGCTCCCGTTGACTCCTCTGTTGTGGACGAAGCCACCGGCTTCCCCGCATCCGTCACTCTCCGTGACACCACTGCTCTGGAAGGCAAGAAGATCGGCTGCTCCATCGTCTACAAGGGCGACGAATGGTGCGCAGGCGTTGCCGAAGCACTGGAAAAGCTGGGCACCTACTACGGCGCTGACATCGTTGTCGAAGACGGCGACCTGAACGACGAGACCCAGACCAAGCAGGTCGAGAACATGATCGCCAACAATGTTGACATCATCATGTGCGACCCCACCACCCCCGACGGTGTTGGCATTGCTCTGAACCAGGCTTATGACGCAGGTATCCCCATCATCATCTATGACGGCTACTGGACCGAAGGCGCTGAGAAGGCTATCTCCACCGTTACCTGGGATCAGTACGAGACCGGTGTTCTGGTTGGCGAGTACTTCCTGAACCATCTGAGAGCTGAAGGCAAGACCTCCGCTCGTATCGTGGAACTGACCAATGCTGTTTCCACTCACTGCCAGGAGCGTTTCGAAGGCCTGCATGACACCTTCGCAGCTGCTGACGACATCGAAATCACCATCCTGAACAAGTATGACTCTCAGGGCAACCGCGAGACCGCTTACAACGCTATCTCCGCTGTTGTTGAGCCTTATGACTATGTCATTTCCGACGTTGACAACGGTGCTATGGGTGCTGTTTCTGCTCTGCAGGCAGCCGGCAACACCGACGTTAAGGTCCTGTCCATGGGCGCTTACGGTGCCGAGCCTTTCGGCAAGCTCCATGACAACGATGCCAACTACCTGGCATGCCTGAACGTTGACGCCTGGATCCTGGCTCAGTTCATCGTTGATGCTGCCATCGACTACTTCGAAGGCAACGAAGTTCCCCTGGTGACCAACATTGCTCTGTACATGGTCGACGCTACCAATGTCGAAGACTTCTGGACTTTCGAGTAATTTCAGGGAATAGTTAATTAAATAAAAAGGAGAGGGCGAAAGCCCTCTCTTTTTTGGCTGGAAGCGGATCATATAAAAGCCTCCCTCTGATGAGGGAGGTGCCACGGTGAAACCGTGGCGGAGGGAGAGAAAAGGAAATCTCTCCCCCAGTCAAAATCAAAGATTTTGCCAGCCCCCTCGTCAGAGGGGGCCTTTTGTTGGAACGAAACCATTAACCTTTCAGATATTCCCGGATGGCAGTTTCAACTTGTTCCACTTCCCGGCGGAAGTTTTCTGCGGATACCCGCAGGGCACCGTGACCGAGAATGATGACCTGTTCCAGCCCGTCGGAAGTTGCCACCCGTACCTTGTGCTTTTTGCCCAGCTCATGGGTGACCCGCTCAATATACATATCTGCCGTTTCTGCTTCCTTGGTGTAGACCACCGCCAGATCGCCAAAATGCTCGATAGAGCCGGGGTTGTTCTTCACCTTGTAGGCATCGAAAACCACAATGACGGGATGCTGCCGGAAACCCTGATAGTTTCTCAATTTTTCAATGAGGGTCGTCCGTGCCAGATCCAGATCGCTCTGCGCCAGCTTTTTCAGATCATCCCACGCAAAGATAATGTTATAACCATCCACCAGCACATACTCCGGCCCTTGAGGCTGGGGTTTTGCTTTGTAGACCTTGTCTTTCAGTTCGTGGCGGGCAGGCTGGAAAGCTGTGTTGGTATCCCGGCGAATGGGGCCGTAGGTCCGCTCAAAAATCTGCAGCAGCTCCTTGTCTGTGGCGACCATGGAGCAGTATTCCGCTGCCAGATTGCGCAGCTGGGGTTCTTCCTCCTCCTTGGGCTTGGCAAGGACACTGGGCAGGTTCATATACTGAGGCACTTCGTTCCATTTTACCGTGAAGCCGGCACCGTGTCCACAGAAGACACTGTCCGGTGTGTTTTCCAGATCCGCTTCGGGGTCGTAACCGATCTCTGCCACGATTTTATCCTGATTTTTACAGGGGGCATAGCCGGAGAGGGAGCAGGAGAACCGACCCAGACCTCTGGTGTAAGCCGTGACGGACTGGGGATATTCCTGCATGGTGGAAACGGGGCAAGTGCCCGTCAGCAGGGCGAAATCGCCAATGGTTTCCGGGGGATCAAACTCCGCGCCCATCTGCTCCAGATCGGTCATGGCCTTGCCCACGCAGTTCTGAGGTACTTCCAGACGGAAGGCGTACCAGGGTTCCAGAAGAATGCTCTTTGCCTGCATCAGACCCTGCCGCACAGCCCGGTAGGTGGCCTGCCGGAAGTCACCGCCTTCGGTGTGCTTCAAATGGGCTTTGCCGGAAGCGAGGGTGATGGTAATATCCGTAATGGGTGAGCCGGTCAGCACACCCAGATGCTGCTTTTCAGAAAGATGACCACTGATGAGTCGCTGCCAGTTACGGTCCAGATCGTCCTCCCGGCAGCTGCTGCACAGCTTGATGCCGCTGCCTCTGGGAGCAGGCTCCAAAATCAGATGCACTTCCGCATAGTGCCGCAGAGGTTCGTAATGACCCACACCCTCCACGGCATCGGCAATGGTTTCTTTGTAGAGAATACCGCCCTGACTGAAGGAAACATCCACAGAGAACCGCTCCTTCATCTGCTGCTGTAGGATCTCCAGCTGAATGGGACCCATGAGCCGCACCCGGATCTCCTGCAGCTGCTGGCTCCAGTCCACATGGAGCTGCGGATCTTCCTCTTCCAGCGTCTTAAAGTAGCCTAATGCCTTGTGAAGGTCAAAACCGTCAGGCAGAATGGCCTTGTAGGTCAGAACAGGCTCCAGCATGGGTTGTGTGCCGCTGTCTTCAAAGCCAAGACCCATGCCTGCATGGGTGCAGCTCAGACCTACGGCAGCCACCACATCGCCGGGAAGGGCTTCTTCCACCGGCTGGAACTTAGAACCGTTATAAACCCGCAGTTGGGTGACTTTTTCCTCCCAGCCGCTGCCGCTGAGGGTATCCCGGACACGGAGTTTGCCGCCGGTGACCTTCAGATGGGTCAGGCGGACATTCTGCTCATCTCTGGAAATTTTAAAGACTTTCGCACCAAATTCCCCGGCATCTTTGCTGACGGGAGCATACTGCCCCAGACCTGCCATAAAGTCTTCCACACCCTCCAATTTCAGAGCAGCACCGAACCAGCAGGGGAACAGTTCACCCCGGTGGACGGCTCTGTGAAGGCTCTCAGGGGAGATCTCGCCGGACTCCAGATATTCCTCCAGCAATTCCTCGCTGCCCATGGCCATGGCTTCGTAATCGGGGTTGGAAATGTCTGCAAAGCCCTCGCCCAGAGAGCGGCGCAGTTCCTGCAGCAGTTCTTCTCTGGCGGGTCCGGGCAGGTCGGTCTTGTTGATAAACACAAAGGTGGGGATCTTCCGCTGGCGCAGCAGCCGCCACAAAGTTACCGTGTGGCTCTGGACACCTGCCGGTGCGCTGATGACAAGAATGGCGCAGTCCAGCACATCCAGTGTCCGTTCCATTTCGGCAGAGAAGTCCACATGTCCCGGAGTATCCAGCAAAGTGGCATGGAGATCCCCCGGCAGATCCAGAGCGGCCTGCTTGGAGAAGATGGTAATGCCCCGCTGCCGTTCCAGAGAAAAGGTATCCAGAAATGCACTGCCGTGATCCACCCGACCGAGAGTACGGATGGTGCCGGAGATATAAAGCATGGCTTCGGACAAGGTGGTTTTGCCTGCGTCCACATGAGCCAGAACGCCAATGACGGTTCGTTTCATAGAAATGTCCCTCTTTACAGGATTTTGTATCAGTATAGCAGAAAAATCCCGTAAAATCTACGGCAGAAGCCGCTGTTTTTATTGACGAGTGGTGGTTTGTGTTGTAAAATAAGAAACTGAGAAATTATTGAATCCTATGAGGTGATTTTATGCATTGGTCGGAAAAGATCGCTGCCGAGATCGTTGCCCGTAAGCCGGACAAGGAAGAGTATGTCTGTGCTGCCGGCATCAGCCCCTCCGGCTCCGTTCATATCGGCAACTTCCGTGATGTGGCAACCAGCTATTTTGTTGCCAGAGCCCTGCAGAAGATGGGCAAGAAGGCCCGTCTGCTGTTCAGCTGGGATGAATATGACCGCTGCCGCAAGATTCCTGTCAATGTGCAGGCTGTGGTAGGCGATTCCTACGATAAATATATCGGCTCTCCCTATGTGGATATCCCCGATCCCTGGGGCTGCCATGAGAACTATGCCCAGCACTTTGAGGAAGAGTTCCTGAAGGCCATGGAAAAGTTCGGCATTCCTCTGGACTGCCGCTATCAGGCAGAGATGTACCGCTCCGGCAAGTACACCAAGGACATTCTGGAGGCCATCCAGAAGCGCGGTGAGATCTTCGAGATTCTGGACTCCTTCAAGACCAAGGACCAGAGCCTGTCTGAAGAAGAGCAGAAGAAGCAGCACGATGAGCAGAAGGCGAACTACTATCCTGTGAGCATTTTCTGCGAAGAGTGTCACACGGACTTCACCACCATCGAGAACCTGTCCGAGGACGGCACCGAGGCCGATTATGTCTGTACCCGCTGCGGCCACCGCGGTCACTTCGACTTCAAGACCCAGACCGACTGCAAGCTGGGCTGGAAGGTCGACTGGCCCATGCGCTGGCGCTATGAGGGTGTCGACTTCGAACCCGGCGGCAAGGATCATGCTGCCCCCACCGGTTCCTACAACAATGCCAAGGTCATCTCCAAGAAGGTCTTTGGCTTTGAAGCACCCCTGTTCCAGGGCTATGAGTTCATCGGTATCCGCGGTTCCACCGGCAAGATGTCCGGTTCCACCGGTCTGAACCTGACACCCGACACCCTGCTGAAGCTGTATCAGCCGGAAGTCATTCTGTGGCTGTACTCCAAGACCGAGCCTACCCGTGCGTTCGACTTCTGCTT
>JAZNFJ010000102.1:0-18477 GCA_045589035.1 Candidatus Avilachnospira sp. | reverse complement strand
ACGCCGCCGCAGCCGAAGAATTCGGGCTCGATGACATCATCAGTGAACTTGGCCTCAGAAGCATAGATGATGATCTTACCGTCCTTGGTCTGGCAGTTGGAGATGGTCACAGGCATAGCCTTGATGCGGCCTTCGTTGCAGCCCCAGCCGGAACCGGGATCGTTCTTGGCGAACATCTTATGCTCGGTGACGGTACCCTTGCCGGCCATGAGGCTCTGGGCAACAGGACCGCAGTGGAACAGGATGACCTTGTTCTCGTCATCGCCGTAGTTGTTGTTCCAGTCCAGAACAGCGCAGGGCGTTTCGGTTGCCAGATTCATGGCACGCATGCAAATGGCGGAGCACATATCGATCTCGCAGGAAGCCACGATGCCGCGGTCGTTCAGCTCAGACAGCAGGACACAGGGGCAGACACGGAGATAGGTTTCCATTTCATTCCAGCAGCGCAGAGCCAGAGCATCCAGATGGTACTCTTCGATGTACTCGTCGATGACCACAGAGATCTTGGCCAGCGTCAGCTTGTTGCTTTCAGGAACACGGGTGAAGTCTGTGTAGTTTTCCAGACGCTCCACCTTTGCCAGAACCACGGGATCGTCATCGGTCTTTTCTTTGACCTTGGCGAACAGTTCACTCAGGTCGAAAGACTCAACGTTGATGCCGTACTTCTGCAGAGCGATCTCGTCAAAACGGACGGTCTTGAAAGCGGTGGTGCGGGCACCGATGCAGCCCAGGTTGAAGCGCTTCATGCCATTGACCACGCGGCAGATGGCAGCAAAGTCGCGGAGGTTCTCCTGGAACTTTTCACTCAGAGGATGAACCACATGAGGCTTCATGACGGTGAAGGGCACATTGTACTGGCAGAAAACATCGGTGACGGAGAACTTGCCGCAGTAAGCATCACGGCGATGGGCAAAGTCCATCTTGCCGATCTCATCGGGATAAGCCTGCATCAGAATGGGCACACCGGCATCCTGCAGAGCGGTGATGGCACCGTTTTCATCTGCGAAAATGGGCATGGAGAAAATGACACCGTCGTACTGGCCTTCATGCTCCTTCAGCCACTTGGCATACAGGCGGCCTTCATCACGGGTTTCGACACCGCCGTAACGGGTCAGTTCGGCATCCATGGCAATGTAGTCATGGCCGGCATCGGTGACGGCCTTGATCATGTCTTCGCGGGCGCCGTAGATCAGTTCACCGGGCATAAAGCCGCGGTTGCAGAAACAAAGGGCAAATGTCATCTTTTTCATGTTTTATCTCCTTACTTCAGCTTATCGTGGTTGCCGGTGGTGCGCAGGAACTCACGCATGACCCAACGGGTGCGGTCGTAAACCTTTTCCTGTGCATAGGCAATGTTGCCGGGCTTTTCTTCCAGGGCGAACTCGTAGGGCTGACGGATCTCCGTAGCCACGTTGATCTTGGCGATACCGCTTTCCACGCCGCGGAGGATGTAATCCTGCTTGATACCGGAACCGCCGTGGAGGACCAGAGGCATATTGCCGGTAGCCTTTGCCAGCGCAACGATATGGTCGATGTCCAGACGGGCTTCGGGCTTCTTCAGGTGCTTGGTGCTGGCAGCAATGGCGCCATGGAAACTGCCGACAGCAACAGACAGCCAGTCACAGCCGGATTCCTTGGCAAAGCGCTCGGCTTCCTCGGTCTTGGTGAAGCCCTTCTTGGTGGTGAACAGTTCTTCGTAGCTCAGGCCGATACCGTCGCCTTCGTGGCCGGAAACAGCACCCAGCTCAGCTTCCACAGCTGCATCATACTTAGCAGCAATGGCAGCAGCCTTGGCGGTCACGGCAATGTTTTCGTCCAGAGGCAGACGGGAGCCGTCGACCATGATGGACTGATAGCCGGCATCCAGAGCTCTCTGCAGCAGAGGCAGGAAGTCCACCAGCTTCTGATCCTCGTCGATGGCGGGGACATGGTCCAGATGGAGCATGGTGTATCCTTCCTTGGCAAACTTGAAGTACTCCTTTGCCACGGCTTCGGGGCTTTCAGACTCGAACTTTTCCCATTCCAGACGGGCAACCTGGACCATAGCCAGGGAGTTTTCGTCCACGATGGCCTGCACCACAGGCTCGACCATGGGCAGGTAGGGGATGTTAAATGCGGGGATGATGGTTTTATTGGCCTGGGCCAACTTGACAGCTTGCTTTGCGTTCAAGAATATCGACATCCTTTCACAGATTTTTTCCTACTGTGAGCATATCGAAAAAGATCAAAACATTATATAGAGCCGTGTCTTTTTTTCTTTCAATTTGTTCGCGAGCATGTTATAATATCAAAGTAAATATTTGTGCAATTTGGGGGATATCTCTATGATCTCTGTGTTTGATTTTGAAAAGCTGCGGGAACTGCTGAAGGACTTTTATACCCTCACCCAGATCCGGATCATGGTCTATGACGACCAATTCCAGGAACTTTGCTCCTTTCCGGAACAGCGGGCACCCATCTGCCAGCTGATCCGCACCAATCTCCGGGCAGATGAGGCCTGTCGGAACTGCGATGCCGAAGCCTGCCGTACCGCATCCCGGCAGACCGGCCCGCATATCTATACCTGCCATGCCGGACTGACGGAGGCCATCACCACTCTGCGGGTCAATTCCGTCATCGTGGGCTATGTGTCCTTTGGACATTTGTTCGCCTATGACGATTATGAAGCAGGAATTGCAAAAGTCTGGCAGCAGGTAGGAAAATACAATCTCTCCAAACAGGCCGTATCCGATGCCTGTTCCCGGCAGCCCCTTTTGTCACGGGAATACATCCTCTCCGCCGCTCACATTCTGCCTGCCATCGCGTCCCTGCTGGTCAGAGAACGGATGGCGGTGCTGAAGCAGGAGGGCATAGAAGTGCGGCTGGATACCTATCTGACAGAAAATTTCACCAAGCCCATCGAAGCCAAGACCCTGTGCGACCATTTCCACATCGGAAAGACCAAACTCTACGAAATTCTCCGCCAGAGTTATGGCTGCGGACTGGGCGAACATCTGCGGAAACTGCGGATGGAAAAGGCAAAGATGCTGCTGGAAGAACACCCGGAAATGACCATCTCCGAGATCGCCACTTCCTGCGGATACGAAAACTATAATTATTTCATCGCATCCTTCTCCAGACTGGTGGGGCAGTCCCCCAGACAGTACCGCAAGAAAAAATAGCAGTTTTCCCTGTCTTTTCTGCATTTATCTATTGAAATTTTTGCCTTTCATCAGTATGATGAAAGAAAAAACTCTGGAGGGCTTATTAATGTACGAAAACATGAAATCGGCTTTTTCCGCTCAGTTCGGTCACGAAGCAACCCATATGTTCTCTGCTCCCGGCCGTACGGAAATCAGCGGCAACCACACCGACCATCAGCACGGCTGTGTTCTGGCAGCTGCCGTGGATCTGGATACCGTGGCTGCTGTGGCTCTGAATAATTCCAGCATCATCCGCGTCCAGTCCGAAGGCTACCCCCTGTGCCAGATCGACCTGACTGACCTGGCTGTGCAGGAAAGCGAGAAGAACTCCACCGCTTCCCTGATTCGCGGTGTGGCTGCCCGCTTCGCCCAGATGGGTGCCAAGCTGGAGGGCTTTGATGCTTATGTCACTTCCACCGTTCTGCCCGGCAGCGGTCTTTCCTCCTCTGCCGCTTTTGAAGTGCTTCTGGGCACCATCGTCAACCATCTGTTCTACGGTGCCAAAGCTTCTGCCGTGGAAGTGGCTCAGATCGGCCAGTATGCCGAGAATGTCTACTTCGGCAAGCCCTGCGGCCTGATGGACCAGACTGCCTCCTCCGTGGGCAGCATCATCACCATCGATTTCAAGGATCCTGCCAACCCCATCGTGGAGCGCATGGATTTTGACGATCACGGCTATGCCATCTGCATTCTGGACTCCGGTGCGGACCACGCCGACCTGACCGATGAATATGCCGCCATCCCCAAGGACATGAAGGCCGTTGCCGCTTTGCTTGGCAAGGAAGTCCTCCGGGATGTGGACGAAATGGAATTCTACAAGAAGCTGGCTGAGCTCCGCACCGCCTGCGGTGACCGCGCTGTGCAGAGAGCCATGCACTTCTTCGAAGAAAACCGCCGCGTGCAGCAGCAGGTCCGCGCACTGAAGAACAACGATTTCGACGCATTCCTGGAAGGTGTCCGCGAATCCGGCCGTTCCTCCCAGTTGTATCTGCAGAACATCACCCCTGCCGGTCAGATCGACCATCAGGAGATGGCTCTGACTCTGGCTCTGGCTGAGCGTCTGCTGGGCGGCCGCGGTGCCTGCCGTGTTCACGGCGGCGGCTTTGCCGGTACGGCTCTGGCCTTTGTTCCCAAGGATATGCTGGATACCTTCTGCGCCGGCATGGAAGCTGTTCTGGGCGAAGGTGCCTGCCATGTGCTGAGCATCCGCGAAAAGGGCGGCGTGCTGCTGGAGGTACTGTAATGGAAAAAGCCATCTGGGGCCTGCTCCGCTATGCCGAAAATTGCGGCCTGACCGAGCAGGAAGACCGTTTTTATGCCATGAACAGCATCCTGCAGGTGCTGGAACTGGACTCCATCGACGAAGCCGAGCCCATGGACGCACCTGTCCATGAAATTCTGGAAGTTCTGACTCAGTATGCCGTGGAAAAGGGCATCTGTGACGACAATCAGGTGGCAAGAGATCTCTTTGACACCAAGCTGATGGGTGTTCTGACTCCGTGGCCCCATGAAGTCCGCGGTAAGTTCCGGGATCTCTACACCAAGAACCCTGAAGAAGCCACTACCTGGTTCTACAAGTTCAGCCAGGATACCAACTACATCCGCCGGGACCGCATTGCCAAGGATAAGAAGTGGGTCTACACCGGCAAGTACGGCGATCTGGACATCACCATCAACCTCTCCAAGCCGGAGAAGGATCCCAGAGCCATCGCCGCTGCCAAAAATGCACCCCAGTCCGGCTATCCCAAGTGCCAGCTGTGTGCGGAAAACGAAGGTTATGCCGGCCGCATGAACCATCCTGCCCGTCAGAACCACCGCATTCTGCCCATTACCATCAATAACTCCGCATGGTATCTGCAGTACTCCCCCTATGTCTACTACAACGAGCACTGCATCTGCTTCAACGGCGAACATACCCCCATGCAGATCAACAAGGCCTGCTTCCAGAAGCTGCTGGACTTTGTGGCACAGTTCCCCCACTATTTCGTGGGCTCCAATGCGGATCTGCCCATCGTGGGCGGCTCCATCCTCAGCCACGACCACTTCCAGGGCGGCCGCTACACCTTTGCCATGGAAAAGGCCGGTGTGAGAACCCCTCTGACCTTTGCCGGTTTTGAAGATGTGCAGGCAGGCATCGTTCATTGGCCCATGTCCGTCATCCGTCTGGCCTGCGAAAGCAGAGAGCGGCTGGTGGAACTGGCCGACAAGATCCTCACCGCATGGAGAGGCTATACCGATGAAGCTGCCATGATCTTCGCCGAAACCGAAGGCCAGCCCCACAACACCATCACCCCCATCGCCCGTATGCGGGACGGCAAGTTTGAGCTGGATCTGGTCCTGCGGAACAATCTGACCACCGAGGAGCATCCTCTGGGTCTGTACCATCCCCATGCCAAGCTGCACCACATCAAGAAGGAAAACATCGGTCTGATCGAAGTCATGGGTCTGGCTGTCCTCCCTGCCCGTCTGAAGCAGGAACTGGCCGATCTGAAGACTGCCATTCTGGCAGGTGCCGATCTTCGCGCCGATGAAGCCCTCGCCAAGCACGCCGACTGGGTGGATGAACTGAAGACCCGTCACACCTTCACCGCTGAGAACACCGAGTCCGTTCTGGAACAGGAAGTGGGCGCTGTTTTCGAGCAGGTGCTGGAAGACGCAGGCGTTTACAAGGAAGAAGCCGCATTCCTGCGGTTTGTCGATACAGTCAACAAGGAGGCTTAATCCATGAAAATTTTAGTTACCGGCGGTATGGGCTACATTGGCAGCCATACCTGCGTGGAACTGCTGCAGGCAGGCTATGACATCGTCATTGTGGATAATCTGAGCAATTCCAAGGAAGATGTTGCCAAGAAGATTCAGACCATTACCGGCATTCTGCCTCCCTTCTGCAAGGCAAATGTGGAAGACAAGGAAGCTTTGAAGGCTGTCTTTGCCGAGCACAAGCCCGATGCCGTCATTCACTTCGCCGGTCTGAAGGCTGTGGGCGAAAGTGTCCGTCTGCCCCTGAAGTATTATCAGACCAACCTGGGCTCTACTCTGACCCTGCTGGAAGTCATGGAAGAATTCGGCTGCAAGAAGCTGGTCTTCTCCTCCTCCGCAACGGTCTACGGCCCCGACAATCAGGTTCCCTACACCGAAGATATGCCTGCCCATGTGGCTACCAACCCCTACGGCTGGACCAAGGCCATGATCGAGCAGATCCTCCGGGATTACACCGTTGCAAACCCCGATTTCTGCGCTGTGCTGCTGCGTTACTTCAACCCCATCGGCGGCCACGAAAGCGGTCTGCTGGGTGACGACCCCAACGGCATCCCCAACAATCTGATGCCCTACATCTCCAGAGTTGCCGCCGGCAAGCTGGAAAAGCTGACGGTCTTCGGCAACGATTACGACACCCCCGACGGCACCGGCCTGCGCGACTATCTCCACGTGGTCGATCTGGCCAAGGGTCATCTGAAGGCTCTGGAATATGCCAATGGCCACACCGGCGCAGAAGCTTTCAATCTGGGCACCGGCAACGGCGTCAGTGTTCTGGAGCTGGTCCATTCTTTCATTAAAGCCAGCGGTGTGGATGTTCCCTACGTCATCGGTCCCCGCCGTGACGGCGATCTGGCCTGCTCCTGGGCAGATGCCACCAAGGCAAAGGAACTGCTGGGCTGGACGGCTGAAAAGTCTGTGGAAGACATGTGCCGCGACAGCTGGAACTTCGTCAGCCACTTTTAAGGAGGTACATCATGATCGACCGCAAGCTTTTTGACAAGATGCCCGACGGCACAGAAGTAGAACGGATCACCCTTCGCAACGGTGATCTCTCCTGCGGCATTCTGACCTATGGCGGCACGCTGCAGAACCTGATGGTTCCCGACGCAAAGGGCAATCCCACCGATGTCATTCTGGGTTACGACACCATCGCCGATTACATGAACAACTCCGGCTATCTGGGCGCTTTGGTAGGTCGTTACGCCAACCGTATTGACCGCGCCCGCTTCACCATGGCCGGCAAGGAATATCCCCTCTATGCAAACAACGGTGTCAATCACCTCCATGGCGGCAAAGTGGGCTTTGACAAGAAGATCTGGACGGTAGAGTCCCAGACCGAAGATACGGTGGTTCTCTCTCTGGTCAGCCCCGACGGTGAAGAAGGCTATCCCGGTACGCTGAAGGTGCAGGTCACCTACCGTCTGACCAAGGACGCGCTGGAACTGGAATACGAAGCCGTTTCCGACAAGGACACTCTGTGCAGCATGACCAACCACACCTACTTCAACCTCTCCGGTCAGAATTCCGGTCTCCATCACGACCAGCTGATGCAGATCTTTGCCGAGAAGTACGTCCCCGTGGTGGAAGGCTCTATTCCTACCGGTGAACTGGCAGATGTTGCCGGAACACCCATGGATTTCCGCAAGCCCACCCCCATCGGGCAGAACCTTTTTGCCGATTTCGAGCAGCTGAAGCTGACCAGCGGTTATGACCACAACTGGTGCATCGACGGTTGGGACAACACGCTGCGTGTTGCCGCCAAGACCCATTCTCCCAAGACCGGCATCACCATGACCACCGAGACTACCAAACCCGGCATCCAGTTCTATGCCGGCAACTATATGTTTGAGATCACCTCCAAGGGTAAGGGCGGCACATCCTACGGTGTCCATCATGGCTTCTGTCTGGAGACCCAGTTCTATCCCGACTCCCCCAACCAGCCCACCTTCCCCTCTGCCTGGCTGGCAGCCGGTGAGAAGTATTCCAGCAAGACTGTCTATCGTTTCAGCCACGAGGAGATCTAAAAAATGGAATTAAAAGGAACGAAAATCAACTTTCTGGGCGATAGTATCACCTTCGGTGTTGGTGCAAGTGATCCCAGCAAGTGTTATGTCAGTCTGATTGCCGAACGAACCGGTGCGATCTGCCGCAACTACGGCATCAGCGGCACCCGGATTGCAAGGCAGAAAGTCCACCGTGAAGACGGATGTGACGAAGATTTTTGTGGCCGTATTGAGGGCATGGATCCCGATGCCGATGTCATCGTCATTTTCGGCGGCACCAACGACTACGGTCACGGCGATGCACCCATCGGCAACTTTTTCGACCGGACACCGGATACCTTCTACGGTGCGCTGCATTACCTGTACAGCACACTGCTCACCAAGTATCCAAAGGCCCAGTTTCTGATTCTCACTCCCCTGCACCGGGGTTATGAGGACTGGCAGGGTCCCAATATGCCTGTTTGGGATCCGCCCAAGGTTCTCAAGACCTATGTGGACTGTATCCGCAGAGTTGCAGAGTACTATTCTCTGCCGGTGCTGGATCTCTATGCCACTTCCGGCATCCAGCCGGCTGTACCCATTCTCAAAGAACTGTACATGCCTGACTGGCTCCATCCCAGCGATGCCGGTCACGAAATCATTGCAAAAAAAATCATCAAGGCATTGGAACTGCTGTAAACAAAAAAGGAAGCCTTTCAAAGGCTTCCTTTTTTGTTTGTCTTTTACTTTTTTTTCCGTTTCCAGTTCTTGTCTTCTTCGGTAATGGGACGGATGACACGGCAGGGATTGCCGGCTGCCACCACACCGTCAGGAATGTCCTTAATGACCACAGACCCGGCACCGATGACCACATTGCTGCCGATGGTCACACCGGGGACGACCACCGTATGACCGCCGATCCAAACATTGTCACCAATGGTGATAGGAGCGGCATACTCCAGCATCTGGTTGCGCATTTCCGTATCGATGGGATGATGGGCAGTAAACAGGCTGACACTGGGACCCAGGAACACATAATCACCGATGGTGATCTTACCGGGATCCACGAAGTTGCAGTTGTTATTTGCAAAGAAATAGTCGCCCACTTCGATGTTGAAGCCAAAACCGCAGAAGAAATTGGGTTCCACATAGGGGCAAACACCCACTTTGCCGAACAGTTTCCGGATCAGCTTCTCTCTCTTCTTCATATTGGAAGGCTTGGTATGGTTGTACTTCCAGCAGATGTCTGCTGCCACCTTGTGCATATCCTCTCTGCCGGGGAAGTTGGTATCATAGAGCATACCGGCGTCGCATTTTTCTCGTTCTGTCATACTCATTCTCTCCTTTATCTGTGATTTCCCAGCAGTTCTTTCAAGTCCCGCTGGGTGTATTGAATAACTTGCTGCACTTCCATGTCGCTGCGGATCATTTCGTATGCCCAGCGGCAAAGAACGCTGTCCAGTCGCTCCATAGGCACGGTCCTGCCGTTTACAACCGGCACAGGCTGCGGCTGCGCGTAGGAATAGGCTCTGTAATACAGGGGCAGCCAGGGATTGAGCCGTACCAGTTCATCGTTGGTATAGGTAGCGGTAATGGCAGTCTGTCCGCCCATGATGGTGAAGTAGTTGCTGATCTGCTCACTGCAGCACCATTGGAGGAAATGGAAGGCATCTTCCTTTTTATCCGAACCATGGCTGATACCAAGACTCCAGCCGCCCAAAATCGGCGCACGTCCGGGGATCAGGCTGCAGCCAATGTTGCTGCTCTTTCGCAGATTGGCTTCACCTTCCAGAAAAGCGGGATAAGTGATCAGCATAGCGGTTTCGCCGCGGCAGAACTCCTCTGCTGCGGAAATATCCGTGGTCTGCAGATAATTGGGTTTGGCAAAGGCCAGGGATCGCTTGAGATTGATGTAGGCTTTGAGGGTCTGCAGATTCTCCAGATCCACATTGCCGCTGTTATCACAAATACGGCTGCCAAATGCCTGCAGGCGCAGATGGATCTCCGGCGCAAAACACTCATCGTATGCCGCCGCCACAGAGATGCCATAGGGTACCGCATCGGTCTGCATGGTGAAGAACTCGGCCACTGCATTATACTCTTTCAACGTCAGAGGCGGACGCAATGTGGTATCATACTGCTTGGCAAAATCCCGCTGCAGATGCACATCCTCAAAGAGATCCTTGCGGTAATAGAGCATCTGGGGCGCATACATAAAAGGAATGGCATAATAACGGCCATGGAAGGCACCGAAATGGGTCAGACAGTCAGGGAAAAACCGACCCGTATCCAGATCATTGACCGGCGCGGTAATGTCCGCCAGCACATTCTGCTCACAAAGTCCTGCCAGCCACGGAATATCGAACATCAGAACATCATACCGATCCGACTGTTCCTGCAATGCCTGGAGCATTTTATGGTGGGGCAGCAGTTCTGCTTCGATCTTTACACCATATTCCAGTTCAAAATTCCGGATCAGACCCTGGAAGGTGCGGACAGTGGGGTTGTCCAGAAGCAGCAGCCGCAAAGGCTCCTGTTCCCGCTCCTCCGGCATCACCGGAAAAACCGGTGCGGCACTGAGGGCATCCCGCAGCACCACTCGCTCCGTATCGTCCAAAGAGGAGGACAGCTGTTTCAGCAGCAAAGAAGCTGCTGTATCGCCCACCTTGATGGCAGGTCTGGAAGTGGACATGGCCGCATGGGACTGGGTAAAGAGGTTCCAATGCTCCTCTCCCAATGTAATGACCGGAACATCCTCATCACTGTAGCCCAGCAGCCGCAAGCCTTCCATAATGCCCGTTGCCACAAGGCCGGAAGACGCCAGAATACATTCGGGCCGATGCTCGTTCATTAGCTGAATGGTGCTGCGGAATGCCTCCTCTTTGGAAAGGTCGCACTGCACCAGCTGCTCCGCTTTGGGCTGCAGTCCATGGCGCTCAAAGGCTGCCCGGAAACCACGGATACAGTCCTGCTCGCAGGTGAACGCCTCAGAACCAGTAAAGAGACAGATCTGCCGGTAGCCGTCACCCAGAAGGGTATCGGTGATCTGATAGATCATTTCATTATTGTCCAAACAGACAAAATTGGCATCCAGTCCCTTGATCTGTCGGTCGATCATCACCAGTGGCCTTCCCTTGGCGGTGAAGTTATCGTAATAGTACTGCCAGCTGTCCGGTCTGCAGGAAACCAGAATCAATCCGCAGATCTGCTTGCGCAGCAGCGCCTGACAGCTTTTCAGTTCTTCGCCGGGACTGTCGTAAGAAAAGGTGATGTTGACAAAGTAGCCGCTTTCGGCAAGGGTCTTTTCGATACCCTGTAAGACCTGAATGTAGTAAGGGTCGTTGAGGTTGGGCAGAATGACGCCTACCTCCCGGTACTGCTTGGCGCGGAGGTTTCTGGCGGCCAGATTTTGCTCGTACTGCAGTTCATCGATGGCCTGCCGGATTTTACTCTCGGTTTCCTTGCTGACAGGCTTTTTACCGTTGATGTAGTTGGACACGGTGGCAATGGAAACCCCTGCCAGTACCGCTACATCCTTTATGGTGGCCATCCAGGCACCTCCTTTTGTGAATTATGCCATTATCATAGCACGATTTTTGTTATTTGTCACCATATATTTAAATTTTAGTAAAACGTTTTAATTTAATTTTGGATTTTGTATCTCCCAAACCTTGCATATTGCGCCAAACTATGTATAATTTAAGTAGAGCGATTCTGCCCCAAAGGGGTTGGTGCGTTCTCAGGATGTGTTTTCTTAACAGGAAAGGAAACCCATCTAAAAATATCTTAAATAAGGAGAAACCAAAATGAAAAAACTGATTGCAATCCTGTTGGCTGTCCTCATGGTCTGCACTCTGTTCGTTGGCTGCGCCAAGGAAGAGACTGTTGCTCCTGAGGTCGAAACCGAAACCCCCGCTGTCGAAGGCGAAGAGTCCATCAAGGACAAGTACGGCTTCGACAAGCTGGACCTGGTCTGCTTCAACGGCGGCAACGCCGGTATGTGGGACGAAATGGTCGAGCTGTTCCTGGAGTACTACCCCGGTGTTGAAGTCACCACCGACTTCTCTGACGACGTCGCTAACCGCGTCCGCGCCAGAATGATGACCGAAACTCCCCCCGACTTTGTCCACTCCTCCGGCGAAGAATGGAATGCATCCGACTCCGCTCGTGCCGGCCAGCTGATGGACCTGACCGAGTTCTTCGCCACTGGCGTCAATGCTGACGGCGTTGCTCTGTCCGAAGTCATTCCCGAATCCGCTCTGGCTCCCTGCTATGTGGACGACATTCTGGTCTCCCTGCCCATGGGCACCACCTATCTGGGCTGGTGGTACAACGTTCATATGTTCGAAGATCTGGGCATCAAGGCTCCCACCACTTGGGACGAGCTGTATGCTGCCGCTGAAGTTCTGAACGAGAACGGCATTATCCCCTTCATGTATCAGTTCCCCTCCTACGGCTACTGGGGCCTGTCCCTGGAAATGATGCTGGTCGCTGCCGGTCAGGACACCTTCAACAAGTGCTATGTCACGCTGGAAGAAGGCGCTTGGACCTCTGAAGGCGCTCTGAAGGCTATGCAGCTGCAGGAAGGCCTGGTCAAGGACGGCATTCTGCATCCCAACTCCGTCGGCGCTGACTTCGCTGCTACTCAGGTTGACTTCGTCAACGGCCGTATCGCTATGCTGCCCAACGGCACCTGGTTCGAAAACGAAATGTCCGGCTCCCTGCCCGAGGGCTTCGACATGGCCTTCATTCCCTTCCCCGCTGTTGAAGAAGGCGGCGACCGTTGTGTCGTTGTTACCGGCGGCGGCGCTGGTCAGATCCCCAACCACGCTCTGAACAAGGAAGCTGCTATGGCATTCTACGGCGTTCTGCTGTCCGATGCCGGCCAGGCTATCATTGCCAAGTACGGCCAGATGCCCATTTCCCAGACCATGGATACCTCTATCCTGTCTGAGGTTATGACCGAGGCTAACCTGTCCGCTCTGGAAGCTGCTCAGCAGGAAGATGTCGTTGTTATCAACTCCACCGAGAGTTACTACGGCGACATGAACACCGGCATTCGTAACAACAACGACGAACTGTGCCTGGGTGACATCACTGCTGAAGAGTACTGCCAGAACATGGAAGAGATTGCTACCGAAGTCCGTAACAATCCCGACACCATTCTGCGTACCGTCAGATAATTCCGCGTTTTCCAGTAAGGGGCGGCCAAACCGCCCCTTACTCCTGTAAAAAGACAAATCTGAATTCTGCTGCGGGAGCGCGTGCTCCCGGAACTCTAACCAAGGAGGGGTCCTACCATTGAAAGCTAGTTATCGTAACAGAGTTGGCGTTTTCTGCCTGTTCTGCCTGCCCTTGCTGGCAATGTATCTTACTTTTAGCTTCACCCCGCTGATCAAGACGTTCTTCTATTCTGTGACGGACTGGTCCGGCTACGGTGACTACAATTTCATCGGCTTCCAGAACTTTGAGCGCATCTTCAAGGATGATGATTTCTGGCGCGCTCTGCTGAATAACGTCCGTTTCTTCATCTTCGGCGGTGTCTTTGTCTTCGGTCTGGCTCTGGCCTGCGCTGCTATGATCACCCAGAGCAAGCTGAAAGAATCCAAGTACTACCGCATTATTCTCTACATGCCCAACATCATTTCCGCAGTTGTTATCGCTGTTCTGTGGAAATTCATCTACTCCCCCAACTTCGGTCTGCTGAACTCCTTCCTGAGAACCATCGGTCTGGATCATCTGGCTGTCAACTGGCTGGGTCTGAAAGAGACCGCTTTTGGTGCTATCATGGTGGTTTGGACCTGGTCCGGCTTCGGCTACTACATGCTGCTGATGATTGCCGCCATTGAAGGTATTCCCACTACATATCTGGAAGCTGCCGAAATCGACGGCGCAAATGGCTTCCAGCGCTTCATTCACATTGTTCTTCCCATGGTCATGAATATGGTCAGAACCTGTCTGGTCTTCTTCACCATGAACGCCTTTACCGGTATCTACGTCCTGGTCAAGTTTATGACCGACGGCGGTCCTGCCGGTACAACCGATGTTATCATCAGCTACATCTATAAGACCGCATTCGGCAGCAGTAAGTTTGGTCTGTCCGCTGCTCAGGGTGTTGTCGTCTGTATCCTCGTTGGTGCTTTGATCCTCTTCATGCTGAAGGTCACCAAGCCCAAGGATGAGCTGGAATACTAAGGAGGTGCTCACATGACTTTTGGACAAAAGCTGGGTAAGTTTACCATCAACACTTTGATTCGAATTTTCCTCATTGCGCTGTGTCTGACAGTTGTCTATCCTCTGCTTTGGAACGTCATGAGTTCCTTTAAGACCAACGCTGAGTTCTTCGTCGACCCCTGGTCCTTCCCCAAGGAATTGTTCCAGGACGGCGCTAACATCTTTGAAAACTATGTCCGCGTTTGGGCCATCACCGGTCTGTCTGTTCCCTTCCTGAACTCTCTGCTGGTGTCCGTCGTTTCCCTGGTCTTCGGCATCCTGCTGAACTGCATGACTTCCTATGCCGTTACCAGACTGGATCTGAAGGCAGGCAAGATGCTGGCCAGCTTCTATCTGTTTATGATGTTCGTTCCCGGTGGTATTTCTCTGACCTCCAGCTTCCTGAACCTCCGAGATCTGGGCCTGCTGGATACCAGAGCTTCCATCATGCTCTGCAACATCGCCGGTTCTGCCATCGGCACCGGCTTCATTCTGCGTAACTTCTTCGCAACCCTGCCCCACGAACTGGAAGAAGCCGCCTACATCGACGGCGCCGGCATCATGCGTACCTTCTGGCAGATCATGCTGCCTCTGGCAAAGCCCGGTATCGCTACCGTCGGTATCTTCAACTTCCTGAGCTACTGGTCTGAGTACACCCTGTCCTCTGTTATCATCTTCAGCCCCAACAAGGTGCCTCTGTCCGTCGCTCTGTTCACTCTGCAGGCTACCACCCAGCACATGGCTGACTGGACCGGCCTGTTCGCAGGTATGGTCATCGTTCTGATCCCCATCATGATCATCTACCTGTCCTTCCAGCAGTATATCGTTTCCGGTATGACTGCCGGCGCTATCAAGGGTTAATTTCTGACCTGCCCCGAAAGGAATTCCTCCTATGGAGAGAAATTATGAGTTCAGAAACCGGATGCGGCAGCGGTTCCGTCCTATGGGACGGGACGATGCCGCCCCCTCCGGCAACTATGTCCGTGTCACCGATGAATTTTCCATCGTTGTGGCACATAACTGCAGCACAGTCCTGCTGAAAGCTGTAGAGGATCTCCGGGATTACCTGTTCTATGCACAGGAAGTTTCTGTTTCCATCAAGCGCGCCCTCTCCCCTGCCCCGGCTGCCAACACCATTGTGGTGGCCACGGCCGAAGAAATGGGCGTGGAATGGACGGAGAAGCCCGTAAATGCTTCCTGCGTTCAGACCTGCGGCAATGGCGGCATCGTCATTTGCGGCTACGATGATCGCGGCTGTGCCCAGGGCTGCTACCGGCTGGAAGATGTATTCAGCACCAACGGCGGCACCTGGCTGGAAGAAGGTTCTGTGACCCGGGCACCCAGATTTTCACCTAGAATGGTCCACTCCGGTTATGGCATGGACCAGTATCCCGATGCCCATCTGCGGAACATCGCTTACGCAGGCATGGATGCCATTTTGATCTTCGTCAAGGATGTGGATCTGACTCCTGCCGGTTATGTGGATTTCAATGATCTCATTGACCGTGCAGCAGACTATGGCATTGATGTCTATGCGTACAGCTACCTCAAGAGCAGCATGCATCCGGAAGAGCCCGGCGCTTTCGAGCATTACGACAGCACCTACGGCAAGATCTTCCGCTGCTGCCCCGGCTTTAAGGGTGTTGTTCTGGTTGGTGAGTCTGTGGAGTTCCCCAGTAAGGATCCCCATGTTGTACACACCACCGAGGAAAAGAATGCCACCGGCAAGCCTACACCGGGCTGGTATCCCTGTTTCGACTATCCCCAGTGGCTGACCATGCTGCAAAAGGTCATCGGTCAGTACAAGTCCGACGCAGACATTGTCTTCTGGACCTACAACTGGGGCTATATGGACGCAGAAGCCCGTCTGAAACTCATTGACACTCTTCCTGAGGGCATCACTCTGATGGCCACCTTTGAGATGTTCGAAACCCGCAAGGTTGACGATCTTCTCATTCGCGCCACCGACTATACCCTGTCCTTTGCCGAAGCAGGCACCTACTTCCGCACGGAAGCAGAGAGAGCCGCTGAGCGAGGCATCAAACTCTATGCACAGGCCAACAGTGCAGGCCTGGCATGGGACTTCGGCGTCATCCCCTACGAGCCCTTCCCCCTTCAGTGGGTCAAGCGCTACGAAGGTCTGCTGGAGTCCAACGAAAAGCACGGTCTGTGCGGCTTGATGGAGTCTCATCACTATGGATTTTACCCCTCCTTCATCAGTGCTCTTGAGACCCGGATGCTGACCGAACCGGTGCAGGATGCTTCTGCCGCACTGGAAACTCTGGCCTGCCAGCTTTACGGCAAAGCCAATGCCCCCAAGGTTCTGGAGGCATGGAAACATATTTCCGAAGCAATTACCTATTATCCCTCTACCAACGAGGATCAGTACGGACCTATGCGAGTTGGTCCTGCCTATCCTCTGATTTTCCGGTCTGATGTGAAGATCCCTACCGTGGACTATGCGCACTTTGGCGGTAATGCCATTTGCTTCACGGACTACGGTTCCGATTTCCTGTATCACATCACCAATCTGTACGTCAAGGCTGTAGAGCCCATGCAGTCCCGTTTCCCCAAGGAAATCCGGTGCCTGGAAAAGCTGCGCAGCTGTCTGCAGACCGGTCGTGCCATTCTGGAGGAACTTCAGCCCACCCTCAGCGGTTGGCGTCTGGAAGAAGCCCAGCGCTTTATCGGATTGGTCAAGTTTGTTGAAAATACGGCCTTGACCGCCATCCATACCAAGCAATGGAACATTCTCCGCTGGCAGATGAAGACCGAAAGCGACACCCAGACCCTGCTGAAGATGCAGGAAGAGATGATCGCCATCGGCCGCAAGGAAATTGCCAATGCCGAGGCTACCATCCCCCTGGTGGAAGCCGACTCCCGTCTGGGCTGGGAACCCAGCATGGAGTATATCGGTGATGCCGCCCATCTGCGTTGGAAAATCGACCAGACCACCCGCGTCATCGAGATGGAAATTCCCCACAATATGGAACAAATTATCAATGCAAGTAAGCTGATTTAAGGAGAAACAGTTATGAACTACGGCAAAAAAGTCTGGATCTTCCCCGATGCTGAACTTCCCCCCGAAGGCGCCAACCTGATCCCCGGCCACGAGTCCGTCATCGTCACCAATGTGACCGACGAAGATGCTCAGATCAAGTTCACCCTGTTCTACGACGACAAGGATCCCGTTTCCTTTGAAACCGTCGTGAAGGCCCGCCGCGTTCGCTGCATGCGCAGCAACAAGGAGGAAGACTTCGGCAAGTACACTGCAGAATTTGGCGTTCAGTACGCTATTATGCTGGAAAGCTCTGTTCCCGTGGTCGCTCAGTACGGCCGTGCAGAACCCAGAACTGTCAATTTCTACACCACTCCCGGCTATTGTGAATAATTTTTAGGAGGAAATAAAAAATGGCAAGAGTTTGTATTCCTGATCACGAGTATAAAGAAAGAGTGCAGCGCGCTGCCGCTATTCTGCAGCGTGAAGGCCTGGACGCCCTGATCGTCAACGGCAACGAAGCTGACTACGCAAACCCCCGTTACTTCTCCGGCTTCTGGCCCCTGTTCGAGCGCGCCGGTGTCGCCATCTCCGCTGCCGGTGAGGCTGCTCTGATGGTCGGTCCCGAGTCCGCTATCTTCGGCGCTGACCGCAACAAGCTGGACAAGACCTTCGTTCTGACCGCTTACCGTGAAGGCGCTGACCCCGCTTACCCCGAACTGAAGCCCGACACCTTCCACGATGTCTTCAAGGCCATCGGTGTCACCGGCAAGAAGATCCGCATCGGTGTTGCTTCCTTCCTGGACACTTCCGTTACTATCTACAACGCTATCCGAGAAGCTTTCCCCGAAGCTGAACTGATCGATGCCGGCAAGGTCATGGTCGAGCTGCGTTCCATCAAGTCCGAAAACGAGCTGGCTTGCCTCCGCGAGGGCTACCGCATTGCTGAACTGGCTACCCAGCAGGTTATCAAGGAGATCAAGCCCGGCATGACCGAGCTGCAGATGGTCGGTGTGGCACAGCGCGTTGTTTACGAAAACGGTGCTGAGTACGAAGGCCTGCCCATGTACGTCTTCTCCGAGGCTTCCACCCGTCACGCCATCTCCCGTTCTTCCTACCGTGAGTTCCAGAAGGGCGACATCGTTCAGCTGAACCTGTCCGCTAAGATCGACGGTTATTCTGCTGCCATCGGCTACCCCATTTGCCTGGGCAAGCTGGAAGGTCAGCGCCGTGACATCGTTCAGTTCTGCCGGGAGGCACACGCCTGGAGCGAAAAGCAGGTCAAGGCCGGTGTTCCTGCCTGCGACATTGCCAAGGGTTTCTACAAGTACTATGTTGACCA